>CAZLDQ010000302.1:0-5520 GCA_964558295.1 uncultured Planctomycetaceae bacterium | reverse complement strand
TACCGCAAAATGTTCCGCAACCTCAACGGCATGCGCACGATGAATCGCGCGCCGGAGGTCATGGTGGTGATCGATCCGCGCAAGGAAAAGAACGCCATCCGCGAAGCCCACAAGCTGGGCATCACCACGGTGGCTCTGATCGACACCGATTGCGATCCGGATGACGTGGATCTGCCAATTCCGGGCAACGACGACAGCATTCGCTCGATCGAGTTGATCGTGTCGCTCCTGGCCGATGCCGTATTGGCGGGCAAGGCGGCCGCCGGCATGCTCAAGCAAGAGCAAGCCGAGGGCGAGACCGTCCAGGTCTGAAAGCTATCCCAGTCGTAGTTGGAGACAACGGGTTCAGGGTTCTGGGCGCCAGGTTCAGAGGTCGTCAAGGTCGTCGCACCGAAGAGCGATCGGCGACCGAGCTGAATCGCGCACCCCGGGCTCTGAACCTTCTCCCTGTTTCCCCCGTGCAGACAACCTGAGTTGAATGAGGAGGTGTTTTCGTGGCAGAGATTTCCGCAGCCGCCGTCAAGGCGCTCCGTGAGCAGACCAATCTGCCGATGATGGAGTGCAAGAAAGCGTTAGAGGAAGCCAACGGCGATACGCAGTTGGCCATCGATCTGTTGCGCAAGAAGGGCAAGGTGAAGATGAGCGAGCGGGCCAGCGCCGGCCGAGAAACGGCGTTTGGCCGCGTGGCGACCTACGCGGACTTCGCCGCAGGCGTCGGCGCCATCGTCGACCTGCGTTGCGAGTCGGCCCCCGTGGCCAATAGCGAAGAGTTCATCACCTTGGCCAACGCGATGACCCAGCAATTGGCCACCGGACCCGGTGCCTCGACTCCCGAGGAACTGCTGGCTCAGCCGGCGCCGAGCCGCTCCGGCCAAACGCTCGGCGAGTGGTTCGACGACCTGAACAATCGGATCCGCGAGGTCTTCAAGGTGCACCGTGTTCAACGGTTCAACGGCCCCTGCGGCGCCTACACGCATCACAACGGCACGCTCGGCGTGCTTCTGGAAGTCCAAGGCGGCAACGCCGACTTGGCCAAGGAAATCTGCATGCACATCGCGTTCGCCAATCCCAGCGCCCTGACCCGCAATGAGCTCGATCCGGCGCTTGTGGCCAAGGAACGCGAGATCCAAACCGAACGGGCACGCTCCGAAGGCAAGCCAGAGAACGTCATCGCCAAGATGATCGAAGGCCGCATGAAGGACTTCTACGCCCAGCAGTGCCTGGTCGACCAGGCCTTCATCAAGGATCCGAACCAGACCGTCGGCGAAGTCGCCAAGGCCGGTGGCATGACCCTGGTCCGTTTCATCCGCTGGGAAATCGGCAAGGAGTAACTGCCATGTCCGTGGGTGGCCAACCAGCCTCCGCTTCCCCCTATCAACGTGTCATCCTCAAGCTCTCCGGCGAGGGGTTTTCCCATGCCGGAGAGCGAGGGATTGCGATGGATGCCGTCGTCCATCTGGCCGAGCAGACTGTCCGGGCCGCCCGGCACGGGACTCAGATCGCCATCGTCCTCGGCGGCGGCAACATCCTCCGCGGGGCACAGTTCACCTCGGGCAATACCCATATCCACGAGGCGACGGCCCATTACATGGGCATGCTGGCCACCGTGATCAACGGCCTGGCCCTCCAAGATGCGTTGGAATCGCTGGGCGTCGAGACTCGCCTGATGACGGCGATTCGCATGGACGGGGTCGCCGAGCCCTATATCCGCCGTCGTGCCCGACGCCACCTCGAAAAAGGCCGGATCATCCTCTTGGTCGGTGGCACCGGCAGCCCATTCGTCACCACCGACACGGCGGCCGCCCAGCGGGCTCTGGAACTCGAAGCGAATATCCTCCTGAAAGCCACCCGAGTCGATGGCGTCTTTAGCGACGATCCCGAAAAGAACCCGCATGCCGTCCGCTACAGCGAACTGACCTACGACGATGTGCGCCGGCAGAATCTCCGTGTGATGGATCAAGAGGCCATCGCCAAATGTGCCGGCTACGAAATGCCGATCCTCGTGTTCAACTTCAAAAAGGAAGGGAACATCGAGCGGGCGATTCTCGGCGAACGGGTGGGCACGTTAATCACCCGAAACGTGCCTGGCAAATCCTGACCCTCTTCTCCCACCAAGGACCCTCCCCATGACGTACGAAGAAATCCTTCTGGATACCGAAGAACGCATGGAAAAGGCCGTCAGCGTGCTCAAGTCCTCCTTGGCGGGGATTCGCACCGGCCGTGCCAACCCCGGTCTGGTCGACTCGTTGCGCGTTGAGGTCTACGGCTCTCCGGTACCGATCAAGCAGGTCGCCTCCGTCGGCGCCCCGGAGCCTACCCAGATTGTCATTCGACCGTACGACCCGAGCACGCTCAAGGACATCGAAAAGGCGATCCTCGCCAGCGATCTCGGGTTCACGCCCCAGAATGACGGCCGGGTGATTCGGCTCAACGTCCCGCCGCTGTCCGGCGAAGTGCGTCGCAAGATGGTCGGGCGCGTCCGTGATCTGGCCGAGGAAGCCAAGGTCGCCATTCGCAATATCCGCCGCGATGGCAACAAGGCCGCCGATCAGGCCGAAAAGGACAAAGAACTCTCCGAAGACGAAAGCGCCTCGGCCAAGGAAGAGATCCAGGAACTCACCAAGAAGTATGAAAACCTGATCAACGATTTGGCCAAGGCCCGTGAAAAAGACGTCCTTGAAGACTGAGCGTCGGTGACAAGCGTCCAGCGTTGATTCACGCCATGTAGCCGGCGGGCTTGCACGCCGGCTACATGCGTCTCTTTCGTCTATCGCCACGCCACGTTCGGCGCGGCAGCCCCTCGGATTTCTCCGCCGCTCACTTCTCCGGCTTCTTCTCCGCCAACGTCTTCGGCTCGTAAGGATGACTGCGCTTGCGAAGCACCTTGGCTTCGAGGATCTTGTCCGGCTGTGGAGTCGCCTGCCCTTCGGGATCAATCCGGCGGAGCCGAGCCAGGACGTCCATACCGCGGATCACCCGGCCAAACACCGTATGCTTGCCGTCCAGGTGTTTGGTCGGCACGAAGCAGAGAAAGAATTGCGATCCGCCGGAGTCGGGCAGGGCCGTTTTGGCCATGCTCAGGCTGCCGCGGAAATGGAGGCGATGGTTGGGCCGATCCACCTCATCGGGAATGGTGTAGCCCGGGCCTCCCGAGCCGTCTCCCTTCGGATCGCCCCCCTGCGCCATGAACCCGGGTAGCACGCGGTGAAAGACGAGGCCGTTATAGAACCCCTTGTCGACCAGGGAGATGAAGTTGGCCACCGTATTGGGCGCTTCGTTCTCGAACAGCTCGAGCTCAATATCCCCCTGGCTGGTCTTCAGCAGCACGCGCGGCAGATCGTCGGCCTTGGCTTCCGCTTCCCGGATCGTTTTTTCCTTCGCCCAGGCGTCCTTGTAGTAGTCCAGGTCGGCGCGGAATTGCTTGCCCATGGCGTCCAACACGCCATTTTCGTCAGCTTTCTGGAAGTATTTTTCCGCCGTGTCCAGGGCACCAATGCAGAAAGCGGAGATCCCGACCCAGTTGTAGACGTTGTTGTCAGGAATCTTGTTCTCGATGAGAATCTGGCCCAGTTGAACCGCCTTCTCGTAGTCATCCGAACGCCAGTACCAGTAGACGAGCCCCTTGAGGAAATCGGCCAGCTCTTCATCGCCGGCGGGTGATTCCTGGTAGGCCGCGGTCGCCGTTTCGATCACCTTCGGCTGGAGTTCGTCCCCCTTGGCAATCAGTTGGTCATACTGCTTCTCGATTTCCCCCTTGCGATCCGGTTTCGCTTTGCTGTACTCCTCACGCAGATCGCGCAACTGTTCGAGCAGCTTCTTCCACTCGGCAAACACCCGGTCGAACTCGGCATGCTTCGGTCCGGGCTTGGCGGCCGGGGCCTTGTCCTGGGCAGGAAGGCTCGCCACGCAAAACACCAGAACCAGCCCAAATACCACACTGCGGATACAGACTGCCATCATTCGCACTCCACTCCTTTGTGCTCTAGGGAAGACCCGTCCTCGCGTGCCAGCCGCAAGGCAAGGCCACATCAGACGCCGCTGGCGATGCGCAGCATCCCGACGCTCGCCCAACATCGTTGCCGCCAGGCTTCTCGCCTCGGGTATTCTACGTTACCATAACGGGCGACGGTTGTCCGGGGGGACCGGACAAGAATACCCAATGATCGAGCACGCATGGCAAAACGCAAATCGAGCCCCTCCGACAAAGGGTTCGCCAACCCTACCGACAAACGCCCAGGGGGGACCGTGGGACTGCGAATTGTCGGCGGACGATTCCGTGGCCGCCGCCTCCTCTACAGCGGCGAGTTTCGCGTCCGGCCCATGAAGGATCGCATCCGCGAAGCGGTCTTCAACCTCCTGGGCCCCGCGGTCGTGGGGAAGCATGCCATTGACCTGTTTGCCGGCACGGGAGCCCTGGCTTTTGAAGCGCTTAGTCGAGGGGCCCAACGGGCGACACTGGTCGAGATGCACAACCCCACCGCTGCAATCATCCGCCAGAACATCGCCACCCTCGACGTTGCCCCTCTCTGCGAACTGATCTCGGCTGACACGTTCCGCTGGTGGAAACGGCGTCCCGACCTTGGCCCCACTCCCTGGGTCGTCTTCTGTTCGCCCCCTTATGCGTTCTTCGTCGAGCGGCAAGACGAATTACTCGAACTACTTCAAACCATGCTCGAGGCCGCGCCGCTGGAAAGCCTCTTCGTGGTGGAATCCGACGAGCGGTTCGACCTCACCCGGTTGCCTCACGCAACTGCCTGGGATGTCCGACGTTACGTTCCCACGTTGGTTGCCATTTATCAAAAACAATCATCGCTTGGCGCATCCGAAACGCCTCGACCGTGAAGCCCATGGATAGCCGTCCCCCCGGGGGCCTTGCACCAACTGCCCAACACCCGACTCGAGGTCCTGAAGTCTCTCTGTTGTTGCTCGCCAGGGTATGAGCATGACGACACGGTCCTGAGCCAGCACGTCGAAAGCTGACCTTGATCGTCTTCTAACCCCTCCGTTATAAGACACTTGCGCAGATGCTATGGGGGGGAAACCTGATCCGACAGCGGGCCTTCAGCCCACGCCGCCTGACCGAGGGCGCGGCGCGCGAGATTCCATCCCCTTGCCGGGGAGATCGTCCGCCGTGGTGGCCTCTGGTCCGCCGAGATGCCCATCATAGGCAGCATATTTGACATAACCCAACCGTTGACCCGAACTGGGTTTTGCGGGAAATCCCTGCAAATGGCGACAATCCTTGGTTCTGGCAATTCACGTTTGATTCACTCGTTCGAAATGACCGACGTTGTGTGAAGACGGGGTGGGCCCAGCAAACTTAGAGTTCCGAGAACGGATTCGGAGACGCGAGTGATGAATCGGCGGTTTTGGACGACCTGGCCGTTCCTGTGCGTGTTAGTCGGGCTTTTTGTGGCGAGTGTGATGGCACCACGTGCGTGGCAGAAAGCGGCGAACTCCCGCCCGGGGGGGGCGGCGGGCGGGGGGGGGGGGGGGGGGGGGGGGGGGGGGGGGGGGGGG
>CAZLDQ010000301.1:0-5541 GCA_964558295.1 uncultured Planctomycetaceae bacterium | reverse complement strand
TCGGCGCTCTTGCCGGCTCCTTCGATGATCGTCGTGTTGTCCTTGTCGATGACGATCCGCTTAGCGCGGCCGAGGTCGGCCAGGGTGACGTTTTCCAGCTTCGTGCCGAGGCTTTCGAACAGGGCGTTGCCGCCGGTGAGGATGGCAATGTCTTCCATCATGGCCTTGCGGCGGTCGCCGTAGCCTGGGGCCTTGACGGCAGCGACGCGGAGCGTGCCGCGGAGCTTGTTGATCACGAGCGTGGCGAGGGCCTCGCCGTCGATGTCTTCGGCAATGATCAACAGCGGCTTCCCGGAGTTGACCACGGCTTCCAACACGGGGACCAGGTCCTTGACGTTGGAGATCTTCTTCTCGTTAATCAGCACGAAGGCGTCTTCGAGGACGCATTCCATCTTCTGCGGGTCGGTGACGAAGTAGGGGGAGAGATAGCCGCGGTCGAACTGCATCCCTTCGACCCATTCGACTTCCGTTTTCATGCTCTTGCTTTCGTCGACGGTGATCACGCCGTCTTTGCCGACCTTTTCCATGGCGTCGGCCAGGAGGTTGCCGATCTCCGCATCGTTGTTGGCGGCGACGGTGGCGACCTGGGCGATCTTTTCCTTCTGCTCCTTGACGCTGATCGACATCTTCTGGAGCTTGTCGACGATGTCGGCCACAGCCTTGTCGATCCCTTGCTTCATTTGGATCGGGTTGACGCCGGAAACCACGGCTCGGAGACCTTCGTTGAAGATCGCTTCGGCGAGAATCGTGGCGGTGGTCGTGCCGTCGCCGGCTACGTCGCTGGTCTTCGACGCGACTTCACGGACCATCTTGGCGCCCATGTTCTCATAGACGTCTTCCAACTCGATTTCCTTCGCCACGGTCACGCCGTCCTTGGTCACGGTCGGCGAGCCGAAGCTCTTCTGGAGGATCACATTGCGGCCGCGGGGGCCGAGCGTGACCTTCACCGCCTGTGCCAGCTTCGAGACACCGCGACGTAGGGCGTCACGAGCTTCCTGATCGAAAGCAATCATCTTGGCCATATTGTCTTATCTCCTTGCGAAAATGTGCGGGTTGTGGGGGTTAGCCAATCACTGCCAGGATGTCTTCTTCGCGCATCAGGAGCAGCTCCCGGTCGCCGACCTTGAACTCCTCACCGGCGTAGGAACTGAACAGAACGCGGTCGCCGACCTTCACCTGGAAGGGCGCGCGCGAGCCGTCCTGAAGCAACCGGCCATTGCCCACGCTGACGATCGTGCCGCGAGCCGGCTTGTCCTTGGCCGTATCGGGTAGGACGATTCCCCCCCGGGTGGTCGTCTCGGCCGATTCACGTTCGACCACGACACGATCGGCCAACGGTTGTAGCTTGAACTCTTCCCCGGCCGATTTCTTGGATTCCGGTGCTTTCTTTGCCATACCTGTGTTCGCCTCCAAAACAGCTCAATCAGTTTTGTTGATTTGTTGGCCGGCAAGCCGGATCCCGCCCAGCCGTCGGGCCCGCGGCTGCCAAACAATGCGCCCATACAGCGCTTGCGGCCCTTGAAACGCAATTGGCGCGCCAAAGGAGGCCTTAAGATGGTAAGCCACGATCTGCCAAGAGGTTAAGCCGCTTGCTCGCATTGCTGCCGCGTTAGCGTGCCGCCAAAGGGGCGGAAAAGGCCAGAGATCGCCCGAGGGCAACTGTCAATTTGACAGATGTGAACCTCCATCACAAGCAAGGGGGGCTTTCGATAGACGGTTTGGCGGCCTCGTTGGGACCGGACCCAGCCTTTTCATCAACCGACTCGCAGAATCCGCCCGGGAAAGATTCTCGCGAGGGGAACGGTGACCCCTTCCCAGACGACGTGACGCGTCGGGGGATTGGCTGACTTGTCAAAGATCGAACGGGCAACGCGTGAAGCGGCCACGCTCGAACGTAGCGGATCGGCTGGCCCAATTGCAAGCTTTTTTAGGAGGGGAATGACGAAAACCACATGACGAAGGACCAAGGACTAATGACCGAAGTCCGCGGGATGCGATCCTCTTCGGGCTTGGTGTTCTTTGGTCATTCGTTCGTCTTTTGGTTTTCGCCATTCGGCTTTCTCGACCACTCTCCCCGCCGGGGGGCTTACTGCGTTTGTTCAGCGAGTCCCCACAGGTCTTGCTTGTCGAAGCCACCGAGGGCTTGCTCGGCGGCGTTTAGCTGGCCGTAGGCGCGGAAACCGCCCCACATGCAGAACAGGGCAAAGGCGTGAAAACCGGCGCTGAACCAGTCCTGGACGAGGACGAACAGCAGGCCGTCGAGGAGATAGAGGAACATGCCGATGGCGAAGACCACCCGATGACGGCGGCCAGACAGCCAGCCAAAGGCGACGATCACCAGGGCGACGATCAGGTCGAAGCCGAAGACGGCCGCCTTGGTGAGCTGAGCAATTTCGGCGTGTTGATGGGCAAGCTCTCGGGCAATCGCGTCAATGAGGAGGGTGATGCCAAGGCCAATGACGAAGTAGGTTTCGCCGTCGCTCAGGATGATCACGGAGTTGACCAGCGAGAGGCCGGCAATCCAATAGAACCAGTTTGATCCGCTGCGTCCCTTCTGGTGAAGTTCCTGGAGCCGGGCGAAGAGGGCGTGGGCCGCCTTGTCTTGCGCGACGACTTCGATGGTCGCTTCGTCGGCCACGGGAGTGTTGGAGGGATCGTTGGGATTGGGCTCAGGGGAAAGATGGCTCATTGGCGGGCCTCCGAGTGCGTGAGAGATGGGTGATGAACGCCAGGAACAAGCCAGAACGCCTCGGCGGCCCGCCCCCGTTGATGGCTTTGAGCATATCCCCCAGGGGTGATGGTGTCAACGGGATTGTCTGAGCGAGAAGGAGGGAAATGTCGAATGACGAAATCCAAATGACGAAAGAAGGATGAAGGACTAGGGACTAGGGACCAAAGGACGCACGGCGTCATCTCCTTCGGGCTTTGTTATTCCTTCGTCATTTGGTTTTCGACATTCGTCATTCCGAGAACCGGCCCTACCCGGACTTGTGCGGCGAATTCTCGGTGCCACGTTCCCCCCTCCACTCTGCACGCTCCACTTGCCCAGGCCAGAGGCCGCGGGCCAAGCCGGTTAGGAGGAGGGGCAGGGCGATCGAAGCGGCCAGAGCGATTGGCAATTGGACGAGTTCACCGAGGATGGCGTAGATCGCGGCAATGCCCAGGTTGCTCAGGGCGATGGGGACGAGGAAACGCGGCCAGCTGAGTTGGGTTGTGCCGAGGAACAGGACGCTTGCTTCGGCGAGGATTGGCACGGGTCGGGCGAGGACCAAGACGAACGGACCGTAACGGGTGCTAAGGGAGTCGATGCACCCAAGGTCTTCCGCACTGGCAAAGCGAAGAGCTAGCGGACGCCCGAGGAGACGCGCCAAGAAAAAGGCCAGGACGGCTCCAAGGGTCAGGCCGAGCCAGGAGGCGGCCGTGCCCAGCCCCACACCGAGCACGTTGCCGGCTACCGTGCTGACGACGCTCGAGGGGATCGGCAGGAGGATGTCGGCGGTCAGGAGGCCGACGACCAAGAGGCTGACGGTAGTCGGGGCCAGGGCGGAGCGAATCTGGTGTTCGATGCGAGCTTCCAGCGAGGGGCCGAACAGGGCGAAGGGGGCGATGGGAATCGCCAAAACCAAGGCAATCAGCAAGATCGGTTTAAACAGACCACGCATGGGTTGACTTGTCCGGGGGGCGTTCTAGGTTTGTACCGGCACGGCTGCGTCCCTCCCCCTATTGTTGAGAACCCGGCCACGATGATGCAACCCCTGGGCTCGCTTTTGCTTCTGACGGTGCTGTCTACGCTGCTTCTGTCTGCGTCGGAGGGGCAGGAACCGAAGTCCGACACGACCGCTGCACCGTCACCTGGGGCCGCTGCCCGGGCTGTCGATCCGCTGGTGATCGAGCGGGCGGCGAGGCAATACCGGATGCAACTCTATCACAGCTTTCGCCTTGATCGGGCGGAATACGAGCGGGGGCGAAAGGCATGGGAACAGGTGGTGGCTGCCTGGGAGGCGGCCGGAAGCCGTGCCGATCAGCGTCCGCTGCTGCTTGCGTGGCTGCAAGCGGCGACGGCCAGCGTCTCGTCGGGGACTGCCAAGCCGTTGCCGGCGATCCCCACGTTCGAGACGGTTGAAGAATCGAGGACCTTGTCGGTCGAGCCGCTTCCGGTGATCCTTGCGTCCCCACCGCCGCCGGTGACCGTGCAGGAATTGCAGTTGCAGCCCTCGCCGGTTGTCGCGGTGCATTTGGAGCAACGGGGTTGGCTTGCGGGTGCGCCGCGGTTGTCGAGGGCCGACGACTCGCGGCCGTCGGTGTCCTTGCCATCGCAGGCCGTGTTGGTGAAGCGTGAGCGGTTGACGGAAGCTGTCGGGGACGCGACGGCACCAGAGCCTTGGCCGAGTCAAGCGACCCGTGGCGATCGTTTTCGGCGGCTGATAGTCCAGCACGAGCTTCCTGGCGTGGAGGAGGGAGGATTGGTCAGTCAAGCGTTTCGCGAAGACGGCCAGCCGGCCGCGCGGACGTTTAGGGATTCGGCGTCGATGTTTGTGGAGAAAGCCGCTGGGGTGCCGATCGGGGCGCTCGTGGTCGGTGAAGGTCCGCCGGTTGTTGCGCAGCCGAACCGGCCGTGGTTGCCGCGGCGAAACGGGGGGTGGAGCATCGAGATCCCGGCAGTGGAATCACATCGGCCGTTGCTGGCGTCGATCCCGCGACGCGGACCAGTGACGCCGGCGCTGGATCGTCTGCCGGGGCCCGAGAGAGACGAGGAACTGTCGGAGCCGTCAGGCCCGCCGGCCGTTCCAGACAGCCTGTCGGCTGAAGCTGTGCCCCGCGCGGTCGAGCCGCGTCGCGTGGTACCGTTGCCTGCTCCCGCACCGGTCGCTTCGATCCCCCTCCGGCAACCGACGGCCCCGTCGCCGAGGAAGGAATCCGCCGGACAAGGAGCGTTGGTCAACCGGAACGAGTTGGCCGCGAGAATCTTGGGGGGCAACCTGGCTTTGCGGGAATGCGAGGCGGAACTCGACGCGGAAAAGCCCTGGGATGCCGCACGGCTTGCTCCCCTGGTTACGCGGTTGAAGCGGGTCGTGATTCAGCGGCACGACTGCCTATTGCTTTATGATCTTTTGTCGGAGTCGGAGCGTTCGTTGATCGACGCGATCGAGTCCCCAAAGCCGGTGATCCGAATCCTCAGCCAGCGGATTGTCGAAGCCCGCCAACGGGCCCAAACGGGCGACCTCTCGGCCGTCCGCCGCACGGCCGAACTTCAGGCCCTCGACGAGCTGGCCCGGACGGTCAGCGAACTGGTGGAGAAGTGGCTCTGAATGAGTGGACGGTGAATGGCGAGTCCCTTTCCCTTCTCCCCTTTTGTCATCCACTATCCACCCTCCACCATCCACCCCTATAATTTCCATTATGAGCGACGGTTCGGTGCCTTCGGACAACTCGGTGGCGGCGGAAAAGGTGCGGGGGTTTCCGCATGCGCCGGGGGTCTATCTGATGAAGGATGGGGCGGGGCGGGTGATCTATGTGGGGAAGGCCAAGGATCTTCGCAAT
>CAZLDQ010000300.1:0-5543 GCA_964558295.1 uncultured Planctomycetaceae bacterium | reverse complement strand
AGATTAGTTGGCGCCGGGGATTGCGCAAACGAAACGGCCGGCTTGCGCCGGCCGTTTGTGGTAGGAGGATCGAAGGCAAGACGCCGGGGCACTAGGCCGGGATCTCGACCCATTGGCCCTGCTTGGCGCTTTCTAGCACGGCGTCGCAGACGCGCTGGGTGCGCAGGGCGGTACGCATGTTGGGCTGGTAGGCTGGGCCACCTTCGAGGCTCGCCAAGAAGTCGGCAAAGCTGTTGATGAAGGTGTGCTCGTAGCCGATCGTGCAGCCCGGCACCCAATAGTGCTTCATGTAGGGGTGCTCGGAGTTGGTCACATTGATCCGCTGCCAGCCGGTCAGATGGCTCTCGATCTTTTGTCCCGTCTTCGGGTCGGCGTACTTGAAGTACTGAAGGATGTGCGGATCTTCGAGGTCGAAGAAGACCGAGCCGTTTTCACCATTCAATTCGAAGGTGTTGTAGTTCTTCCGGCCGCGGGCGTAGCGGGTGCTCTCGAAGACGCCGCGCGAGCCGTTGGCGAAGATCGCCAGGAACATGCAAGCGTCGTCGATCGTCACCGGCTCGATCTTGCCCGTCTCGGCGTGTTTACGTTCTTTGATAAACGTCTCGGTCGAGGCGACGACCCGTTGGATCGGGCCGTTGAGCCACTCGGCCGTGTCGATCGAGTGGGCCAAAAGATCGCCGACCACACCGGAGCCGGCGACCTTGGCGTCAAGACGCCAGAGGGCCATACCGCCCTGGGGGACGTCAGCCGAAATGGTGTAGTCCTGGTTGTAGGTTGCCCGATAATGGAACGGCCGGCCGATGCGGCCTTCCTCGATCACTTGTTTGGCCAGAGAAATGGCCGGCACGCGTCGGTAGTTGAAGGAGACCATGTTGGCCACGCCCGCCTTTTCCACGGCAGCGACCATCTCTTCGGCTTCCCGCACGTTCATGGCCAGCGGCTTTTCGCAGACGACCATCTTGCCCGCCTCGGCCGCCGCGATCACCACGTCGTGGTGCATGTTGTTGGGCAGGCAGATATCGACCAAGTCGATATCCTCCCGGGCGATGACCTTCTTCCAGTCGAGTTCCATCGACTCGTAGCCCCAGGCCTTGGCGAACTGTTCCAGCTTGTCCTTCTCCTCCGGCCGCGCACAGCACGCCTTGAGTACGGGCTGGTGTTCGCGGGGGAAGAAGTGGTTGACCTGAAGCCAGGCGTTGGAGTGTGTGCGGCCCATGAAGCCGCAGCCGATGACGGCGATGCGCAAGGGTTTGGGCATTCTCTCGGTCTCCTTCATAATGGGTCAGAGTGCAAGTGTTTCGGAGTCTTTGGTTGGAATGACGAATGTCGAAATCAAAATGACGAAGGAATGACGAAATACGAAGCACTAATGGCGGGGGCTGCCGCGGAAGATTGCAGAGAAGATAAGGTTCAGTTCGGTTGCTTCACGCCACAACAGGCGAGCTCCTTCCTTCTGTTCAGGGATGGCTGCGGCAATCATCCGGAGCCAATGCTTTGTCTCTCGCGATTCTCGTTTGCACAGGCTGATCCGGTAGGGGAATTCCTTTTTCGATCCCGCATCGTCCGCTTCGCAGTAGTTCGCGCCAACACTCGTTCCTGCCCTCACGAGTTGACCAATCAGCGGTTCGGTCACAGGACCAGCCGGAATCTTTCTGGCAAACTCAATTACAGCCTCTCCGAATCGCGCTGTGCGCTCTTCCAAGTCATACCGCTTCTCGCGATCCGCCCCAGCCCCATTCGTCATTCGTGCTTCGTCATTCCTTCGTCATTCTGGTTTCGTCCTTCGTCCTTCCCTATTCCTTCCACCCATGTGCATCCCGCACGGCTACCATCGCGCGCAAGATGTCATTCCACGTCTGGGGCTGCAACATTACGGCGTTGGGGAACATGCAGCCGTCCCAGCAGATGTGGCGGAACTTCTTGGTCACTTGGCCGCTGGCGTCGCGGAGCCAGTAGCCGGCGTGACGGGGGATGTCGAGCTTACCGTTCGGATCGGTCGCCTGGCAGTGGCGGCCGGTCTTGTCGTGGGAACCGGAACCGTGCACGGTGGCGTCATTCTGGGCCACATGGAAGTCGATCGTCCAAGGACGCAAGGCGTCGACGAGTCTTCGGTAGGCTTCGTCGAACTGCTTCGTGTCGCTCCAATCAAAGCCTTCCGGAAGGAGGGCGTCTTCCGGGGCGTTGTAGCCAAGCAGGTAAAGGAGCGTGTGGGCCATGTCAGCCTGGAAGCCGAGGGTCTGGGGCCGGTCAACCGTCTCCAGGATCTGGAGCATGCGGCGCCAACTGTGCATTCCGCCCCAGCAAATCTCGCCTTCAGCGGCCAGCCGTTCGCCGTGATCTTCGGCGATTGTGCAGGCTTCGCGGAACGTCTCGATGATCCGCTTCTGGTTGCCTTCCGGATCGGCCAGCCAGGGCTCGACGCCCGAGGCCGAGTCGATCCGCACGGCGCCGTTGGGACGCACGCCCAGTTCGCGGAGCACCTGGGCCACGCGGCAGCCCTTGCGCACTTGGTCGAGGAACTTCTTGCGCTCCGTAGCGTCGCCCATCGCCGCTCCGCCGCCGGTGGGCGGCCAGATCGGAGCCACGACGCTGCCGATTTCCAGGTTGCGAGCCCGGGCTTTGTCGGCCAGTTCCTTGATCGCGTCGTCGCTCTGGACCGTGGCGTCGATGTCGATGTGCGGCAGATAGAGGAACAGGTCGAAGCCGTCAAACTTCACGCCGTCGACCTCAGCCGCGGCGGTCAGGTCGAGCATCGTATCCAGATCGATCGGCGGCTCGCCGCCGTCCCCTTTGCCGACCACACCCGGCCAAGCCGCGTTGTGAAGTTTGGGATAGTTGTTCGTGTGGGCGCTACCCATGGAAGTCCTCATGAAGGTTGGGATTCACATTCACGGTCACGCAACAACCTCCCCTCTCCCGCTCGCCGGGAGAAGGGAGGCTTGAGACTACACACATCGTTAAAACTACATGCGTCCTTACTGCTTGCGATGATCGCCGATCTTCGGCGTCTTCGCGTGGACGTTGGGTCCGAAGTAGCGGAGGCTGACGAGCGGTTCGCCGCCGGTGTTCTCGATCACCACGCCGTTGGCCGCAGCCTCGGCGGTGATGTAGAACTCGTCCCACGGCTCTTCGCCGAAGTGGATCATCACCGGGGTCTGCATGGCGAGGCCATTGATCGTGCCCGAGCCCTGGACGGTGATCCAGCCGCTCGCGCCCGGATCGCGGAGGACCAGCTTCGCGCCCGGCTGGACGGTCAGTTCTTTCGCCGAGACGAGTTGCTCGCCGTCGAAGCCGCCGTAGTCGATCCAGCGGTCGGTGTAGCCTGGGCCGGAGAACTCTTCGTCGACGATCGGCTCAACGTAGTTGTGTTCCTTGAAGTAGGGGTCCACATTCTTTTCCCAGTCCAACTGGTCGACGATGAATTCCAGGTCCTGGTGCTTGTCGGCGGGGACGTCCTTGACCAACAGCGACCAAGGGACTTCGCGCCCCTCGACCAGCGACTGGTACATGCCGAACACGTCGCTACCCCACTGGGGCTCGTAGGTGCACATCGAGCCGGGGGCGTGCAGCACGCCGGCGGGGATCATCCAGCCGGTGCCCGCCTTGAGCCGGTAGGCCTTCGACAGGTCGAGGATCCCGTTATCGCCCTTGTCCCAGTTCTCCAGGCAGCGGATCACGTCCTGCTTGGTCGTGCCGGGCTCCAGGCCCATGAAGGTGTAGTCGAAATGATTCTCGGCCGCGTTGAGCTGGGGCGGGAAGTAGTAGCACTCGGGCTTGCCTTGCTGGCCGGTGAGCTTGGCGTGCTCGAACTGTTGGTGCATGTGATGCGGGATCGGGCCCATGTTGTCGAACAACATGGAATACACGGACCAGCGCTGGTACTGCTTCCACATGGCGTCACCGATCACCCGGCCTTGGCCCTCGGCCACCGCGTCGCGGAGCAGGAACTTCTCGCCCTCGAAGGTGCACCAGCTCAGCCCCTCGTCCCATGCCCGGCCCTCGTTGGCGGCCTCGGTGGTGCTGGCGAACCATCGTTCGTCGATACCGCCCCGGTGCGTGCCCAGGGCGTACCAGTCCGTCGGGGCCAGCTTGATCCGCTTGCCTGGATGGAGGAAGCTGCGAGGAACCCAGTCCGGGATCAGGCGGAGGATTCCCTTGCCTGCATCCAAGGCCCGATTGAGGATGGCACCAAGATTGTCCGTTTTGACTGGTTTCGACGGGTTCATGCTGTCTCTCACTATGAACTGACGGGGAACGAGAAGTGGCCCAAGCAATATAACCTCTAGGTTTTATTCGCTCGGCAGCCGAGTGGCAAGCCACCAGCACTCATCGCAACCCACGAGAGGGGGGGTGAAGGCGATCTCAGAACGCCTCGGCGGCGAATTCCTCTCACCAGACATCTCGCCCCTCCTCAGGCGGCATTCGTCGGCCGCTTTCGTCGCTCCGACATTCTCTTCTCGTTGCCCCGCCCCTGGGCGTGCCGGACCCAGGTGATTACATTGACGATTCCGGCCACATCCAGCGCAGGGCAGCAAGGCCGCCAGCCAATTCGAGCTGCCGCTCGCAGTAGAACAATCCGCTCCCGTTGGTCGCGGATGTTTGTACAGAAGTTGACGATGTTTGAGGTTCGTAATGCAGTGAGAGGATCGAATCATCATGCCGACACGAACTTGGATGCTTATCGACTCGGAGCAGGACATCTACGTGGAACAGGCCCTCATCTCGCCGATCCAGGTGGGCGGGGCGGCCACCGGCTACTCGGTCGTCAAACGCGTCTTGCGGGGCGGACCCCGCGACGGCGTCGAGGCGATTGAAGTAAACAACGGGCGATTCCAATTCGTCGTCCTCCCGACGCGCGGCATGGGCATCTGGCGGGCACGACTGGGAAGGCTGGAGCTGGGCTGGAAGTCGCCGGCCAAGGGCCCTGTGCATCCCAGCCTGGTGCCCATCTCCGAGGCCAGCGGTCTCGGCTGGCTCAATGGGTTCGACGAGTTGCTCTGCCGCTGCGGGCTGGAAAGCAACGGCGCCCCGGTCTTCAACCCGAACGGCACCGTCCGTTGGCCGCTGCACGGCAAGATCGCCAACACGCCGGCCCACAAGGTCGAGGTGCCCGTCGACGGCGCCGCCGGCCGGCTCAGCATCACCGGCGTGGTCGACGAGACCCGCCTGTTCTTCAACAAGCTCCGCTTGACCAGCACGATCACCACGCAGATCGGCCAGCCGGGCTTCACCATCACCGACAAAGTCACCAATCTCTCGGCCGAGCGCGGCGAGTTGCAGCTCCTGTACCACATCAACTTCGGCGTGCCGCTGGTGGGCCCCGGGGCCAAGGTCGTGCTGCCGCTGGCCAAGCTGGCTCCACGCGACGCCGTGGCCACGCGCGACATCGGCCATTGGGACACCTACGACCCCGAATCGCCCGGCGTGCCCGAGGCCGTGTTCTTCTGCAACCTGGCCGCGGCCGCCGAAGGCCGAACCCAGGCCATGCTGCTCAACGCCGGGGCGGCCCAGAGGCCGGAAGCGGTGCGCATGCCGTCCAATGC
>CAZLDQ010000299.1:0-5600 GCA_964558295.1 uncultured Planctomycetaceae bacterium | reverse complement strand
GGGAGGGCCGTTCACAGTCGAAGGGAAGTCTTCATGGTGAAATACAAAGTCGAAGAGATCCGCAACATTGCGTTTTGTGGGCACGGTTCGGCAGGCAAGACGACGCTGGTCGACCGAATACTGACGACCACCGGAATGATCAACCGCCCAGTAAGCGTTGACGAGGGAACGAGCGTCTGCGACTTCGATGAGGAGGAAAAGCTCCACAAGTACACCATCGAAGCGACCGTGGTGAACTTCAACCATGGCGGCAAGCATTTCCACGGCATCGACACCCCGGGATATCCGGACTTCATCGGCCAGACGATCGGGGCCCTGCGTGGCGTCGACTTGGCGGCTATCGTGATCAACGCTCAGTCAGGGATTGAAGTCAACACCCGCCGGGTGTTCGCTGAGGCAAAGAAGGCCGGCCTTGGGCGGATGATCATCCTCAACAAGATGGACGCCGACAACATCAATTTCTCCGGACTTCTGGAAAGCATCCAGGAACTGTTTGGCGCCGAATGCGTCTTGTTGAACGTTCCGCTGGGACAAGGTTCCAGCTTCCGCGGGGTAGCGAGCACCCTCAATCCTCCGAGTGACACGCGCGACGCCCTGGTCGACCCTAAAAAGATCCAAGAGTCGTTGATCGAATCGATCATCGTTTCAGATGAGGCCGTAACGGAGCGCTACTTCGAAGGCACGCCGCCGACGGCGGAAGAGGTCTCCCGGCTGTTGGTCACAGCGGTCGCCGAAGGGAGCCTGATCCCGATCGTCTGTGTTTCGGCGAAGACGGGCACGGGCTTGCCGGAACTGCTCGATGCGCTGGCGATGTGCGCCGTGCCGCCGGATCGGGTCAAGCGGACTGCGAAGACTCCAGAAGGAGAAGAGGTCGTAGTGAACGCCGATCCGGCCGGTCCGCTGGTCGCTCAAGTCTTCAAGACGCGCGTCGACCCATTCGTGCAGAAGTTGAGTTTCATCCGAATCTACTCGGGCACCCTGGCCACCGGCCAATCGATCACCGTGGCCGGAGCACGCAAGCCGTTGAAGATCGCTCAGTTGTTCGAGGTACAGGCAAGTGAGACGATTCCGATCGACGATGCCGGCCCCGGAGCAATCGTGGCGGTGACGAAGATGGAAGAACTGCTGACAGGCAGTTCACTCGGTGACTACACGATGCCGCCAATTGTGTTCCCCACGCCGATGGTTGGTCTGGCCGCAACGCCCAAGACCCGTGGCGACGAGGCGAAGTTGTCCGGCGCGTTGTCGAAGATTTGCCAGGAGGACCAGACCTTCCGTCTCGACCGTGATGCGCAAACCAAAGAGACGGTGATCACGGGAATGAGTGAGCTGCATCTGCAGATCATTCGCGAGCGGCTCAAGCGGCGCGACAAGGTGGAGTTGGAGACCAAAGAGCCGAAGATCCCCTACCGGGAGACGATCCAGGTGAACGCGGAGGGAAGCTATCGGCACAAGAAGCAGACCGGCGGCCGCGGGCAGTTCGGCGAAGTCCACATCCGCATGTACCCATTGCCTCGGGGCACTAACATTGAGGAATTTGCCAGCAAGGAGCGGTTCCCCTCGCTCAAAGAAATCCACTACGACGAGGAGAACAACTTCCTCTGGGTCGACACGGTCGTCGGCGGCACAATTCCCGGCAACTTCATGCCGGCGATTGAAAAGGGCTTCAAGGACCGGTTGGCCCGCGGCGTGATCGCCGGCTACCAGGTGCAGAATGTCTGCGTCGAAGTCTACTTCGGTAAGCACCATCCGGTGGACAGTTCGGAACAAGCGTTCAAGACGGCTGCGTCAATGGCCTTCAAAAACGTGTTCCTGGAAGCCAAGCCGTCGCTCTTGGAACCGATCGTCAAGATGGAGATTACGCTGCCCAGCGCCAACGTAGGCGATATCAACAGCGATATGTCCGGGCGCCGTGGCCGTGTACTCGGAATGGTCTCCGCTGGCGGCGACCTGCAAACGATTACCGTCGAAGTCCCCTTAGCTGAAGTAACCACCTATGCCCGAAGCCTTTCGAGCATCACGGGAGGGCAGGGGAGCTACACGATGGAGTTCAGCCACTACGATGTGGTGCCAGGCAACATCTTGCAACAGATCATTGCCAAGGCCCAGTTGAAGGAAGAGGAAGAAGAGTAGGATGTCAAGCACGGGGCGCAGAGTGTCGGGCTCTGCGCCCCGTTTTTTCGGTGTAACCGCGAAGTGGCAAGCACACTACCCTGTGTTTTCTCCCCTCTCCCTCTTTCGGCGAACGCGATTTTTCCTCAAAGTCACTGGGATGGCAAGCCGAAAAGACAAACGGTGGCTTGATTTTGGCGACCTGTCTGCATACGATTCCGTGGAAACCGGGAAAACCTGAGGGTTTGGTACAAGTATGCGTCTCGCCGGCCTGCTCTGTCCTATCTGTCGCCATGCATGTTGTTGTCCGGGCTAGACCGGACTGATGTGCTTCTTCTCCCAGCCACTCGCATTTGGTTTCCCACGTTTCCCCCACGCCCTTTATCCTGCGCCGTTTGCCAGACTGATGGTGCAGTCGGAGCTTGCGATCATGGCCACAGACATCCGCTTGAAAGAGAGACTTCCGGAACTAACGGATCGGATCGTCAGTACTTATGCCGAAGTTGGTTCGATCCACAACCTGGGGCAATGCCCCTTGCCGAATTTCGACACAATTATCTGGGTTATCGAAAGTCTCCGAGAGATCCTCTATCCCGGCTACCGTCGGCGTGACCACCTTCACCTGGGCAACGTCACCTATCACGTCGGGGATTTGATCGACCGGCTACACGACACACTCACAACCCAAATCGCCCGGGCGTTATGGCATGAAGCGGGTGAGAAGTTCTCCTGCAGCGCCGAACGCCGCGAAGAGTTCGAAGGGATGGGGCAAGCCAAGACGATGGCGTTTCTCGAACAACTTCCCATGCTCCGCAAAGTGCTCGCCTTGGACGTCGAAGCGGCATTCGCCGGCGACCCGGCCTGCAAATCCCTTGATGAAGTGATCTTCTGCTATCCGGGGTTGGAGGCCGTAACGGTCTACCGGTTGGCCCATCTGCTGCATGACCTGAAAGTACCGTTAATCCCACGCATGATGACCGAATGGGCCCACAGTCGCACCGGGATCGACATCCACCCCGGGGCGACGATCGGCAAGTACTTTTTCATTGACCACGGTACGGGTGTGGTCATCGGCGAGACCACCGAGATCGGCGATTGGGTAAAGATCTACCAGGGCGTCACCCTTGGTGCGTTAAGTTTCCCCAAGGACGCCCAAGGCAACTTGGTCCGCGGTACAAAGCGTCATCCAACGATCGAAGATCGTGTGGTGATCTATGCCAACGCTACGGTGTTAGGCGGCAACACGGTGATCGGGCATGATTCAGTGATCGGATCGAGTGTCTGGATTACCCAGTCGACCGCACCGCATACAACGGTGACCATGGAAAAGCCGAAGCTGCGAATCTTCGGCGAACAACAGCAGGACGAGTTGCGGCCCAGTGTGCCGTCACCGGGCCGATGCGGTTGATCGCCGACAGCAAGCGAGCCCCACGACGGCCAGCCCACTCCAGCCAAGTCCGCTGAGGACGGCCCCCCAAAGAACGCTGCCTGGGCGGTAGCGGTAAAACAGGTGGTGCCGCCCAGCCGGCAACCACGCACCGCGCATGACCTGCTCGGTCCGGACAATAGGCACCTCACGGCGGCCCGCCCCCTCAGTCTCCACCTCCAGATGCCAGCCGGGGTAGAACTGATCGCGGAGAACAACCAATCCCGGACGCATCAGGCAGACCTCGATTTCCACCAGCGACGATTGATAGGAGACCACACGACAGCTTTCATCAGCTTCTGAACGTCCCGTGTCACGGACGATCTCCGCCAATGGCATCGCGTGTGGATCGTACCATACAACGCCGCCTTCTGAACCGGCCCGCCCCAAACGCACGGCATTTCCCCCAGGGGCTCTGCAATCCTCGGGCAACACCAGATAACGTACACAGGCCTCCCCCAAGTGTCCATGTCGCTTGAGCTCGTTGAAAAAGGCCTCGTAATCGGACAGCATCATTGTGCCGTAGACTTCCGCCACGGCTACATGGTCGAGCAGATTGTATTTCGGGATGAGCGTATCCTGCTCCCAACGTTGCAATTCAAGCAAACGAGACGGGGAGGAACGGTGCTTCCAGGTGTCAGGGAGCCATACGGACTCGCGATAGATCCGATAGGGCTGCCCGTCGCCATAACGCAATTCATAGTCTTGAAGAGCCGTGGTCAGCTTGGAAGGTGACTGCCAACAGTCACTCGGAGCACACACCACCATCCAACGATTGGCAACTCCCAGGTCGATGGCAGTCAGCAGCAGAACCATGAGCTGAGTCCAGCGATATCGGCGTCGCGAGTCGCCCAAGAGCCACCAGAAAACGAAGGCAAGCACGGCGGTCTGGACAAGAGCAAAGGTCACATCCCACGTTGCCCCGGCCACATCCAGCGGGCCAAACACAGCACTGGGGTGAGCACTGCTTAGCCAAGTCTGCCACCAAGAGTGCCCGGCCCAGAAGCTCACCAATCCAATCAGACTCAGGGCGCCGATCGCCACCAATGCGCGGCGAGTGCGTGCGGCGTTTTGCCATGTGCGGTCCCACCCCATGGCGGCCAGGAGACTCAGGCCCAAGGCGGCCAGCACGAGCAGTTTGGCAGGATAACGGAAGTAGATGTAACCGGGCAGCACCATGGTCAGAAACCAGTAGAGCCCGCCAAACGGCCCGCCAAACAACCCCGGTTCTGTCGAAGGGCCTTGAACAAAACAACGAAACTCATTCCAAATCCAACCGAGACCGTACCAGCCGAAACTGGCCAACACGGACAGGAGCACCAGCCACGACAACCAATTTGTACGTACGTCGGTCCGTCGAAACTGCAGTGCGGCCAACCCGAGCACAAGCGGCAATAGGCCCATGTAGAGGGAAGGGACCCAAACCCGTCCTTCGGCAGGAATACAGTTGAACCAGCGACGGTGGACGGGAAACTGGCGTCCGCCAATGTTTGGCCAAAGATACTCGGCCAAACGCCAGGGGCCTACGCTGAATTGATAGACGTTCTCTTGATGGGAACCGGACTCCAAACGCCGGCAAGTCAGGCCGTCACTCCAGTGAGCACTAGTGGAACCGGAGGCATCGGGGCGGAAAAGAAGTTGGGGAAGCTCGTAGATTGTTCGCGGCACAACACTTGCGGTCCGCCCGCTCAGACGACTGAACTCCAGCGAGGGAAACACCTGAACGGCGGCCAGGACGAGCCCGGTCGTTGTGGCAAGCCCTAACAGGGCAGGGTGGCTTCGCACCATGCCAGCCACTCGCTGCCTACTGGCGCCAGGGCAGGGCAGGGGAGGGGAGCAACTCCACCAGAGCCAGATCGCATTCATCGTCGCGATCAAGACTGCATGATACGCCATTTGCGGATCCCCGCCGAGAGTCATCAGGGCCAGAGCTACACCAAAGAGCAAAGCCCACCGGAGACGACGTTCAGTCAGCATCCGGTCAGCCGCTAAGAGGGCCAGTGGAAGCCATGCCGCACCGACAAGAAAGACGACGTTACTGTATTGGAACAGTACGTTCCCA
>CAZLDQ010000298.1:0-5651 GCA_964558295.1 uncultured Planctomycetaceae bacterium | reverse complement strand
GGCAGCAGGTAACCCGTCAAGAGAGGCATCAGAGAGGGGGTTCGGATTCGGCTTACTGAGGGGGGCGCAACCTTCAGCGCGGCCAGGATCGGACACCGAGGCGTGTGATCATGAAAAACCGCAAAGAAGCGATCCTGAACCAACATCAGATCCTACTGAAACGCCGGGATGCGCTGCGCAGGGCTTTGGCCGGCGACCTCAGCCTGCTCAAAGAGTTGCGGGCTCAAACCAGCGGCGACATGGTCGATGCGGCCTTGGACTCGGTTCAAGACGAAATCAGTTCCCAACTGGCCGAAGTCGAGAGCCGGGAACTGGCACGCATCGAAAACGCCCTGGAACGGATGCGTCAGGGAGACTACGGAATCTGTGAGGGATGTGGATGCAATATCCCCATCGCGCGTCTCAACGCTCTCCCTTACGCCACGCTATGCATTAAATGTCAGCGCGAAGCGGAACGCGAGGGCTCTGGCGCACGCGGCGATGTTGACTGGAGCCGCTTGCTCGACTCGGGAGTCGGTGACGCCGACCTGTCGATCAACGACATTGAACTGGACGTTTCTTGATTTCCCGTGTGCCATTTTGTAGACTGCCTGGCAGGACCCGTTTGGCCCTTGTGCTGGCGGGTCCTGACTCGCCTCGACTCCAGGAGTCTTCTATGCCGCGTCGTTGTCTGTCGAGCCGTTTGCGCTGGTGGTCTCCGGTTCTCCGGTTTGCCATTGGATTGGTTCTCGCCATCTCTGCGCCGTCTCTGTTCGCTCAAACGGCCATCCAAGCCGGATTGGAGCGACTCGGTCCGGTCTCGACCGAAAAACGTGAAGAACTCTATCGCCAGTTGCGCAGCCAAGCCGAGGTCCTTGAAGCACAGAGCGCGGTCGTCAAAACCGTCGCCAAATTGATCGGCCCAACCGTTGTTCACATCGAGGCGGAAGTCCCCGGACGTACCGCCTTGCAGTTCGGACGTAGCCACCAGGTTGAAGAAGCCGGCTCCGGGGTGGCCATCCAGTTTAAGGGCAAGGACTACATCCTCACCAGCCGGCACCTGATTAGCGGTGCTACGCCGGCCAACATCAGTGTTCGCTTGGCCGATGGCCGTCGGATCCATCCCTTGAAGGTCTGGGAAGACGCGGAAACCGACGTGGCCGTGCTCGCCGTCTCCGTTCCCGATCTGGTGACCGCTCCGTTGGGTAATAGCGATCAGGTCGAGATTGGCGATTTTGTCCTGGCGGTCGGCAGCCCCTTCGGGCTAAGTCACTCGGTGACCTACGGGATCATTAGCGCCAAGGGACGTCGCGAGCTTGACCTGGGCGATTCGGGCGTGCGCCTGCAAAACTTCCTCCAGACCGACGCGGCCATCAATCCCGGCAACAGTGGGGGCCCCCTGATCAACCTCCGTGGCGAAGTAATTGGCATCAACACGGCCATCGCGAGCAATTCGGGAGGAAATGAGGGGATCGGCTTCGCAATCCCCATCAACATGTTTATGGTCGTGACCCAACAATTGATCGAGAATGGCAAAGTCGCCCGGGCCTTCTTGGGCGTGACCCTCGATCAGAGTTTTGGAGCTGCCGCCGCCGCTGAGCTTGGCCTTCCCCGTCCCCTCGGGGCCCGTGTGACCCAAGTTACTCCGAATTCCCCTGCCATGGCCGCCGGGTTGCAGGTGGGAGATGTGATCCTCCAATTCAATAGCACCCCTGTCGAGGACGACAGCCACTTGGTCAACATGGTCAGTCTGACCGAGATCGGCAAAGACGTCGCGCTGACGGTCTATCGCAATCGGAAGACCTTCCTGATTCATACGGTCGTCGGCGACCGGAGCCAGTTCTAGGGGCCCCTCTTAGAGATGGTTTCCTGAATCGCCCGAGCGGGTCGCCGAACTGTTGACCGTGCGAACGATCTCTTCGATGACCCGGTCGGTTTGCATGTCGATGGCCACTTCCATGTTGTGACGCCAAGCCGGCACGCGGCGGCGGTCGAACACCGTGGCCCCCGCCGTCAGATCCCCGGTCGTCTCGACGTCGCCGGCCATCTCCTGCATGGTGAACAACTCGGGGTGCAGCACAGCCATCAGGGCGACCGAGTCGTGTACGTGAATTCCTTCCAGCCCGAACTCCTGGCGATAGGCACGAAACGCTGGGGGGAGAATCCGGTGGAGAAGCGACCCGATCACCGTCGACTCGCTCGGCAATTTGCCGAACAGATCGTAGGTCAGCACGATCCGGTTGGTCAGGTCCAGCGGGATCAACGTCTTGGTCGTGCGGGAGCGGAACACGGCCCGCGCCGACGCCGGATCGCAGTACATGTTGAATTCCGCCGCCGGCGTGATATTTCCCGGTCCGGCGACCGTCCCCCCGGTCATGACAATCCGCCCGACGAGCGACGGCAACTCAGGATCCCGTTTGAAGGCCCGGGCGATGTTCGTCAGCGGTCCGAGGGCTACAATCGTCACCTCTTCCGGGGCGGCGCGGACCTCATCGCAGATAATCTTTTCCGCCGGATGCATGGAACGCAACTCGGCGACGCGAAGATTCGCCCCGCCAAGCCCGTCGATCCCGTGCAGGTGACGCCCATCGACCGGCAAACCGGCTTCCGGTTCGGTCGCCGCCCCGACACGCGGCAAGCGGGGGGGGTCGAGATACTCCAGAATCGCCTGCACATTGCGACTCGCCAGGGAGGGGGAGACGTTTCCGCCAACAGCGGTAACGGCCACGACTTCAAGGTCTGGCTCAAACAACGCCATGCACAACGCCACCGCATCGTCGATTCCTGGGTCCACATCAAGAATTACTTTTTTACCGGGCATTCCGGGTCCCTGTCATTGGAGTAAAAGGTGCGATGGGGGTAGCTACATCCGATTGTAGGAGGCATTCCCCCCTCTAGGCAAGACCGCTCACAGCATCCCATCACCACCTGCGATTGTTCTTCGGTCGTCTTCCCCCTCTGCCTTCTTAGGGTAGAATCGGAAAAATCGGGTGCACAAACCACTACAGGTCTCGACAATGATTGATGCCGCGCTCCAGAGGGTTGAAGACGGCCAAGATCTGTCCATGGACGAGATGGCCGACACCCTGGGCCTGATGATGGAAGGGCGATGTCGTGAGGAGGAGATCGCCCGGCTCTTGCTCGCCCTGCACAAGAAAGGGGAGACGGTTGCCGAGGTCGCCGGCGCGGCCGTCGCAATGCGCCAGCGGATGGTCCCCATTCGCAGTTCCCACCAGGACTTGCTGGACACCTGCGGCACCGGGGGAGACGGTTCCCGAACCTTCAATATCAGCACGGCGGCCGCCCTTGTGACTGCGGCGGCGGGCGTCCCCGTGGCCAAACACGGCAACCGGCGGATCACGAGCCGGAGTGGTTCGGCCGACGTGCTGGCCTGTCTGGGCGTGAATGTCGAGGCCGATGTGCCCTGTGTCGAACGCTGCCTGGAAGAACTGGGAATCTGCTTTTGCTTTGCCCCGCTGCTCCACCAGGCGATGAAGCATGTGGCCCCGGTGCGAAACAGACTCGGCGTACCGACGATCTTCAATATCCTCGGCCCCTTGGTCAACCCGGCCGGTGCGGCGTTTCAAGTGCTCGGCGTCGGACGCAAGGAATTGCAACCGCTGTTGTCCCAGGCCTTGCTGCTCTTGGGCACCCGGCGGGTACTGGTCGTCCACGGTCGTGACGGGCTGGATGAAGTGACCCTCAGCGGACCGACCGACGTTACCGAAGCCACCGGCCAGCGATTGGAGCAGCTCGTGTGGGAGCCGAGCCACTTTGGGTTCGACGTCTGCTCCCTCGCCAGTCTTCAAGTCGAAGGGCCCGAGCAAAGCGCGGACGTGATCCGCTCGATCCTTGCCGGCAAACGGGGGCCGACGCGAGATATTGTCGTGGTCAATGCGGCGGCCGCCTTGTGGACCGCCGGCCGGGCCGATTCGCTCGACGCCTCCGCCCGCTTGGCCGAAAAAGCCATCGACAGCGGTGCTGCCGCCGATCGCTTGGCTCGATTGGTGGAATACACCAATCGCTCTGGGGCGAGCGGAAACTAGCCAGACGTTTACTGGCGCAGCGATTGGTTGAGAGTCGCTATCTCCCCTCGGATCTGTTCGGCGATCTGGAAGGCCTCCGGAAATCGCGACCGCTCGAGCCGGTTCATCTGATTCGCCAGACGCCGCCAGGCTTCGTGCATCGCCACAACCTCCGGCTGAGTGATCGCCACCTGAGGCAACGGATGATCCTCGAGCCAGAGACAGAGCGACTCGGCTTTCTGGGCAAAATCCTCGGCCGCCTGGACCGGTCCGGCATTGGCGAGCAATTGTTCGAGCAGCGCGGCCGTCAGAGCATCGCCTAGCCGAGAAACGCTCGACGCCAGCCCCATACGTCGCTGGTGAATACTGTAGACCGGCGGCGACACGAGCAATTCGCGTTTTAGTGCCGCATCAAGCTGGCCGATTTCCTCGACCATCGTACGCACTTGCGGAGCAAAGGGCGAAGGAGCCTGGAGTCGGCCCATCAGTCCGGTCCACAATGTCGTAAACTGCTGATAGTGCTGGAGGATCAGCGTGAAGGCGACATTCTGCCGCACTCCTTGGCACATCGCCTCGGCCTGCCCATGAAGGGCTTGAGCGGTCAAGATCAGGTCGGCCCCCCCAGGAACCGTCAGCGATTGGACTTTGACTGTGCGGAGCAGGAGACTCGTGACGTCGGCCAACTGGGCGGTTAGCCTGGCCACTTTGACCCGGTCATAGACCCCGCCGGGCCCGACCAGGAGCAACTCCTGCAACAGGTCGTTCGTCCGTTCCACGGCGTTCACATGCCCAATCAGCCAAGGGTCGGTCTGGGGCGCGGCCCGCAGACGTGTGGCGAAACGAAGCCAGGTCAGCTTGTACATGTCATACTGGAACCGTAAGGCGGAACCGTCTGCTCGCTGGGCGGCCATGGTGGCCAGCTTCTCACACTCCTGCACGACCCGTCCCAATTCGGCGGTGAGCGGAGCGATCTTCAACCGGTCCAGCCAGCCGCCGCTCTCACGTAGCTCACTCTGGATGGTGGCGGTCAGTTGGACCACATCCTCCGGCTCGGTGGGGGGGCTGGTGGGCATGGCGGGCAAGGTCGGTGAAGACGACACGGGCGGAGCATCCATCGGAACCGCTCTTCCTCCAATGGTGGGATTGGCTTGGGTGGGTCCCGGTGGCCAATCGCCCCCCTGGAATGAGCCCCAAGGACCTGCAATCTGCTCTGCGCTGCCGGGTTCCGCCATTCGATGTTGTTGATCCCGAGGATTTGGCTGGTTCCGCCACACCTCGTTGCGTTGTTGGGGCTGCTGACGCTGTTGGACCGATTCTTGCTGATTGACCGACAGGTCGTTGTTGGCCGTGTGCGTCATCTCTTGAGCACAAAGCCGGGGACCGAGCAACCAGACTCCCACCGACAGCAAAACGGCCCACGGTAATCGGTGGATTGACTCCATGGCGAGAATCTCCGTAAAAGGCGAAAGGGTGACTCTCGTAGAAGAGTTAGCAATTCCCGTTCCGCCCAGCCCGGGAGATAGGAGAAGAGGGGCTGAGGACGGAATGAGGGGGGCGTATTGCTACTGGGGCGGGGGGGCGGCAGTCTAGGAGCGAACTTTTGATCCCCGACCCCTAAGACCTGGCTCGCACGCCGCACGCCGCCTC
>CAZLDQ010000297.1:5357-5776 GCA_964558295.1 uncultured Planctomycetaceae bacterium | reverse complement strand
GTGGGGACGTTTGCGTAACGGGGGCGGGCTCGCCCGTCGTTGGGTTGCGCTCTCGGACCATGTTAGGGCAGGGGAGAGATTGTTGTCGTTTGGATGCCAATTCGCGCCAGGGCTTGTTGGCAATGTCCCAGCAGTTCGGTGGCGCGGAGGGCACGCAGGCGAGGTTCGGCGGTACGGTCGACCGGCAGTGCTCGGGCTGGGTATAGCCCCATGCGCCGACCATGCTGAAACAATGCTCCCAACAGCCCTCAGGACGCTCGTTGGGCAGTTTGCACTTGTAGTGGGCGGTGGCCCGTCGCCGGCGCCGTGCGGGCGGTCGTGGATAAGGATACCCGGCTGGAGGTTGTGAGTCTCCTCGATCGAGAGGACTTCGCGCCCGGCGCTGCCGTCGAACCCGAGATAGTCGATCGGGCCATAAG
>CAZLDQ010000297.1:0-5347 GCA_964558295.1 uncultured Planctomycetaceae bacterium | reverse complement strand
GCTCGGTGCTCTGGCCGTTGACGCAGGCGAGATAGCGGGCCTGGAAATCGGCCGGTCGTTTGGGCAACTGGGCTACCGGCTCGTGGTCAAAGCCCAGGTGGGGCGACTCGGGAATGCCCTTGCTCGCGTAACCCCAGGAGCGAGATTCACGCTCGAAATGCCAGTCGGGTGGCGAGTAGTAGAAGCCCACCTTCAAGCCGGTCTTGCGACAGGCCACGACATATTCGCCGACCATAGGTAAAGCAGAGCGGCAGGCAAAACGGTTAAGAGGTGGGAGGAACGTCGGGGGGTCATGGTTGTACGGCTGCGTTGAGGACGTCGGGAGTAACGGAGCGACGGGTGGGGAGCGTAGCTTTGTCGAAACGGAAAAGCATGCCACCGTAGGGACCAAGCTTGAGATGGATGTCGTTGGGACTAGCCACTGGAGTAATTGCCCCAGTGGCTGGATCGTACTGGCGGCCCGGGCCGTCAGCGGCCAATGTCACAGAGCCTTCCCAAGCGTCGGCACTGTCGTTGATCAGGAAGAAGACTTCCCGGCCGGCGATCCGGCGATGCGTGATCCGGAGAGGGGAATCGGTTGCGTTACTGCGGACTTCTGGTTCGAGGACCGCATCGAGGACCGAGGCGAGTCTGTCGGTGGCCTTGGCCGGCAGATAGACGGCCACACCGCCGGCCGTGTTGACCTTGCTGCGCGGTTCGACTCCGTCGCCAAAAAGGTCTTTGGCCAATGCCTGCACGGCTGGCGAGGGGAACTCGCTCGGACTGTTGGTCGGCAAGGCGCCCACGGCGACGACCATACCGCCGGTGCGCCAGAATCGGGCCAGGTTTTCCCAGGCCGCCATGGGCAACGTGTCGACGGCCGGGAGAACCACGACACGCCATCGCAAGTCGCGGTGGCAGAGCACGCCGTCGGCCGCTTGGGCTTCAGCCAGGGTGCGGGAGTCGATGAAGGTGAAATCGCGACGGCTGCTATAGAGCCGATCGGCCGTTTGGCGGTACAGGTTGGCGACCTGGTGGCCTTCGGCAGGCACGCTTTGATGCGAATGACGTGAGGGGGCGTACTTGGGCCAGAGGCTTTCGATGGGATAGACCAAGGCCACGTCGGTCACTTGATGGCCGCCGTAGAGCATCGCCGAGCAGCGGCCGATCCAAAGGTTGAGCCGGCGAAGTTGTTCGTCGGTCAGGTTCTTGAACGAGTAGTAGCTGGTGATCGTGGTGATGCCGTTGACGATCAGGCGGTTGCAGGTGCCGCGGATCTCGTCTTCGGTGACGATGCGAATCGGTCGCGTGTCGCCCGGACGCCGGTAGCGCTGGGAGTGGTCCGACGTTTCGCACATCGTGTCGGGACGCCCTTCAAGCTCTCCGATGCTGGAGATCAGCCGGGCGATGTACCAAGGGACTTCCTTGGGAATGCTGGTCAGGCAGTCGATGCTCGGAGCGTCGAGATAACGGGCACAGCGAAAGAAGTCGCCATAGAACCCGACGTGCGACAGGAGCGATTCTTCGGCTAGCAGATGCCCGCCTGAAGGAATCTGATGCTGGCGGCACCAATCGCGGATCTGCCCAAAGTAGTTTTCGGAGACCAACTCGCCGACGGTGAGCCAGAAGTCATAGCGGGCACGCGCACCGTGCGGGCCGGCGTCGGCCACCAGGGCCGGGAGGAGCGGTTCCAAAGCGTAGCCGCGGCGTTTCTGGAACGCGTCGGCCAGGTTCGGGGCCCACGGGAGCACACGATAGGGCTGCGGACGCAGAAAAACGCTCATCAGCGAAGGTTCGTCGGTGAAGGTGGCGATGAACCACTGGCCGAGGTTGTCGCCCAGGTGTTGGGCGTAGGCGTCGTGTGTCAGTTCGAGGAATCGGGCCGTCGGCTCCGGCTGGAGGAGGTTGATGTAGGGGAGCTTATCGGCGAGACTAATGGCCGCGTGGGTTCCCTCGTAAATCCGATCTTCGGTGAAAAGCATCACGTGCCATTTGCCTTCCGGGGCTTCCCAAGCAAGTCTCCCATCGCGGACCTTATCGGTAAGCTCCACGGCCTTGTCGAGGCCGATCCGGTCTGCGGTGATTGGGAAGGCGGCGGCGCGCATGAGGCGTCCGGGCGGGGCGTCGAGCGTTACGGGCCCCCGACCGACGACCTGATCGGCGATAAGCAGTCCGCGGGCTTCCCATTCGGGATGATCGCGCATCGTCAGCCCACCCGCGTTGCCGGAAGGATAGCCATGTTCGTCATAGAGCCAGAGAGCCATTCCGGCCTTCTTCGCGGCGTGGACCGCACGCACAAAAGTCTGCCATCGGGGCTCGCTTTGCAGATAATCCTTGAACGAGACGTTGGTTACCATTCCGCCAAACCCTTGAGTGGTGAGCCGGGCAAGAAACTGGTCCTGGTCCTCGGGGTTGGCGGGCAAACGGTGGACGATCTTGAGCAGGCGGACGGGGGCGGGCGGTTGGGCGATGGGGTGGGCGGCCCCAGGGGCCGGCTTCTGCAGGCCGCTTCCGTCTTGTTCCGAAGCACTCAGAGGGGCTTGCGAGGCGGTTCCCGCAAACAGGAGAACGGCAAGAACGACTCGACAGAACATCGGCAGGCTCCTTCGGCAGGTGGTCGAGTGGTGAGACCTCTCCAGTGTAAGCTGGAGGGAGGGGGATTGCCAGGGGGAAGGGGCGGAGAGAGCGGAAAGCGGAGAGCGGAGGATGTGGGGTGACTAGATGTTTCGCGCGATGACTTTCGGGAATTCCTTGGTCATTTCTTGCCGGCCCGGGCAAACGCGGCAGTGCTGACGATGGTGAAATCGACCGAGGACTGGCCGATCTTGTCGCCATTCAGGTCGGTGACGGTCAATTGAAGGGTGTAACGACCGGCGGGAATGTCCTGGGGGAGGGTGAAATCGTAGCCGATGTAGAAATCGCGGCGGGGGTTCTGGCAGTGTTCCTCGTTCGTCCCGAAATCGTGATCGGCGACGCGCTGGCCACGGCTGTCGAGAATTCGATAACTGCTTTGCAGGGCCGTATGGAAGCCGCGATTGGTTTCTTTGATCTTGAAGTTTTCGATTTCGGCGTAAAGGAGCACACGCTGCCCGGCGTGGAAATCGTACTTGTCGAACGGCTTGATCGATCCGTAGCTTTGGACGTCGGTGACGAAGGAGAGGTTGCGCACGATCAGGGGGGCCGTTTCCTGCAGACGCGTGATGGCCTCGGACAAGTGCCGCTGGGCCTCGCCTGCCTGGCGGGTCGGATCGGGGTTGCGTTCCGGGTCCAACATGATGGCTAAGCCGCAGAACTCCTTGGCCCAGAAGTCCTGCATTGAGGTGGAGAGTGTGGGGATTGGGCGCAAAGCGTCGTCGCGTCGATTGTTGGCCAAGTAGAGCATTCGTAATCGGGCGTGCGCGGCAATTTCTTCCGGTGACTGGGGCAAGGATTTCACCTGAGATTCCAAGAGCCGGATGGTCTCTCCAAGGGAGCTATGCCAGTCGCCGGCTACCCGGGGCGCATAAGGTGCTTCGACAGGCCGTGGTGGCGACGATTCGGATAAGGACGATTCTGCAGTCGTCTCGCCTGCCGGTGATTCTGCGACTTTGACCGTCGTCGGCAGCGGACGCGGTTGCTCGCGGGGCGGGGGCACCGCTTCTCGAGGATCAGGCAGCGGTGTGACGCCCGTGGCCGTAGGTTGGGTGTCGCGTTGAGCCAGACTGGCCGGTTCGCGAGCTGGAGGCGTGGCCGGGGGACGTGGTGCGTCGCGCAATTCAGGCTGACGATGAAAGGCGCCGGCTTGGTCTTCGACAGGTTGGGGGGCGGCCGGAGCCGCGGTGTTGGAGGCGACTTCTGGGCGGGTCGACCGTTCGCGTTCTTCGCAACGACGCCGATAAGCCAGTGCCGCACGGAATTGTTGGACGACCATTGGCCAGAGCGTCGGCGGCGTGGCGTGGAGATTGCGAATGAGTTCTTCTTCGGTTTTGGCGTCGAGAGGCTGCGCCTGACGGACTTCGGCCAAGATCGATTCAATCGTCTGACCCGTGGTTGTGGCGGGGGACGCGGCGGCCGCGAGGGGATCCGTAGGGACTGGACCGGCTGTGGGCGTGGGCGGGGAAGGGGGGATCGTGGGCGGTGCGGTCGCCGGCGCCGGCGGGGGCGTCGTGCTGACAGTCTCCTTCTTCGACCAGGGTGAAGAACTGCACCCCAGCATGCATGCCGCGATGGCAAACAGAAGGCCGTTCTTAAGCCGCGATCCGTGCATACGAACTCGGTGGTGTTCCCGAACAGAGTACCCTGACGAGGGGGCGATTTATAACCGAAGCTGCCGCCGAGTGCAACAGCGAAAAACGCTATCGGGAAGCGGGGCCCGTGGCCGGGGCGGCCAGACGGATGATCAGCCGCTCAAGGATAGTCCGTGGGGGGAGGTTGCTTGCCCCTTTCAGGTCAAGATCGGCGGCCAGAAGCCAACCGTAGAGGTTGTCGCCTCGTTGCCGGCCGAGACGCCGTAGCTGCGGTTCGGCCTTGGAAAGGACAAACGGCTTGACCCCCGCCTGTTGGAGGGCATCGCGGATGGAGATCCGCCGGCCGGCTGCTTCGGCCTGGTAGATCAACTGGGTGGCAGCGGCGAAACGTCGCAAGGAAGCGGAGATCTGACCGAGAATGACGATCGGATTCTCACCGGCCAAAAGCAAACGGTCCAGCAGGGTCATGGCCTGGTCGACTTTGCCGTCGAGGACCGCATCGAGCATCTCCCAAGCCGTTTTCGCCCGCCAGGAGCCGACCATCTGGTGGACCAACTCGGGCGATACCTTCCGATCGGGGCCGGCGCTAAGGGCCAACTTGGCCAGTTCCTGGTCCAAGAGTCCCAATTCCGGACCGACCAGATCGACGAGCATGCCGGCCGCTTCGGAGGAGAGTTGCACATGGTGGGCCTGTTTGGCCCAGACGCTGACCCATTTGGTCAACGCGGAAGCTGCCGGGGCACCGCAATCGACCATCAATCCATCCGCCGCAACGGCCTTGTAGAGCCGCGTCGTAGCCGGCCAACTTTTGACGTCGAGCACCAAAACGCCGGTCGACTTCGGTTTGGCCACGTAGTCTTCCAGTTCGGGGCGATAGCGAGTGACAAAGTCGTCGGCCTCTTCCACCATCACCAGCCGCTGGCCACGTCCGAACATGGCGACGATGGAAAGCTCGGCCATCACATCTCGCAGCAGGACCGTGGAGCCTTCGTACGTTGCGAATGACAGGTCCCCCTCTTCGCCGAGCACCGTCTCTCGCAAGCGGCTAAGGACCTGCCGCTTCAAGAACATCTCGTCACCAAAGACCACGCAGACCGGTCGCGCCGGGTACTTGTTCGGTGCCGCCAAATCTACGCTTTCCG
>CAZLDQ010000296.1:0-5813 GCA_964558295.1 uncultured Planctomycetaceae bacterium | reverse complement strand
TACGCACGGTGGTGTGACAGGGACAGCCCGCGAGGGCTTACCTATGTCGATTCTCAAGCTCCGGGTCCGGTATCAACTCGTAACTGCCTCGTTTCCAGACGTAGCCCAGACGCCGGAGTCCCTCCCGCACTACTCCCTGCGAGAACGACTCACCGGTGGTGCATGCCAATTGCTCGCTCAGCAGAGGAGCCGTCCAGTTCACCGCAGAGTAACCGCACTCGTCGGGGCGACGTTTCATCAGACACCGCAGAAGGGCCTCGTTTTCCTCGTCCCAAAGGCCGGGACGCCCGGAGTGCCTCCCCTCGTACAAAGCCTCGGGACGCTGATCCTGGCGGTACGTTTCGATCCAGTTATAGACACTTTGGCGAGTCACGCCGAGTGATTCAGCGATTTCCGCCACCGGCCTACCACGGTGGGCATCCAGGATCGCCTGGGTGCGGCGAAAAAGACGGACCGTCTCGGCGTGTCTCAACTGATCTTCCAGCCGGCGTTGCTGTCCGACCGTCAATTCGATCTCAGCCATTGCCTTGCACCTCCAGGTACATGCTATGGCCCACATGCAGTTTGTCAAAAAAATTACCCACACCCGTTTAGGCATTTGAGCGGTATCGAATTGGCCAGACATACCTGTTCTATCGCAGTGCAGTCTAGCGCCCGACTGCCCTGATCGACAAACACGGGCGTGTGCCAACGAATGGCTCGTATCTGTTCACTGCTGTAGGATTAGCGGTTGCTTGTCAATGGTGCTGTTCTGGACTGCCACCCGTGAGTCGCCAAGGCTCAGTCTGACCTGCTCGAAATGGCATTCGGTCAAGAAAACGGTGGCATCGCTAAGCAAGAAGATCCGTGGCACATCGACACCGCGGATTTGGCAACGTGTCAGTCGGCATTTGACCGGCACATATTGCGGATTATCCTTGCCGACTGTGGTTGACGCCGCCAGGAAGGCGTTCTTGCCGGTGGCTACAATGCGACAGTCGTCCAGACTGTGTTGGCCGCCCTGAAAGAGGACTTCCGTACTGACGCTTTCGCGGAATTCGCAGTTGCGATAGAAGGTGTCAGCTTGGTTGACATCGGCCACGGCATTATCGTTGCCCCAGAAACGGCCAGCATCGATCCAGCACTCACACGTGTCATGAGCACTAAAGCCTTCATCGAAGTTTTCGTAACCAGTAATGTTTATACACTTCAGGCCCCGGCAGTCGCCATGAATGTTGAACCCGTCGTTTAAGGCATGACGGCAATTGAGATTGCGGATCGTGATATCGCGATTGTGGCCTGATACTAAGATTCCCGCCATGCGCACGCTCCACTCCAATCCGTCGCGAGGTCCACACACATAGAGCCACCCGTCCTTGTCGTCGATGTCTTGCCAACAGAACTGCCCGGGCTGGAGTCTGTCTGGCGGAGGAAACGGCGGTGAAACAGTAGGGGAGCGTCCCATCCGGTTGGCTTTGCCGCCGACGATCAACAGGTGCCGTTTCATCGCGGTTTGGGGCATGCGTCGTCTGGCAAGATCAGGTGAGATCTGCTCCCACCCTTCAGTCGGCAATGGGTCAGCGCCGGTCAGTGTGACGTTATGCCCGTCGATGGTAATCCCCTCTTTTCCTGCTAACACGATCATCTGGCGGACAACGGCCTTCTCGGGAAACAGGTGGATGAGATCTCCTCGCTGAGCTTTGGCGACGGCTCGTTGGGCGGTTGCCAACGGTTGGTCGTGGGTTCCTGGATTCTGATCGTTGCCAGTCTGTACGTTGACATAGATTTCGCTCCCCTGCCCTGCCGCAACATGGAGCATCACCCAACCAAGGACAATCAAGACCCGAAAGCGCCCGAATGAAGACATTGTGATAGACCTCGCGATTCTATCTGAGAATCGTCCCCCACCGACAACGATTATCGACAAACCACAGTGAGGGGCTCCTTCGATTCTAATTGGAACGATTCGCTTCGAACAGAGGCCAACTTTTGGCCCCCCGGATAGCTGACATATCGCGCATCGGCTACAACAGAATGGTGTGGGCGCGTCATTATCATGGTGTGAGCCGACGCCCAAACAAGCCTAGGCTTCAACCCCTCTGTGGGGCATTGATCGCGTCGATTGGAAATCTTCTGCTTATGCTTGACCGGACCGCCCTGATTCTGTTGGATGGCAAGTCATGTCGACACAGCCTCAATGCACTGGTTGGGGCTCTAGAAACGGACCGAAAACTGGATGCTCTGGAGCTTCGGCTACCATCCAGTGAAGCCCAATTGGCCTCGCATGTGGCGGAGGTTCTTTTGGCGGGCAAGCGGCCGATTGTCGGGCTGTCATTCACTACGCCCCAGCTCTGGAATGTCCGGGACCTGATGTATCGGCTCAAAGCCCGGTGGACCAAGGATTCCGATCCTTCAAAAGTAATATGGATTGCAGGCGGCCCACACCCCACGGCTGATCCTGAAGGCACGTTGCGGATTGGCTTTGACGTTGCCGTATGCGGTGAGGGCGAAGCCACCTTGCTCGATTTGCTCAGGGCGATCGGCACTGGCGGCGACGGGGTCGGCGTTCCTGGCACAAGCGTCCGTGGACGGTCGGGAGAAATCCATGCTGGGGGATGCCGGAAGCTGATTGACCTGGATGCCTTCCCACCATTTCCGCTTTGGCGACGCCGGATCGTTGGCCCGATCGAAATCACTCGGGGTTGTCCGTTCGCCTGCGCCTACTGTCAGACGTCCTATTTGCAGGGGCCCAAGCCACGACACCGGAGTATCGAGACGATCGCTCGATATGCAGGAGTAATCCGGCAACGGGGTTTGCGCGATGTCCGCGTGGTGACCCCCAATGCGTTCTCCTACGGTTCTCCCGACGGCAAAACCCTGAACTTCGCTGCCGTCAAATCACTTCTCCAAGAGCTTCGTCAAACACTGGGGCCCGATGGGCGGCTCTATTTCGGTTCCTTCCCGTCGGAGGTGCGACCAGAACACGTTAATCCGGATACGGTGGAACTCGTGATTCGGTATGCGAACAACGACAATCTGGTGATTGGGGCCCAATCCGGCAGTGAGCGGATCCTGAGACTCTGCCGGAGAGGACATACCGTGGCCGAAGTCTTCTCGGCCGTCTCCTGCACCCTTGCTGCCGGGTTGAAGCCCCAGGTCGACTTCATTTTTGGATTGCCAGGAGAGACACTTGAGGACATAAAACGCACGATCGAAGTGATCCAAGAGTTGGCTGCGATGGGCGCGTTGATTCACGCCCACACGTTCATGCCCTTGCCACAGACCGGCTTTGCCGGCCAGCCGCCCGGCCGCATTCATGGTCGTCTTCGCCTGGTGATCAAAGAACTGATTCGCAACGGCAGCTTGCATGGACTCTGGCACAAGCAAGAGCGGGTGGCCCAGCGGATCGCGAGATACCTCGAGTCTGGGGAGTTGTAGGGAGACTCGCTCAATCGCCCAGGCAGGTTCCCACATAACGAGCGGCCAGGACCGAGGGATGCTTGGGCGGAACGAGATTCTTCTTAGCGGGCACCTCTTCCAGGGGCATGGGTTCGACTCCATCCCCCGAGCGGCAATCATCACTCCAACAACCTCCTCGCTCAGGAACTCCACGCAACTCGTCTCCAGTCGTGTGGCCAACAAGCGATCGGCAGTCGACGGCGTGCCGCCGCGCTGGAGGTGTCCGAGGATTGTCAGCCGCGACTCCTGGCGCGTTAGTCTCTCGAGCTGCTGGGTTAATCGGAGCGTGTGTTCGCGGTGTTGCCGGTGAAACAGGTCGAGTCGTTCGGAGACTGGGCGTTTGTCGGCTTTGGACGTGGCAGCCTTCTTCGCGTCGAGCATATCGCTAACCGCCTTGGCGTCTTCGATCGACATCCGGCCCCTAAGGCGAGCCAACCGGCACGCTGTCCATGACCTCGACCACGATGATCCGATTATGGCTGGTGGCTGCTGAATGGATGGTAAGGATTCCGACTATTCTTCAGCATGTTTCCCAGCCCCAGCCGTATTGTTCGGGCAAGTGTTTCCCTGTTGAGTCCCGTCCAATGCTGGAGTCTCCTAAGGAACTAGAATGGGGCTAGGCAGGGGGGAGTCGGCCACTTCTTACTTCGTCATCGGTGTACCAGGGAGCGAAAGCGCAACTGTCTGCTTCTGGTTAGCCACTGCGTCTTCGAGGTCCACGCGAAGTTCCATGGCGCGATCCAAGGGGCAAGGATAGACAGAAAATTCATAGGGGGCCTGCGTGCAGGTCCGAGGGGGTTCCTTCAGGCCTTTTAGGTTGAGTGTTACCCTTGCCCCTTCGGCCGGCCCACCTGTGAGTACAACGTACAGCGAGTCCTGTCCCAAGGGGGAGCGGATTCGGAAGGCGTGCAATTGGCCCCAAGGTGCCCCGAGATCACGAACCAGATGCCCCTCGGTCAAAGGAGGAAGCATGGGAACTGGGAGGAGGGGTTCGGCTGGCAATGCCAGCGTTACCAAGCCCATGGGTGGGATCGTCACCGTATCAAGTTTCTCTGCAGACTGTTGGCTTGGCTTTTCACTCGAACCTTCGAAACGGAGGAACGCGGCGTCACTTCGCAGCCCGATTCGCTGGGCGTCGAGTTTGGGAGCCAGGGTAATCGGCTTCTGCGACTGACTCATCAAGACGAGCCAGAAACGGTCGGGTCCACGGGCAGCAAGCCAGTCGACGTCGATCGCGTCGATCTTGACCGCCTTGCCGTCAAGCCAGAGTGAGGCGTTCTTGTTGCCATAGAGTGTGCCTGGTTCCAGGCCGTAGATACGGTTGACAAACCAAGCGTAGTTTTGTTGCTTCACCCAGGGGAAGGCGATGCGTCCACCCGATCGGGCACCGGCCTGGGCCACGAGAAAATCGAGTGTAAAGGCGAGATGGGGCGGAATATGGTGATAGTAGAGGCTGGTCACGTCCGGGCCCCGGTAGGGATATCGCGGATCTTGTTGCACATCGGTATAGCCGGTCAGATAGTAGCCCGGATATGTGGCAAATCGGCCGATGATTGAGTTGCGTGCATAGGTCTGGTAAATGTCACGACCGGTTGCCTGGAACATGCGCATCAGATGGGCTGACCAGACGGACATCATGATATTGCGCATTCCGCCCTGACGAGTGAAGTAGGTTGAGGGCTGCTCAAGCCCCAGGCCGACCTGAGCCACTTCCCAGGCGGGGACCTCGTGTGTCGGAGTGTCGTTAGGCTGTCGAGGCTCGCCAAGGCGATAACGGACATCGTCTTTCCACCAGAGGGTTTTCGTGCCAGCAAACTGACCGTCGGGGTGGATTGTAATCTTGCCTTCCGGAACTCGCGGATGCGACCATAGGCCGGCGAGTGTGTGGAAGGCCCCTTTCTCTGCGGCGTCCAGATAGCGTTGTTCGCCGGTCAACTCGTACAAATCCAACAGGTCCCACCAGTAGGGATAGAAGGAGATATTGTAGAATGCTTGGAACGAGATCGGCTTCTCGCTCCGTCCGTCAATCTGCTGCGCGATGAATTCATCGGCCATGCGGCAGACTTCCTCCAATCGTTCTTTGCTGGGATTGAGTCGGTAGGCGGCGAGCCGTTCGGACCATTCCGGGGAGGTGTTGTAAGCCCGACTATGCCGTGGGTTGCCAGGGACGAGAGCCAAGTCCTTGATCCAGGGATTCAAGTGGCCCAGGAGCCGGTCAAGCCCTTGCCAATACGAGGTGCCGTAGAAATGCCCGGGGACCATCAGCCGCTCGGGACCGTTCGGACGTTTTTTGGGCCGGGTGTAGTGAGCGTTGGGGCGGGTCAGCGTGAACTCGATCGTCGGCAGCGCCCGTTCGGCCCAGAGCTTTTCGTCGC
>CAZLDQ010000295.1:0-5819 GCA_964558295.1 uncultured Planctomycetaceae bacterium | reverse complement strand
GGTTGTTCTTGTCCACGTCGCAGACCGCCACCACTTGGGCCAGCTTCTTGTCGAGGAACGAGTTCATGTTCCCCGAACCCATGCCACCGACGCCGATACAGCCGATGGTGACCCGCTCACTCGGCGCCGCAGCCCCGAAGACTGTCGAAGGGACCACATGCGGCAAAGCCACGACACCGGCAGAGACCCTCGCGATGCGTCGCAGGAACTGGCGCCGTGATTGGATGAAATTGCTCATCTACCATTCTCCAGATTCAGGATGGACAGGCCCCAGAGAGCCCACACGGATCTTCACACTTACAACTGCCACGGGCTCCGATACGGCCGGGACAGGAGCCGGTTGGCCTCGTCGTCGCCGCGGAAGACCTCGTGAACCGGATCCCACCGGAGCGGCCTCTCCAGCGTATAAGCGATGTTGCCCAAGTGACACACAGTCACCGAACTGGCGCCGATTTCGACGTCACAAATGGGCTTGGCGCGTTTGCGGATCGCGTCAAGCCAGTCGGTATAATGGTTCTTACTATCGTACAAACGGATCTTATCGGCCCCAATCACCTGATCCTTGAGACTGTCCGGCCAGGTCTTCAGATAGCCACGATTCACTTCAATTTTGCCGGTCGTGCCTTCGAAGAGCACGCCGTTGACGCTGCCTTTGCTCTCTCGCACGTGTTCCAGCCAGAGCGGATAGGCGTCCCCCGGGAAGGGAAGGCCCTGGCCGTCGGGACCGCGGACCTGGCTGTCGCGTGTCATCGTGATGCCGTTGGCGTACTTGTAGGTCAGGACCTTGGTGTCTTTGCCGTCGGGCGGGATGATCTCGACCGGTCCCGAGCCGTCCATGCCAAGGCCCCATTGGGCGATATCGAAATGGTGAGCGCCCCAATCGGTCATACCGCCGCCGCCATAATAGCTGTGATAACGCCAGTGCGGGAAGCCGTCGAAGCTGATGTGTGGGGCCAGTTCATTGTTATACGGCCTCCACATCGCCGGCCCGACCCACATGTCCCAGTCGAGATAATCCGGCACGGGCTCGGCCGCCAGCGGCTTATCCTCCGGCGGTCCGCCCACGTTGACGGTCACGTGCCGGATGTCGCCGATGTAACCGTTGCGGACCAGTTCACAGGCGAACCGGAACTCCCGGCTGGACCGCTGCATACTGCCGGTCTGAAAAACACGGTTGTATTTGCGGACCGCGTTGACCATCGCGCGGGCTTCGGCGATCGTCTGCGTCAGGGGCTTCTCACAATAGATGTCTTTGCCCGCCTTGCAGGCTTCGATCGAAGTCACGGCGTGCCAATGGTCCGGCGTCGAGATCACCACAGCATCGATGTCCGGCCGGGCCACCAGATCGCGGAAATCACGGTAGGCCGCGCAGCCCTTGTAGGACCCATCATTCCTCTCGGCATAGTGCTTCTCGACGATTCCCTTGCTGCTGCGCTCGAGCTTGAGCTGGTCCACGTCGCAGGCAGCCACAACGTGCGTGCCGGGCGAACCGAGAAACGACCGCATCAGATGCTGGCTCTGCTTGCCGCAACCGATGAAACCAAGAGTAATCCGTTCGCTGGGCGCCGTGGCGCCGAAGACCGAGGACGGTACGAGGCTTGGCAGGCTCACAACGGCTACCCCCGTCCCCGCAACCGCTTTCAAGAAGCCTCGTCGATCAATGCTTCTGAATGCCATTTTGTGTCCATTCCTGCGGAACAAACCAGCGAGGCCTGACCGTTTTGGTAACGCCCAGGCCTCGCCGGAATTTCTGTCATTTCTTCTCGAACGCCGAGTCGAAGGCGATTTGAGAAGGCTTGAAGTCCGCCTTCTTGATCGCCTGGACGGCTTCGGCCGCCCCGTGCTCGCGATCCATCCGGCCGTCTTCCCATTCGATCGAGAGCGGGCCCTGATAGCCGATATCGTTGAGGGCCACGATGATCTCTTCGAAATTGATGTCGCCGTGGCCGATGGAGCGGAAGTCCCAGTATCGACGGGGATCGGTGAATTCGGTGTGGCCGCCGAAGACGCCGACGGTGCCGTCCCCATGGCCCCACCATACGTCCTTCATGTGGCAATGGAAGATCCGTTTAGGGAAGGTGCGGATGAACTTCACATAGTCCACGTGCTGGTAGCCAAAATGACTCGGGTCATAATTGAAACCGAAACATTCATGTCCCTTGACGGCGTCGACCGCCCGCTGCGCCGAAGCGATGTCGAAGGCGATCTCGGTCGGGTGCACTTCCAGGCCGAACTTGACCCCTTCCTTCTTGAAAGCGTCCAAGATAGGAATGAAACGCTTGGCGAAATCGGCGTAGCCTGCGTCAATCATCTGCTTGGGGGCCGGCGGGAACGAGTACAGCATATGCCAGATCGAGCTGCCGGTGAAGCCGTTGACGACACCGACGCCAAGCTTCTTGGCGGCCTTGGCGGCGTCGATCATGTTCTGGGCGGCTCGCTGACGGACGCCCTCGGGATTGCCGTCACCCCAGACCGCCGGCGGAATGATGGCCTTGTGTCGGTCGTCGATATTGTCGCAAATGCACTGGCCCACGAGGTGGTTGGAGATGGCGAACACCTTCAAGCCGTACTTGTCCAGCAGGGCACGCTTGGCCTTGCAGTAATTGTCGTCCTTGAGGGCCTTGTCGATCTCGAAGTGGTCGCCCCAGCAGGCGAGTTCCAGGCCGTCATACCCCCAACTCTTCGCTTTCTTCGCCAGGGTCTCCAGGGGCAGGTCCGCCCATTGACCGGTGAAAAGCGTTACAGGTCTAGCCATCTCGTAACCTCCTTATCAAGACTCGAAGACACGTCAGGCGTGCGATGCACACCATTCCTGCAAAGCGTCTCTTCTCACGGGAAGAACGCTTACGATCCCCGCTTTATTGCGAGCGCCCCATTTTGACGGGCAGCTTCGTCAGCCTGTTGACCTCCTTCTCCACGTCCATCTTGCATCTACCAAACCCCCTCCGGGGTCACACCTGAGCCGGCCACGACACACACACCGTGCTCGTCAACTCAAAGGGCTCAATTATACCCCGCGACGATACGCAAGCAATTCTATTTCCCGCCAATTTACCCCGCATCAGAACCTCGTTAACAGCCCTGTTAGAGCGGCTCAGTCCGACAGACGACGCGCAACCGGCCGTGTTGTCCCCCAACCGGCGATTGCCGACCGATCCCCATGTCACGATGCCTTGCCTCCGAGGCCGCAGCTATCTAACTCCCGTAACCTTAAAGACATACGCGTACCGACAAGGCACGTCGTCCACCGACATCGCCGGCACATGGATCGTGAGGTCAGACCCCGACCGGTCCCAGCGGATGGATTGCGCCACTCCCAGCATCGTTACCACGGTGTTCGGCGAAACCTCGATATCTTTCATGACCAGCTTCTCGCCGGGCCATCGGGGCGTGATAACGTACAGCGTATCCCCCTTTGTCGTGAAGAACGCCTCAATAACCGCCTTGTCCGCCGTGGGTTTCGACGTCAGCTCGTTGATGTCGTACTTGGCCATAAACTCTTTGCCGTAGCCGACTTCGGGACGTTTGCCCTCGGTCCACTGGGTCGTCCGGTTCCAGTTGCGAGTGCCGTAGATGGCCTCGCCGTTGACCTTGAGCCACTCGCCGATCTGGGTGAGCCGCTCCTCCATGATGACCGGGATCGTGCCGTCGGCCGCCGGACCGATGTCGAGCAGCAGATTGCCGCCCCGGCTGACGATGTCAATCAACATCAGAACCAGCTCCCGCGCGGACCTGTAATCCGCGAGAGGCTCTGTCCGGCTGTACCCGTACGAGAACCCCATGCCGCGATTCTCCTCCCAGGGGTGTGCCCCGCTGGCGAGTCCCGCACCGTACTCGGTGGTGAAATAGCCGCCGTGCTTGTGCCGACAGTCCTTGCCCCAGCGGTCGTTGATCACCACGCTGTCCTTGACGGGCGACTCGTTCACCAGCCACGCAAGCAGTTCCTCGCTTCGCCAGTCCGCGCTGGGCATATCCCATTCGCCATCGGAGAAGATCACTTCCGGCTTGTACCGCGTCACCACGTCCTTGAACTGTGGGAACGTGTGCTTTTCACGAACAGTGTCCGATCCGCCAGCCAGAGCGGGTTATACCACTCGTAGAGCGAATAGTAGATGCCCATGCGAAGGCCCTTGGCGCGGACCGCATCGGTCAAATCACCCAGCAGATCCCGCTTGGGCCCAATGTCCATCGAGTTCCACGGCCGGCCCCAACTGCGATTGGCCTCCTGGCTGGGCCACATGCAGTAGCCGTCGTGATGCTTGGAAGTCGCAACAACGTACCTGGCCCCCGACCGAAGGAAGACCTCCGCCCACTGGTTCGGGTCATAGAGTTCCGCCTTGAACCGCGGCGCGAACTCGCCATAAGGGAAGTCCTCGCCGTAGGTCTTCGCATGGTACTGCCACCAGGGCTCGTTCTTGGCCTTGTCGTTGGTGATGTTGTTCCAGTACCATTCGGAGTACTGCCCCCGCACGGACCAAGCAGGCACGGAGTACACGCCCCAATGAATGAAGATGCCAAACTTGGCGTCGATCCACCAGGAAGGCGTAGGCCGCGAGTCCAGCGAGTCCCACTTGGCGTCATACTTCTGGCCCGCCCCGCAAACCCGCACACTCGTGAACGCCAGCAACAGCAAGCACACCGCCAACAGACAAGTCGCTCTCTTCATCGGATCAACTCCTTTCCAGCCAACTCCACGAACCGCAGGCCGCGAACGCCCGCATGCATCGCCCTGCGACCCAAATCATAAGCCCAAGGCAGAACCGAATCCAACAAAAGACGAATACGGTGCGTGGTACGCACCCTACCCAATGACCCACTCTTGGAGCGTTCGTAGGGTGCGTACCACGCACCGCTCCATCCAATAATGATCTCACGCAGAAACGCCGAGACGCAGGGCAAGAGGAGAATCGCAGAACCCAGAAAGCCCGAAAGCCTCCCACCCTCCTGTTCTTGCCCTCTGCGACCCTGCGTCTCCGCGCGAGGACCTGTCATTTTCCAACCTCAGGCACTCCAATATCTCCTCAAGTCACGCCTGTTGCCGGTCGATAGCCAGGTATAGGACGGAAGCTCAGGCGAGTGATTGCATTCGCGGTGAGGCCACCGCTGCATTCTTAGTTCATGACTGCTCGTCGCGGGTCACCTACAGGAGTGACGGATGTATGTGTACAGACTCAAGACCCCCGGAGAATACGTATCGTTCGCTCTTCACATACCTTGGGAAGAACCCCGGACCCTGGTGGCTGTCCGCGCTCAGGCTCAAGGAGGCTGCGGATGTATTGCGAAACAGCTGCTGGCCCAGTGAGCGAAAGGATCGTGACTCGGATGCTGCCACAGCCGATTTCCGCATTGGTCCAGTTTACATGCTTCTAATGGGCATGACCGTGGAAGCCGCCTTGAAAGCCGTCCTCGTGAAACAGAAGCCCAGTCTCGTTGGCGAGAAAGGAATCACGAACAGCCTCACCAATCATCATCTGGCAAAACTCTGGAATATCGCGGGCCTAAGCAGGGTGAGGTCTCGCCAAGATGATCACTTACTGGATCGCCTTGAGAATTGCCTTGTCATTTTTGGCCGATACCCAGTGCCGAGGACGGCAGATGGTATGAAGAAGATGATGAATTCCTCCTTTCGGGGACCACTGCATTTCGATCAGGTGACTCGGTTGTGGGACCGCCTGGAGAGTCATGCGAAAAAGGTGATGCCGGAACTGTTCGATGCCGAAACCTGTGATGAAAGGAACTGAACTATGCCCGTGCTGTTCCTGAGTAGAACCCATCCCAAAACCTCAAGGTAATGCAGGGTCATGGCCGATATAAGGCTC
>CAZLDQ010000294.1:0-5864 GCA_964558295.1 uncultured Planctomycetaceae bacterium | reverse complement strand
CGCCATCTCCACCGCCCGGCGATCAAAGTTTTTCACGCCTGCCGAAAGGACACGATCAAATGGTCAAGCTCAACGCCGTGGAGCGGCTGGCCAAGGCGGTGGAGTTGGCCAAGAAGCATGATCTACCGGTTGGGGTGGGGAGCCACTCGCTGTTGGTCCCCATGGCCTGTGAAAAACTTCAGGTGCCGTGCGACTTTTATGTGAAGACGTTGCATAGCGACAACTATCCTTCGGCTACCCCCAAAGAGAAACGCAAAGAGTTCATCTGGCTCGACGGCGGCGAGGGATGGTATGACAACATGTGGTGCATCAATCCCGAAGAGACGATCGAGTTCATGAAGACGGTCACCAAACCGTGGATCGCCTTCAAGGTGTTGGCCGCCGGTGCGATTCTCCCGGCCCAAGGGTTTTCCCATGCCTTCAAAAATGGGGCTGACTTCATTGCCGTCGGCATGTTGGATTTCCAGGTTAAGGCGAACTGTGAATTGGCCGGGAAGATCGTCAGCCGCTTGAAGGATCGGGAACGTCCCTGGCGGGGTTGAATGACTCGCCAGTGAATGGACCTTCGCGTTTTTTCAACCAAGCCATTCAGCGGTTTCGGGGGGGCTATACGTGTTCCACCTGTCTGAAGAATGGCCGCTCCTCATTCGAGTGGCCAACCTTCTCTCGAAAGGTGTCGGTCTGACGACCCTCGCGATTTCGGGAACCCCTCTGCGCATTGATAGTTCGTATTGGCTTTCCTTGCAGCCGTAATCTCTGGGCTATAGTACTACGGGGTTTGGATTCCGTAGATCGCAATACGCCCGAGGAACGCTGGCATGTCTTTCAAGCTTCGAGTGCTCGGCCTGAGCCTGACAGGGATCGTCATGAGCGGGGCCCTGATCGTTTTGGCTGTCGTCTTGCAGAAGGAAAACCTGCGCGAGCAGCTTACCGAGGAGGTGGTCAACAGCGGTCGCGAGCAGTGTTCTAAGATCGCCAAAGACGTGTACTTGATGCTGCGAGCCAGCCACGACCAATTGTGCAAACGAGTCGAAGGCAACTTGAATGTTGTTCGGGAACTCATACGCGCAGATGGGGGAATCCACCTCGGCAATCAGACCGTTGCCTGGCAAGCGATCAACCAAGTCACCAAAGAACCGCGGAAGCTCGAATTGCCGAAGATGGAAATCGGCTCGAAATGGCTGGGGCAGAGTTGGGACCCGAAACAGGACGTACCTTTGGTCGACAAGACGAAGCTCCTGGTGGGCGGCACATGCACGATCTTTCAGCGGATGAACGAAGCGGGAGATCTCCTGCGGGTCTGTACGAATGTGGAAACCAAGGAAGGGAAGCGGGCCATCGGGACGTATATCCCCGCGGTCATGCCGGACGGGACACCAAACCCGGTCGTTGCCGCCGTGCTGCGGGGAGAAACGTTTGTCGGTCGGGCGATGGTAGTCAACGCCTGGTATATGACGGCCTATGCTCCCCTCTATGACGCTGACCAAAAGATGATCGGAGCGATCTATTGCGGCGTTCGTCATGAGGACGAGGTCGCCGGCGTCCGGCAGGGGATCATGGACATCGTCGTCGGGAAGACAGGCTATGTCTTCGTTCTCGGCGGGGCGGGGGCTCAAAAGGGTTGCTACATCATTTCCCAAGACGGAAAACGCGACGGCGAATCGATCTGGGAAGCTAAAGACACCAATGGGGTGGCATTCATCCAGTCGGCGATTCGGAAAGCCTTAGCCACCAGGGATGGGACCTGCGACTTCGAGTCCTATTCGTGGCGCAACCCAGGCGATAGCCGCGTTCGGCAGAAAATCTCGGCCGTCACCTACTTCGAACCATGGGATTGGGTCATCGGGGCAGGAACTTATCAGGATGATTTCCAAGATGCGGTGACCAAGGTGGACCGCGGTCTTGGTCAACTTACCCTTTGGGCCGTGCTTGCGGCGGTTGGCTCTTTGATGCTTTGCGGCGGTTTCACTTGGTTCTCGGCCAACCGCATGAGCCGGCCTTTGGCGAAGACGGTTGCCGTGATGGAGAAAGTGGCTGCGGGCGACTACTCGCAACGGCTCGATATTGCCAGCCAGGATGAATTCGGCCGAATGGCGGTGGCCATTAACACGGCAATCGAGGCAACCGATAAGGCGATGGCAGCAGTTCAGGAGGCCGCCCAGCGGGAAAAGCGGCTTCAGGAAGAGCGGGCTGAGGCCGAACGCCGCCAGGCCGAGACCGCACGGCTCTTGCAGATCGAGGAGGCCCGCCGCGAACAGCAACGCCTGGAGGTCGAACACAAACGCCAGGAAGAGGAAGCGGCCAAGGAACGCCGACGGGCGGAGAGCGAACGCCTGGCAGCCGAGAACCTGCGCCGCAAAGTCGACCGTCTCTTGGATGTGGTTGGTGCAGCCGCACGTGGCGATTTGCGCCAGAAAATCATCGTTGAGGGGGATGAACCGGTTGACCAACTTGCTGCCGCAATCAAGCAAATGCTCGCCGATCTGGCCGAAATTATCGGCCAAGTGGCCGTCAGTGCTGATCAGTTCACTGAACAGGCCCGCACGTTTGCCGAGAGCTCGCAATCGTTGGCCCAGGGCACCCAGGTGCAGAACGCCAGCGTTGAGCAGGTGAATGCCTCGGTCGAAGGGTTGGCCCGCTCGATCAAGGCAGTGAAAGCCACCGCACAGGAAGCCGACCAAATGGCCCAAAAGGCAAATCAATTGGCCGCCCACGGCGGGACGGCGGTCCAGAAATCGTTCGACGCCATGCAACTGATCCGTAGCAGCTCGCAACAGATTGGTGAGATCATCCAGGTTATCTCGGAAATCGCAAGCCAGACGAACCTTCTCGCACTGAACGCGGCGATTGAGGCCGCCCGTGCCGGGGAGCACGGCATGGGATTCGCCGTCGTGGCCGATGAAGTGCGCAAATTGGCTGAACGTTCCAACCAAGCCGCGAGCGAAATCTCCCACTTGATTAAGGAATCGACCGTTCGGGTGGAGGAAGGGGCCGAGTTGAGCCATGAAACCGGCCAAGCGCTCAAGGAAATCTTCGAGGCCATCGAGGCGACGGCCCAAAAGATCGGCGAAATCGCCACGGCAACGATCCAACAAGCTTCAGGTGCGGAAGACGTCGCTACTGCGATCAAACGGGTTGCCCAGGTGACCGAGCAGACGGCCGCCGGCAGCGAGCAGATGGCGGCCGGCAGTGAAGAGTTGGGGGCTCAGGCCATTTCCCTGCACGACCTGGTGCGGCGTTTCAGGGTCTAGTACATCCGTGGGGGTATGGTTGACCCGAACATAGGTTCACTGGAAGCGTGAACCACCCGTACACAACCCTGCCTTTCCCTTTTCGTGTGGTGGGTGGAGGCAAGACCGCGTTAAAGACTCCCTCATGGCCCTCATGAACCTAGGCTTTCTTTGGAAAGCGGCATGCTGACCAGAAGATTTTGGTTCATAAACCGGCCGATCGTGACGTTTCCTCACAGAGACTGAACGCTTCCCTGCTGGGAGGGGGTGAGCGATGACTGAACAGGCACCTAGTACCATCGACTTAGAACGCGGGGAGCGATTCACGCGTCTGTTGCTGGCCCATCAGCGGCGGATCTACGCGTTTGTGCTCTCATTGGTCCACGACCCGGTGATTGCCGACGACGTGTTGCAGGAGGTTATGGGAGTCCTGTGGCGCAAGTTCGACGAGTTTCGCGATCAGACGGACTTCGCTGCTTGGGCAATGAGCACTGCGCGCTTGTCGGTCTTTGAATGGCGGCGTCGTCAGGCGAAGCTTCCTTTGCCGCTTTCGGACGAGGAAATCGCAGCCTTGGCCGACGAAGCCGCTGAGCTTTGCGGTGAGTTCGAAACGCGCCGGACGGCGCTCCGCGAGTGTCTGCGCAAGCTCGGGGAGAAGGAGCGGCGTCTGCTTCACTCGCGCTATTTTCTTAACGAGTCGGTTGCTGAGATGGCAACGCAAGTCGGGCACACCCCGCGCGCGGTCTACAAAGCACTCGATAAGGTCCACGCCGTATTGCTCCGTTGTATTCGGCGGACTTTGGAAGGTTTGGCATGACCCACGACAAGCATACACGCCGCGAACTAGAAACGCTTCTCGGAGCGCTTCGGGAAAACAGGTTGTCGGCCGAAGAGACGGAACGATTGCGCACGAGACTCCGTGAGGACAGGGGAGCACGCCGTGAATTGGTCGAACACATGATGCTCGTCGCCTCGCTGCGCGAAGTTGATATCCCGCTGGGCGACACGGACAGCGATGAACTGAGCGTGCGGTCGACGGTACGGCGACGCTTTGGCCTTCGAGGGGCTTGGGCGGCGGTTGCGACCGTGTTGATTGCCGCAAGCGCGGTGGGCTGGCTGGTCCACCAACGCCGGCCCGTGGGAGTGCTTGTCCGGCAAGAGGCGTGCGAATGGAGTCCCGGGCAGATTCCCTTGGCCGACGGGGCGACGTTGTGTCGAGGGCCGCTCCGACTGGATGCGGGACTCGCAGAGTTGCGGCTAGGGCAAGGGGTGAACCTCGTGTTGGAGGGGCCGGCTCATCTGGACTTGGAAAGCAGTCGACGCTGCTTCCTCCACTTCGGACGCGCCGTGGTCCGCGTGGAAAAGGAAGCTCGCGGGTTTATCCTTGACGGTCCGGAAGGGCGAATCGTCGATCTGGGAACGGAGTTTGGCGTGTCGGTTTGCCAGAACGGGGGCATGGAAGTCCATGTGCTCGAAGGACGTGTCACGGCCCAACCGGCTGGGCTCAGGAAGCCTGTCGAACTGAGCCACCAACAAGCCTTGCAGTGGTCGGACCGGGAAGTCCAACATCTGGCCGCTCAACCACTCTCCTTCGTGACTGATTTACCGATCCGGACCAATCGCCCTATCGGGTATGTACACTGGTCGTTCGATGAAGGCGAAGGGACCGTTTCGAAGAATCTTGGCCGTGGCCTTGGGGAAGGACCGGCTGATGCCCGGCTATGCCGCGCGACCGCCTGCGGCATGGAACCGGAGTGGATCAGCGGCCAGTTTGGTGGGGGAATTCGGTGCCACGCGAAATACGACTTCGTGGAATGCGACTTTGCCGGCATTTCCGGAGGTAAGCCGCGAACGATCGCGTTGTGGGTGAAAGTACCCAGTGATATTACCAGGGATGAGAGCTACGGGATTGTGAGCTGGGGGACCTATCTGTCGGGAATGGCGTGGCAGCTTTCTGTGAACCACCACCAGGGCGACGGCCCTACGGGACCGTTACGGGTGGGCATCTTGGACGGTGCCGTAGTTGGATCAACGGATTTGCGAGACGACCGCTGGCATCATGTGGCCGTCGTAATGTACGGCGGGCGCCGACCCGACATCTCGACTCACGTCTTGTTGTACATTGACGGCCGTCTGGAACGCACGATCAGCAAGGCCGTTTGTGAAGTTCGTACCGAGACACATCACGAGGCGTCGCGGTGCGTGCGCCTGGGACGCAGTGTTGTGGTCTTCGATCCGCCGGAGTCAAGTCCTCAGGGCTTTTTCCGGGGGTGTCTGGATGAAGTGTACATTTTCGACGCCGCACTCACGCAGCGGCAAATCGAGGGCCTGATGTGGCACAATCGACTACCGGACGAGAAGGAAGAGGCAAGCCCACTTGGAAAGGGGTGAAACGGACGTTGTACTTATCGGTTACTACATTTTCTGACGGGGGTGTTGCATTATGGTTTGCAGTCGACAGCGAGGATTTACCCTAGTAGAGCTATTGGTCGTCATCGCGATTATCGGAATCTTGATCGCCCTGCTCTTGCCGGCGGTGCAAGCGGCGAGGGAAGCGGCGCGGCGTGCCCAGTGCAGCAACCGTGTCCTTTCGGCAGGCGTGAAAAACTTTGATCGCCGGGCGGTGGAGATGGC
>CAZLDQ010000293.1:4195-5871 GCA_964558295.1 uncultured Planctomycetaceae bacterium | reverse complement strand
CCAAGCCCAAGCCCTCTCCTGCCTCGCCGCTTCAGTATAAACCTTCGGGGCAGACTAGAGCGAGAGGTCTGGCGTGGGAAACTACACCACCTGACTCTGGGTATGCCTGCCGGTACCCAAAACCGGATCTATCAGGGGGCTGGGGCTTTGCAAGAGGCAAAGTCCTTCTTCTCGGCATGCCTTCTCGCCGGTTGAAGGCCGGTTTTGACTGGTCACAATTTTCCGCCGCGCACCGTGGATTTCTGGTGCTAGAGTACCGTAGAACGGGCCCACAACCCGCATGTTTCCTAGCGGAAACATGGACAAATCGGGCAGGCGGTAGCGAGGCCTTTGGTGACAATCGTGAGAGGAAGAACGATTCTGCGGTGTGTGATGTCCGGGTTGAGATCGGCAATGACCATCCGCCACAAAACGAAACGGAAATGTTTGTAGTGTGACCTACGGTTGGATAGTGGCGTTCCAGTGACGGCTTGGCCTTTCCAGAATTACATCCCCCGGTCTGCCCTAAAAAATTCGAGAGCAATATGGGCTTCTTGAAAAAGTTTTTCCGCAATGTCTTTCGCGATGGCTCGATGCCCGTCGGAACCAGCAGCTTCGAACAGCTCAGCGAAGAGGAATTGGAAGCACACCTGGGGGTGTCGCGCTATGGCGACTTCCTGCTGACCGACGCCATTCGGCCTTCCTACGATTTGCAGGTCGTGCCGAGCCAGGGCTTTCGCCACGACTCGTATCGCGACGAAGAGAGCCGAACAAGCGTCCCGGTCCTAATGGGGGCCGTCTCCAAGGAAGATCTGTTTGACACCTTTTTGGATGTCATCGATCCCTTGGGATCGGTCGTCGACGTGGTCCTCGAGACCAGTCACAACCGGGACCGCCAAGGACATCAGGATCTCTACCGTGAACATATCGACATGCCGGTGCTCAAGAGCATCCTGCTCGACTTTGAGGACTTGCTGATGAATGACGGTTGCACCGGAATTGCCGTGCTCAATCCGGGTATCCCTCAGGAAGTGCAGTTCGACGAGCACAAACTGTTGATCGTCTACGGCGAAAGACTGGAGGAATTCGAGCAGGTCTTTCAAGACCATCGGGTCCGTCTAAACGACCAGATGAAATTCATCACCGAGGCCGAACACGTCCACTCCTCAAGCGATCAGTACGCCCAAGAGTTCGAGGAACTCAAGACTCGTTTGGGCATGGACTGCGGCTCAGGCTACGCCGATTAGACGTCCCGCGATCGCAGGTCTCGCAAGCTCTGTCGCGCCCTGCCTCTACTTGGGAATCGCGTCACCGAGAGCTTGGCGGGGCAGTTCGATCCGCGGTTTGCCGAACTCTTCGAAGTTGGCCACTAGCGGCGAATCAAGACGCGGTTGACGTTGGAGACGCCAGGGAAGACGCACCGTAAAGGTACTCCCAGTGCCCAGCTCGCTTTCCACAAAAACCTCGCCGTCCAGGAGCTTGCAGATCTCCTTGACAATCGACAGCCCCAACCCGGTGCCGGAGTATTCCCGCGTCATGGCATCGCCGCCGGGCATGGCCGTCTGGCCTTGGCGGAACTTCTCGAAAATCGTCTGCTGATCCTCCGGAGCGATCCCCCCCGCCGGCGGGGGGAGCGGGCTGCGCCGGGCGCCGGGGGTGTCGCGCTGGGGGGGGGCGGGTAGCGGCCGCGCGGGCGG
>CAZLDQ010000293.1:0-4185 GCA_964558295.1 uncultured Planctomycetaceae bacterium | reverse complement strand
ACTTCTCGAAACTCGTCTGCTGATCCTCCGGAGCGATCCCCACCCCCGTATCGATCACCTTCATGACCAGATCGCCCTGGCTGTCGCGCTGGGCGGTGACCTTAATCCGCCCCCCTTCCGGCGTGAACTTGATCGCGTTGGAAAGCAGGTTGTTGAGCACTTGCTGCACTCGGGCCTGGTCCTGGTGCATGGGAGGCAAGTCGGGTTCCACCAGCGTTTCCAGGTCGATGTTCTTCTTCTCGGTCAACGGTCGGGCCATGTCGCATTGGGCACCGATCACCTGGGCAATGCTGAAGTCGGTCAGACGGATTTCCATCTTCCCGCTTTCGATCTTCGCCAGATCGAGAATGTTGTTGATCATGTCCAACAGCATCCGTCCCGACTTCTGAATGTTCTGCACGTAGCGCTTTTGCTTGTCGTCCAGCGAAGCGATCGAGCCCAACACGTCACTGAACCCGAGGATACTATTTAAGGGCGTGCGCAACTCGTGGCTCATCGTGGCCAGGAAATCGCTCTTAATCCGGTTCATCTCGTACAGTTGCATGTTGGCCTGGGCCAACTCGTCGACCTTGCTGTCGAGACTGGCGTTCACCTGACGCAACTCGTCCTGAATCGTAACCAGGTGGCGAAGCATACGGTTAAAGGCAATGGCCAGCGACTCGAACTCATCGCCAGTATAAATTTCCGCCCGGAGATTGATGTTCCCATGGCTAATCGCATCGCTCACGTAACGCAAGTGCTGCAGCGGTCGGACGATCACGTAGTGGATCGTGATGTAAAAGGCGATCATTGCCAGAAAGGCTGTGATAATCGCCACGGCCAAGAGCGTATTCCAAAACCAGTTGACCGTCTTGCGCGTATGGTCATTCCGAATCGTCACCTGGACGACCGCCATCAGGTCGTCGTCGGCTAAACGCTCATTGCCCCCAGGCGGCACAATCCCCGAAGTGCCCGGGTCGAAGCCCGAGCCGCCCGGCAAAACCGCATGGCAAAGCTTGCAGGACCGCTGAATGCGGATCGCCCGGTAGTATTGATACTCGTCGCCGTTGGCCACGACGCGCTGATCCCAGGCATAAAGCTTCGGATCGCTCGACTCGCTGGGGCGATTCTTCATGAACCGTTCGAGCAACTCGGCTTCGAAGCCATCACGGGGCGGTCCCAAACCCGGCTTGCCCGGCGCTCGCGTGTCGTCGGGCCGGAGAATGAAACGCCACTCGTACGGCTGTTTGCTCAACTTCGTAGTCAGTTCCGGGATGTAGCCCTGGAACTTCTCATTCGTCTCCAGCGCTTCCCAGTGCTTGATCAACAGGGCGTGGTCAACCAACAGCGCCGCGGTGTTCGGATTCTGACTGTCGATCAACTCCCCCGTCACCCGCCAATAGAGGAGGAAACTGACCGTAATCACCAAAAGGAGGAACAGACCAAACAGGAACAGACACTTCAGTTCCAGGCTGGTCTCCCCCAGGATGCGCGTGAATGACCGATACGACATGGCAGCATAGGCGAAGGCGAAGTGATCCTAACCTCCATATCTTACGGAAATTACGTCTTCCCCGCCATAGAGAAAAGCTGTAGGGAGTGGGGGTGGAAAGCGAGAGGATGGAATGGAGGCCCCAACTCTCCCCCTCCCCTCGTCCCGCCTAAAGCATATCCAGCGGATCCACGTCGACGATCCACTGCACGTCGTCCGGGGGTTTCAGTTCAGACATCACTTGCCGGGTCACCTGGCGAAGCTTGGGGCCGTCGGGACCTTGCATCTGGATCTGAAAGCGGTAGCGACCGCGGAGCTTGCTGAACGGAGCAGGAGCCGGACCCAGCACTCGGGCATTGGCCTGGGCGCCCTCCAAGGCGGTCGTCAAAAGCTGTCCCACATGGCCGGCAAACTGACTGGCCACCTCTTCAACCGGCCCACGAATGACGATCCGGATCATCGAAGAAAACGGGGGGTAGGAGAACATCTGGCGCATCGGGAGCTCTTCAGCGGCAAACGCCCCGTAGTCGTGGCGGCAGGCGGCCACAATAGCCGGGTGCTCCGGGTTGTAGGTTTGCACCAGAACCCGCCCCCCCTTGGCTCCACGCCCGGTCCGCCCAGCTACTTGGGTGACGAGTTGGAAAGTGCGTTCGGCCGCACGAAAGTCGGGTAGATGGAGGGCCGTGTCGGCATTGATCACACCGACCAGCGTGACGTTGGGAAAGTCGAGCCCCTTGGCGATCATCTGTGTTCCGACCAAAATCCGCACCTCGCCGCTGCGGAAGGCGGCCAGGGCCTTTTCGTGGCTGTGGGCCCCCTGCATCGTGTCAGTGTCCATGCGCAAGCAACGGAAATTGGGAAACCGCGAGCGGACCTCAACCTCCAAACGCTGCGTCCCCTGGCCGCTGTAGCGAATCCCGGCAAAACCACACTTGGGGCAGGCCCTCGGCGCCGGCACCTGGTAGTCGCAGTAGTGGCACAGGGCGATTTCTTCCGTACGATGATGGGTCAACGAGATCTCGCAGTGAGGGCAACGCAGCACCTCGCCACAAGCGGGACATTGAATGTGCGTGGAAAACCCGCGGCGATTGAGAAGCAGAATCACCTGTCCGTCGGCGTGGAGAGCCTCGTTCATCGCCAAATGCAACTGCCGGCTGATGATCCCCCGACTGGCTCTGGATTGCATCTCCACGCGCAAATCAATCGTCCCCACGCTTGGTAGCGGCCGGCCGAGCACACGGCGAGGCATCTCAACCAGGCGGAACGCACCGGTCTTTGCCCGATGCCAGCTTTCCAGCGACGGCGTGGCCGAGCCCAGCACCAACGGCACGTTTTCCATACGGCAGCGAACCACGGCCACATCGCGAGCGTGATAGCGGGGAACCGTATCCTGCTTAAACGTCGATTCGTGTTCCTCGTCCAGGATCACCAGCCCCAGATGGGGCACGGGAGCGAAGATCGCGCTGCGGGCCCCCACCACCACTTGGACTTTCCCTTCGGCAATTCGCTGCCATTGCCAGTGACGTTCGGCGTCGCTCAAATGACTATGCAAGACAGCCACCTGCTCGAACCGCGAGCGGAACCGTTCCAGAGTCTGAGGGGTCAACGCAATTTCGGGCACCAGCACGATCGCCTGGCGACCAAAACGGACCACCTCTTCGATCGCCCGGATGTAGACCTCTGTCTTGCCGCTCCCAGTCACGCCGTGGATCAAGATGGTCCGATGCTCGCGGGAGTGGAGCGACTCGAGAATCGCCTGAAAAGCCACTTTCTGATCGTCGTTGAGCACCAGATCCGACTGCGGTACGATCTCCGCCTCGACCACCCGCTGCTGGGACTGGAGCCGCTGCGTGCGGGCGAGGATCAGCCCCTTGCGACGCAAGGCCGTGATGGGGGCGGGCGTACATTTGGCCGCCTGGGCAAGGTCCCCGGCACTCAGCGGCTCGCCGGCTGCGGCCAACACCTTCAGCACCTTGGCCTGCTTCTCCGGCAGGTTGAGCCGATCGATCTGGCCGACAACTTCCGGGGCAACCGAAAGCACCGTAGCCATTCGCGTCCCCGCCTGACCACGAACGCCGGCCGGCACCACGGCATCCAAGACCTGCCCCCACTCACACAGATAATGCCCGGCAATCCAGTGCGTCAGTTTGAGCATCGATGGGCTCACCAGGCTTCGGAGATCGAGGACGTCGAGCAGTGGCTTGAGCGGCCGGCCGACCGGCTTGGTTTCCACCTTCACACAATAGCCGGTCAGGGCCCGATTGCTTCGTCCCAGCGGCGCACGCACGCGGCGTCCCAACTCAATCTTCGCGACCAGTCGGTCCGGCACTAGGTAGTCGTATTCCCCGCCCGGTCCCTCGGCAAACACAACCGTAGCTACCAGTCTTTCCGACTGATCGTCTTGCTGCCAAGGATCAGGCTCGTAGGCGAAGAGACTTTGTTGAGCGGACATACGTGGTGGATGGTTAATGGTGGATGGTAGGCGGCATATGCTGGATTTTCAGAGATGATAGCGGTATTTACCAGCCACAGAACCGATTGACAACCGCTCCTACACTGTACATTTTATCAGGCTCCCTTCCCTTGGCTATCGACGCCATTCCCATCCTTACACCCTCTCCCGCGCCACGTTACCACCCCCCATCCCCCGCCCACTATCCACCCACCCCCCTCCCGGCGGCGCTGGCCCCAATCGGCTGCTTAGGCCTACCATT
>CAZLDQ010000292.1:0-5885 GCA_964558295.1 uncultured Planctomycetaceae bacterium | reverse complement strand
TGCCGCACGGCTGGATGTACCTGACGGTGGTCATGGACTGGTACAGCCGCTACGTGCTGTCGTGGCGATTGTCGAACACGCTCGACGGCCAGTTCTGCCTGGAGGCGTTGGAGGAGGCACTCGCGCGCGGCACGCCGGAGATTTTCAACACCGACCAGGGCGTGCAGTACACAGCCCGTGCGTTCACCGATCGGCTGGCGTTGGCGGGCGTGGGCGTAAGCATGGACGGTCGCGGCCGTTGGATGGACAACGTGTTCGTGGAGCGATTGTGGCGGACGTTGAAATGGGAGTGGGTGTATCTTCACGATTACGCCACGGTGCGTGCATTGGAGGTAGGCTTGGCAAAGTTCTTCCGGTTCTACAACGACGAGCGAATCCATGCCGCCTTGGGCTACCTCACGCCAGCGATGATGTACGTGGCAGCGTGAGACGTCCAACAAAGTCGTCGCAGTGGTCCAAATCAACGGCATTTTTCTCGGAACAATTTTGGAGAACTCTTTCGGTACTCATAATGAGGGGGTGCTGCTGCGGCCGCGCGAAACCTTTGGAATGGGTTTCGCGGGCCGCTAGTCCCCACTATCTAAGAATTCGTAATCCGTGGTCTAGACAACCCGGTCCACCTCAATCGACAAGAATATCCATTCTGCTCACTCCTTCGCCCACGCAAACATCAGAGATAACCACTCCGGGGTTGCGTGCATGTCTTCAACATCTTCCTGGGGCAATACGGCTAAGGCTACTCCAACGGCCCTCACCCCGTCTGAATATCCGCCTGAATCCCTCGCTGTCCCAGGGATTCCTTGATTCCCAACTCAATCGTGTTCTCACGGATCGCGGCGTCACCCTTGGCGATAATGACGACATCGCAATGCACATCGGCACCCTCCTGGGCCAGTGGGTCGATGACCTCATTGTAGATGTCGTTCCAGTTCTCCCACGGGAGATTTTTCACGTCGATGCGGACCTTGTTGAGCCGCCGTTCACCTTCGACGATCTGAACACCGCCTCCGGGCGTCCACTCTCCTTCGCCATCTTCGGTCGCCTGTCCCACGCCGGCACCGATCTCGGGCGTCGGCGTGCCGCCGGACACGCCAGATTCGGTTGGCGGCACCGTCGCCGGCTTCGGCATGAGCGCCTCGGCCAACTTCGGCCGCAGCAGCCAGGCCGACTCAATGATCGGGCAATCCGTGGCGCTCACGGACTTGTCCTTATAATATATGGTATCGAACTGCTTCTGCTCGCCGTCGCCCAGGGCATAGCCGAATATCCCTCGATGGACGCCCTGTGCCAGGCAGGCGGGCAACACGTCCGGCCCAAGCAGCCTTGGCAGATGCGTCAGTTGGGTGAAGTAGTCGGCCAGGGTCTTCGCGTTGATGACCTCCTGGTCCGTGGGCCAGAGCGCGAATCGCGGGCCGATGAGGATCGCCGGATCGAGGCCCTTGAGCACCTGCTGTTCCTCGATCAGCTTATCCAAGACCTTGTTGCTCAGCGTGGTTCGCCCCGTGTAATTGGAAATACCCATGTCGAATGTTCGGATCGTCTTCTTCTCGGCCGGCACCAGAATGAGCCGGTAGGCGGTCATAAGCGCCGCCGGCAGGCGAGCCTCGGCCTCCTTGAGCCGCTGCGCCAAGTCCTTGAGTTGCTCTTCCGACAACTGTTTCTTTGTGGACTTGTCGTCGTCAATGCTCCGCAATGCCAGTAGCGCACGGGCCGCATCAACGACCTCTGATGCCCGGTGCTGGTCGGGGGCCAGGAAGATCAGCGTATTGGCGTGCTTGCGGAATCCCTTGCCATGTTGTTTCAAGATGCCGGTGACGAAATCCTCGGTCGTCTTGGGCATCTCGTCCTCGGATGCCACCTGATGCAGATCGAGCACGATCAGGCTCAGCCGGGCTTCGTCAGCCACATCTCGATCTTCCTCGGGATAGCGATACACACGGAACGTGGCATCGCCGATCAAATCGTTCAGGGTCGCCTTGGCAAAGTCCCGCACCTTTTCCGGTTCAGAACGGACCATCTCCTCGCGGTCTACGAGGATGCGGTTCAAGTTCGGCCGCGAATCAAAGCGATAAAGCCCGCTATCGTGATAGAGGAACCAAAGCCGCTTTGTCATACGGTCCAGCGAATCAGAGATGAACGGTGGGGCCATCTCCGGGTTCAGCACGGCCACGCGCAACTGCGGCAAGGTGGCCCCACGTTGCTGCCCGCCGCTGAACGAGTACATGAAGATCGACCGGGCGAGTTTCTCCGAAACACTCTCCTTGGCATATTCGCTTCCCAATTGGCGGTCGATCTCGGGCGCTTTGGCATGACTGCCGGCGATGTCGCTCTCGATGACGCCATGAAAAACGCTGCCGTAGCCGGTGTGCTTGACCAATTCGCCCCGCACGGCCGCCGCGCCCAGGTTCACCGAACCGCTCTGAATCAGCGGATCATTGTCCTTCCCCTGGTACAAGTTGCTGATGACATCGGCCAGCAGACGCAGCACGCCACGAGTTCGCTGGAATTCGGCGATCGACCCCCAGCGTTCGTACAGCACGGAGATTAGCTCGGGGTGGAAGGGATAGGCCCGGATCATCTCGTCCCGGTACGATGGCTCGCGGCACCCCGACGGCACGTCCTCGCCCAGCCTCCGGTAGACCTGCCAGTATGCCTCGGCCGCCGCGCGATGATCGGCCGGATCGCCCAGGTTCTCGAACAGTCGGCGGCGAATGACTTCATAAATCTCTGCGCCGACGACGGTTTGTCGCACTTTCTCGACGCGCCCCAGCACTTTTTCCAGCGATTCATAAGCCCGTTCGCCTCCTTCGTCCATGTATTCGGCAAGCTGACTGGTGAGGGTGGCGATCATGCACGCCGTGGGGCAATTGGCCACGGCAATGCTCAACTCCTGCAAGAAGATGAGGGTGTTGCCGCGCAATGTGCTCTCCTCGACCTTGATGCCGCCGGCCTTGAGCAGATAGGCCAGCAATTCGTCTATCAGAATGAGGCATGGTCCTGCCTCGGCAAGGATTTCGCCCAAAAGATCGGTACCGGGCGCGATCTTCCGCTGGTCGCTCTTGGCAATCTTGCTGTAGAGACGCTCGCCGCCAAGCTGCCAGGCCAATTCGCCCCACAACGTCCGGTTGGACACCGGGTTCAACGCAGTGCCCACAAGGCAGACCACGCGGGCGGTGGGAATCTGCTTTAAGCCCGCCGCATGGATGAGGGCCTGAATGTCCGCCAGTTTCCCCGCTATGTTGGGGTTGGTCAGCAAGTGGTAAAGCGCCAGCAACGTGTGCGTCTTACCGCCGCCGAAGGCGGTTTGTAGCTGGATGACCGCCTCGGTCTTGCCGGAACCGGCCAACCGCAGCATCACGTCGATCAGCAATTGGGTCAAACCCTCGGTCAAGTAGGTCTTGGCGAAAAATGTACAGGCGTCCCGATAATCGACGGCCCCCCGCCCGGCGAGCACCTCGCCCAGGTCAGCGGCGAAGACGGAAGTGTCGAACTTCCCCTGGCGAATATCGGCGTGGGGGGTAGCCACCTGACGCCACGGTTTCAAGATGCTCATGCGCGATTTCCTTTCAGCCACTTCATGGCCAAGTCCGGCCCTGCGGCGACACGCAGCAGGCGGACAGTAGATTCTTGGAGTTTTCGCGGTCCTTGCAGATAACGCCCGATCGACACGGCTTTGCTCGCGTGTGCCGGCCGGAGGATATGGTCCACCAAAACCGGATCGTTTAATGTAACGGATTCCTCCCGGTTTGGCACGATGCGATAGCGGTAGCGATCCGTGGGATAGGCCGGATCATCGCCTGGATTCTCGACGGCCTCGGCCACCTGCCACACCGCGACCAGAAAGCCCGCCTGCTCCGCCTCGTGCTGAATCGCCTTCCCCGACGTGACCATCCACATGCGATCGCCCGGTTGGAGCTTTCCAAGCGCATGGGAATTCGAGTGCCAGCCAGCATATTGCCCGGCCGCATTCTTGCGGTAGTCTCGCCAGTAGATCAACACGTCAGTCATAATCTCTATTGCTGTGTTCCTCAGAACAGCCGTCCCTGTTCGCCCATCTGTTCGATCTTCTCTTTCTGGTTCAAGAGGCCCTGCATCAACTGCTTCTCCTTGTCGCCGTCAGGGAGGATTTCGCTCACGGCTTGGGCAACGACCCAGAGGGCCGGGTTGTTGGCCTGGCCACTGCGGGCGAGGAACTGGACCATGCCGTCCGTGTCGTTCTTCTCGCGGAATACGCACAGCCGATGCAGCACGTCGATCAGACTGCCGGGAGCGCCGTCGGCCGTTGGGTCGCCAAGGTCCTTGATCTTCATCCGTTTGGCGATCGGCATGGCCTGGACATTCTCGCCCGACTTCTCCAACACGCCCGTGCGGTCCCACATCATCTCGGTCGGCATTCCGAGGGCTTGGGAGAGCTTGAACGACTCGTCGGCGGGCACTTTCGTCTCGCCATAGGACCATTTCCAGACAACGTAGAACCGGCTCTCCGGGTCGATGTTGCCCGTCTGCGCGGTCTTGAGGATTTTCGACAGGGCATAGTTGCTCACCAGGCTGCGGACCTCATCGAGGAACTGGCCGACCGTGACCTCCTCGCCCGAGAGTTTTGTGACCCGCTCATACTTGCCGAAGACTGAAAGCGCCGGGCCGATGGCCGAGATGAAGAAGTCGGCCCCGCGAATGCCCTGCGACCAAAAGAAGTCGAGACGCTCTTGCGCAACCGCTCGGAGTTCCGACCGAACATCATCCCACAATCCTTGTCCAAGAACCGAATCCCGCGTGCGACACACGAGAAAGACAGACGATGCAAGTGCAGCGCTGGCGTGTGCCCTGAGCCTACCCGGCCTCTCTGTATGAAGAGGCCACGACGATGTGACAACAAGTCCTTCGGCAATCAGTGCGGCAACCAGAGTCTCCCAAGCCGCAGTGGTTTTGTGCGCAAAAACGACCGTGTATAGACCATGACTGGCAAGAATGCGTCTGCCATCTGCAAAGGCACTCTGCATTCCCTTCTCAAAAAACTCCTTTGTCTTGTGCTTGTAGGCCGGGTTACGTTCCGCAAGTTGTACGATCTCCGGCCCCTTCGGAGCCAGTGGTGTCCCGAACACTGTTGGCATCCATTCTTTGGCGACCGGCCGGAACCACACGTAAAAGAAGTCTGACAGATTGGAGTAAGGAATCGCGTCGTAGTACGGAGGATCGGTGAGAATACAATCAACCGACCCGTCGTTGATCCCCGTTCGAGTTGCATCGCCCCGAACAACAATTCCCGTTTTCATGGGTGTGGCCGAGAGACTGGCGATCACTCGGCAAATCCAATCAAGACCGCCTGACCAGTTTCCTGTCATTGATCCGAAGGGATTACCCTCGGCATAGTCCCAGATCATCGCCAGCGCTTGCCTTCCAAACGTGTGAGCAAGAAAACCACCTTCTGGCGACCAAAGGCAAAGGGTGGAACTATAGTCGGCCTGCCTTCCCAGAGCCAGCAAGAGGTATGCGGCAACAGCATGATAGTAGTCGCCGTCGTCTTGTTCGCTGTGCATCGCAACGGCGTTCTTTACGCAGCGCCCCAGGCAGCTTAGCGTCAAGAGTTGCCGCCTATTGAACAGTTTGGACCAATTATCAAGCCCATAGACATGGACGTTGAAAATGCTTCGCAAGTATGGAAGCTCAGCGTCGGGCACACCAACATCTTCTGGACGCGAGCCTGAAAGCAGTTCGGCCAGAGCGGCATCAGCATGACCGTAGAGCGTCAGGTCGTCATCGTTAGGGCAGCGGCACGTCTTGTCGTTTCCTATTTCTTCGATGACGGCCGTTAGCACCTGGCCAAAGCCCTTTTTCTGTATGCCGAGCATGTTTGACGGTTTGGAGGTGCAAGTCCTCTCCCAACC
>CAZLDQ010000291.1:4986-5888 GCA_964558295.1 uncultured Planctomycetaceae bacterium | reverse complement strand
CTCCCCGGCCCTGCCCGGGACACTTGTTGATTTATTTCTTCACGCCGAGTCTTTGTAAAACTCGGTCTGTCTCGTCGGCATAGGCCATGTTGCCCGGGTTATACATGAACCGGACTGGATCAACGGGTAGATTCAGGCTGACCTCCAAAAAATCAACCCCCGCAATGAGCCGATCCGCGCCGGCCGGCAGTCTGTCGGAATCCTTCGCAGCCCGGCGATGAAACTCAATGCGATGGGGGAAGAGGTCTTCCGTACTAAGGAACAGCACGACCCGATCGGGGAGATGATCCGGCAGTTTGCCTAGATCGACTGGTTTGCCTTCTCGAATGGCGTTCTCCTGGTGGGGGAGGAGCTTGACCAGTTTCTCTTGTTTCCATTGTCCCTCGAGCCGCCACGCAGGCTGCCCCAACAATTGCGATTGTTCGAGGGTGGTAAAGTCGAACGTGCCATAGAGACCACCGAGTAATCGCGCCAGCCCTCCCATGCCCGGCCAGAGCTCGATTTCTCCCGGCTGAGGCGTCCTCCCCGCTTCTTCCAGTGCCACATTGACCCGTTGGAGGTCAACTCGCTTCAGGACCTGACCATCACGAAGCTTTCGGTACCGCCACAGATAGCGACCGTCGCTGATGTCCAAGAGGCTATTGACGTGGTCGTACAACTGGATCCGCATCTCGAAGCGGAACATCGTGCCCTGGTCCCCCCGGCATTCCAGATAGGTGCCGGCACCGACCAATTGCTTTCCGAACAGTTCCACGCTCTGACGAACCTTGGCGGAGACCGAATGCCGGCCTTCGAGCGTCAAGATCGCTCGCTGGATCAGACCATTATACGCCGCACAGCCGGCGCGCGCGGGGGGGGGGGGGCGGGGGGCGGGGGGCGGGTGGGGGGGGCGGGGGGGGGGG
>CAZLDQ010000291.1:0-4976 GCA_964558295.1 uncultured Planctomycetaceae bacterium | reverse complement strand
GTGGTCGTGGTCGGCCAACTGGCCCGCCCCCCCCCTTGCTCCCGGGGACGTGGAAGCGGCCCACGAACCACCCGCCACTCCTCCCTTTCGAGGGGATCGCCCCTGCATGAAAACGGGCAGGACCGACACGATCGCGCCAACCAGCACCAGGAGGATCGGGTTGGGTAGCTTGGACTTCATCGTTCGGTCCTGACGGATTTGCCAAAGATTCGTGTTGTAAGAAACCGACCAATAACCCCTAGAGGGAATTCCAGACCGACTGGAGTACTCCCTGTTTTGAGCTTCGTAGGAGCTTTCTCCGCGATCGCGCCGGGCAGGATCCGGAGTGTGGATTGTAAAGCGGTTCTCCGAGAGGGTCCATGTCAGTCGCGAGTATGTCCAGACTGTTATCCTGGCTCGCCTGTCAGGCAAGAGGTTAGGGGGGACACCTAATGAGATGCGGAACGTGTTTGTTGATCTTATTGGCGGCAACGATTGGCTGCAAAGCGCCGTTGCCAGGAAACCTGCCGCCTGCGGAACAGATCGCGAGGCCAGGCCCCGGGGTCGACGGCCCTGGTCCAGGCGTCATGACCTGCGCAGCGGCGATGCCCGCCCCTGTCCTGACTTCGCAGGTGGCGTTTGTCGGCCCTGAAGGGATGGTCGTCACTTGGGATGTGGGGATGCCGGGAGCCTTTGATTCGGCTCCGCTGGTTTGCCCGGGACGCTACAACTTCCCGCAGGCGGCCATTTATCGCCTGAAGCTCACCAATATCCCGTCCCGACCGGGCGTGGAACTCTACCCGACGCTGGAAGTCGGCCCGGCCATGCCGCGGACCGCCGCGTTTATCGCCCACAACGCTATTCCTGTCGCTTTCACGGAAGAGGATTTCGACCAGATTCTCTCCGGCAACTTTGTCACCAAGGTCATCTACTTGCCCGATCCGGAGTATCAGGAACTGGCCCTGGCCGGCGTTGAAACGTTAGTTAGCACGCGGCTTGATCCGGGGGTCGACCCGGTCGTCGAAGCCGATCGTCGCGGCGCAATTTTGGCGATCGTGCGAATCGGTAACAAAGACTTGGAGACACCCGCCGGCAGCCCCGGCCCTGACGTGGTCCAGGCCGCCTACGGCGCCAATCTCCCCGGTCGAGGCCCGGCCGGAATGCCAATGGGCGTTCCGATGGGAGCCCCCTACGGCCCGGGGAGTGTGCCGAGCAACTATATCTCCGGCGTCACCGGTCCGCAATACGGTATGCCGATGTCGGGTACGCCGATCGGCCTGCCTGGTCCGCCACATGTCCCGCTGGGTGGTCCGGCCGGCTTGCAGAAGCACACAATGACTAATCACACCTACGTCCATGTGCCCGGCCCAACCAAGCAAGTCAAGATCGACGTGCGTCAGGATCCCGGCATCAGCTATCCCAAACCGGCCAACCATGCGTGGATCGTCGAGCAGAATTATCCTGGCCTGGGCTGGTTCCGCGGCGCCCAAGCAACGGCTCCACAGGCCTGCCCCACGGAAACGCCGGTCAACGGGCAGCCAGCCGCTGGCTACCCGGTTAGCCCACAGCCTGATCCGGTGGGCAACTATTGAGCCGGTCCACGTGTAGGCCGGTGGGGTAAACCGTGAGGTCGCCCCGAACACGATGAGTCCCTAACCTCTTTTCTGGATACCCGTTCTGTGCCAATGGTCAACGAGCCCTGCTACCGAGTCGTTTTCGCATCGGCCGCTCGGGCACGAGTTGCAGACAAGGTAGTGATACTCCTGGTCGCCTGCCTGTGGCCAGCGTTCCTGGCCGCCCAGCAGCCGGGAGTCCACTATCTGCATCAAGGCATCATGCCACCGGGAGCGATTGGAAACCTGCAACTCCAACGGGGCGGACCATTGCCCGGCTTCTTTCAGCCAGTCGAGATCAAGGCCCCGCCCGGGGTCATGATCTCGCTGGCCGAAGGAGGCACCTTCGCCCAACCCGATCCCGCACCGCTTTGTGCCGGTATGCTCATCGGGCAAGTCTATCGTCTCCGCGTGATGAATATCCCCCTCGCGCCGGGCCTGGAAGTCTTCCCCACCGTGGAAGTCATCAACCGCCTCTATGCCCCGCCGGGTTTGGAGACGCGATTCCCCATCGTCATCGATTTGTCATTGGAAGACCTCCGTTTGGCCTCCGACGGGAAATTTGTCACGCGCGTGATCTACCTTGAAGATCCGCAGACCGCCTTGCCCATCCGCGAGGATCCACAACAGCAAGAGTGGTTCGAGGCGCCAACCGGTACCGATCCCCTGGCGATCGCCGATCAACTTGGACGTCCGATGGCGATCCTCCGCATCGGCGGCCGACTGCCCGACACCAACGGGCCGTTGGATCCCCAATTCCTGTTCGGCTGTCCGCCGTTTGTCCGGATTCCGCGAACCGGAATTGCCCCGCCGGCCGACCAGCCAGGCCCCCCTGCCCCGCCGGTTGTCGGCGCCGTGGAGAAGCAACCGCGATGAAACATGCTCTGGCGTTGCGAGTGATGTTCCCTGTCTCGCCCCGTGGTGGGCAAAGGCTGTTGGTCGCGCTGTGCACGCTGCTCATCTGTTCGTGCAAAGCTCCGGGCCCTTCGCAACCGTCCCCGGGAATGGTCTCCAACGCCTCCCCTGCCCTGCCCCCACAGGCCTTCACAGGAAATCTTCCCGCCCCTCCAGGCCCAGGCGTGATCCCAGCCGGCTATTCCCAAGGAATGCCCGCGGGCGTTCCCTTGCCGGCCACGGTCTCCGGCCCCTGGGCTCCGCCCGGTATGCCCCAGCCCTGGCCCTACGATGAATACGTAGCCGATGGCGGCGATGATGGATTCAAAGCCGTCGTCGGACCGGAGTGGGAAGTCCGCGGACTGGAACCCGAAGACACCATCGCCCACTACGACACGGTCGACGGACGCCGCGTGGTCGCACCTTCGAACCGGGTCCACATCTACAGCCCACGATTTGGAGCGGTCCGCCAGGTCGTCAGTCTCAAGCAAGATGAACAGCGGGTCCAAACCGCCGGTGTCCATCTGCCGACCAAGCTCGTCCGCTATGAAGACACCCAAACGGCCATCTCCCGCCAGCAACAGATTCAAGTCGAAGGCCAACTCGGCCGCGACGCAGTCAACGTTTGTCTGACCCGCCAGGGCGATGGTGCGTTATCCTGTGCGGTCGGCCCTCGCGGGTTCCAAGATGCCTTCCTGCCGTTTGAAAACTTGGCGATCATTCGTCAGGGAGTCTATCAAGGGACGGAAATGGCCTTCCTCGCCGAACACGTCGATGCAGCAATCGTCTGGTCGCACAAGCAGGCAGTCCAAGTGATTATCGATCAACAACGGGCAACCGAGGAGATCAGCGATCAGCGCGTTGAATCCATCTTCTCCGTCGACACCAAACCGGCGAGGCCCAAGCTTCGAGTCATCAAGATCGCCTCGACCGGTGCTGCCAAGCCGGGCGAACTGGTCGACTTCACGATCCGCTTCGACAATGTGGGCAACCAACCGATCGGCAACGTAACGATCCTCGACAACCTGAGCGGCCGGCTCGAACTGGTGCCCGGCTCGGCCCAGTGCAGTCTGCCCGGCGACTTCATCTCTCAGCCCAACGAAAGCGGCTCGCTCACCTTGCGTTGGGAGATCACCCAGCCGATGAAGCCCGGCGAAGGCGGCATCGCCCGTTTCCGCTGTGTGGTCCGGTAAGAGCATTCGATCGCATCACCCCCCGGACGCCCTGACGGAGGTCACATTGCCCTTGACCCGCTTCGGCCGCGGGGCCTAAAGTGCATCCCACTCCCCTGCCCTCCCCTTCCCTGCTGGACGGCATGCCGTGACGATGCACTCGCCCGAGACAATCCAATACGTCTGCCCTGGTGAAAACGCCCCCATCAGCCGGGCAGTGCACCTCGGACGGCTGACTCGCTACTACCCCGCCTGCCGACAATGCATGCATCGCACCGACACCGCCGGCCTGTCGCCCAGACTCGTCAAACGACTGGCAGAGGCGCACAGCCAAGCTCCGGCGCGACCTCTGTTTCACGACGAAGGTGTCGCAGGCGTCTACCTGAATGAGTTGAATCCCCAAACCGCCAAATGTCTGGCCGCGTCATTCGGCGTTTACACACAACGCAACGATCCCCAGGCTGCGGAAACGCCGGTCGTGGTACTCGGCGCCGATGGGAGCCTCTGGACCCCAGAACTGACCGCCGCCGTCAGCGAGGGGCTCCGTTTGGCCGGCTGCCACGTAATCGACGTTGGCCATGTCAGTGCACCATGCCTGACCTTTGCCCTGCATCACCTCCAGGCGTCGGCTGGCATCCTGGTCCATCATCAAGAAGATCCGGTCCAACAGACCGTGGGGCTGAAGTTCTGGACCGCCGAGGCCAACCCCCTATCGGCCGGTGGCCCTCTGGAGACTGTGCGTAAGCTCTTCGAGTCGGGCGTCGATCGCCCCACCCGTTGTTTCGGCTCGTTGCGACGGTTTCCAGCCGATCCACCCTACCTGGGCAATCTGACAGAATACTATCACGCCTTGCGCCCGTTGCGGTTTCTCCTCGACACCCGATGCCAGCCGTTAACCGGCTACCTGAACAAGCTAATGTCGACGGTAGCCTGCCAATGCCTCCCCTGTCGCATCATTGCGGAGCGTCTGCCTGACCAGATTTGCGACGAGCGGCCCCATTTTGCCGTCCAAGTCGACGAAGACGGCGAACGACTCTTCCTCTGGGACGAACGAGGCCATCGGATCGACACCGAACAGCTCCTGATACTCATCGCCCGCCATCTCCTCGCCGATCAGCCAGCGGCTGTGGTCATCGTGGAACAAGACACTTCCGCCCCAACAATTCAAAAGCTCGAACAGTTCGGCGTCCAGGTCGTCGTCAGCGATTCGCGCCGCGCGGAAATGGCCCGGACGATCCGCGTGCATCGCGCCAGTCTCGGCGGCGGTCCGAGTGGCCGCCTATGGTACGGTCATGCCACGAACCGCCCCCCCTGCCCT
>CAZLDQ010000290.1:0-5898 GCA_964558295.1 uncultured Planctomycetaceae bacterium | reverse complement strand
CTCGAAGAATTGGAGGGGTTGGCCGAAGCGGCAGGAACCCGAGTCGTGGGCCAGGTGACCCAACGGCGGCTTGCTCCAGATGCCGCGACTTATCTTGGCAAGGGGAAAGTTGACGATCTTAAGAACCTCGTCCGGTCCACCAAGGCGGATGTGGTAATCTTCGACAACGACTTGAGTGCCGCTCAGGTTCGCAATTTGGAGAAGAGCCTCGACGTCAAGGTGGTGGATCGCACTGAGTTGATTCTGGACATCTTCGCCTCCCGAGCTCAGACCCATGAAGCCCGGTTGGCCGTTGAGTTGGCCCAGCTAGAATACTCCTTGCCGGGTTGGCTGGGGTGGGGTACTCACCTTTCCCGGCAACACTGGGGGGGTGGGCGGCGCGGGCCGGGTGAAACCCAGTTGGAAGTTGACCGCCGATTGGTTGAGAAGCGGATCACTGATTTGCGTTCTGAACTCAATATCATCCATCGTCGCAAGGAACGCGAGGTGGCGGCTCGCGGGGACTCGATGACCGTCTCACTCGTCGGGTATACCAACGCCGGCAAAAGCACGCTGATGAATGCACTGACAGGTGCAAATGTCTATACGGAAAACGCTCTTTTCGCAACTCTTGATACGCGGACTCGCCGCTGGGCCTTGCCCGGCTGGGGGCCGGTGCTGCTGAGTGACACCGTCGGCTTTATTCGCGACCTGCCACACCATCTGATCGCCAGTTTCAAAGCGACCTTGGAAGAAGCGCACCAAGCGGATCTGCTCCTGCACGTGGCCGATGCATCGAATCCGAATGTCTACGAGCAGATCGCCGCCGCCTACAAGGTTCTTGAGGAAATCGGGATCGAAGCCAAGAATACCTTGCTGGTGCTTAACAAGATCGATGCCCTTGATAGCCGTGCGCGGCTTGACGGGCTGCTTTCCCGGTATCCCAATGCCGTACCGATTAGTGCCTGCACCGGCTTTGGACTGTCTCCTCTGGCGGCTGCTGTCAGCGAAGCGCTAACCCGTTCGTTCGTCGAGGTCGATGTGGAAATGGGGGTCGACAACGGCCGGTTGATGGCCTATCTTGCCGCTCAGGGCGAGATCTTATCCAAGCAGTACCATGACCACCGTGTGACCATCCATTGTCGTTTGCCCCAGCACTCCCTCGGCCGGATTGATGGCGACGGAACGGTTGTTCGTCTCTCCTGCCGCAGCGACGACCACCGGGTGGAACTGGCGGAAGAGGATCTGGATTGGGAAACGGGCAAATGGCGGATAGAGAGTAAGTCGTAGGCGTCTGCCCAATTCGTATCGCCTGGCAAGCCCAGCGGTTAGTGTTCCCGATCCTTCATTGATCCTGTTCTGACTTCGGACCAATTATGGCGAAACGTACTATTCAAGGAAGTCGAGCGATCATCACTGGTGCATCGAGTGGGATTGGCCGGGAGATCGCCCTGGAGCTTGCCCGCCGGGGGGCCCACGTGGTCGTTACGGCACGTCGCGAAGATCGCCTCAACCAACTGGCCAAGGAGATCCGCGCCGGCGGCGGCCGTGTGGAAGCGGTCGTCGGCGATATTGTGGATCCGGTCGTCCGCCAGCAAGTCATCGAGACGGCTCACAACGTCTACGGTGGGCTCGATATCCTCGTTAACAACGCCGGCGTTGGGGCGATGGGGCTCTTTGAGCAGGGCAAACCCGAGACGCTCCGGCACGTGATGGAAGTCAACTTCTTTTCGCTGGTCGAAATGACTCGTTTGGCACTCCCTCTACTAAAAGCCGGACGCAAGCCCATCATCGTCAACATCAGTTCCATCCTCGGACGCCGCGGCACGCCCCACAACAGTGCATATTCGGCCAGCAAGTTCGCCGTCCACGGCTTCAGTGAGTCGCTTCGGGCAGAACTGAGCCGGCGGGGAATCGATGTGCTCGTGGTCAGTCCAGGGACAACGAGCACGGAGTTCTTCGACAGCGTCATTGAGCAGCACAGTAAACCGGCATGGCCGGAGCATACGCCGGTCTCGCCCGCCTATGTGGCAAAGAAGACCGTCCAGGCGATGTGCCAGGGACGTCACGAAATCATTCCCTATCTATGGGGAAAGGTTCTCTGTTGGCTGAATCGCCTTTCTCCCAGGTTGGTCGATTGGCTCATGAGTCGATACGTCTAGCCTCAGGCAAGATGACGCAGTCAGTCACGGCGGCCAGGGCTTCCAAGCTGTCAAGGCCGGGCCTGCGACCGAAACCAAAGCGGGTTCTTCAACAGACCTTGTGAATATCTCGTTGGGAGCCAGCCCCACCCTCTCGGGATTGATCGCTTTCACGTCAATCCCGAAGACGAGGTGTGCGGTTCATTTTCAGCTTGCGATTCACAACCGGGAGTCCACCGTCTCCGGGTTTGGTATCAATACGCTGATCAAGCAAATCAATCGCCGCGTCAAAGGTGGCGAGAAGTTCTGGCGGGACGGCGACGACGAAGCGATGTTGCAATTGCGCGCGGCCCAATTGAGCCAAGACGACCACTGGAACACGTGCTGATCCCGCCCGCGCAAGCACGGCTGCTCCGTCGGCTCCAGTCGTCTCGGTCAGCCCTCACGACTTTCCAGAAACGGAGACGCACGCTGGACCTCCGGGTGTTGCCACTTTTCGGCCCGCCGAGTTGTTGCCGTCGCATTCTATGGCATCGTAAACACTTCGCCATTGGAGCGGGTGATCATCGAGGCCAGAATCCGCGGTTCCACCGTTTCGCTCACAAAAGTGACTGAACCGTCGGTCACGAGGAAGTGAACCCCGCCGGGGTGGAAGGAGTAAAAACTCTCTCCACGAATGCTGTTGCAGTTGATCGCACACGGTCCGCCGCCGGAGGCTGGCGAGGAGCCATCTGTATTGGCCCCATTGATCCAGTTTTCTCCATTGAGCAGTTCCCCCCAGCCAGCGCCATTCGCACCATGAACGGCGCTCCCAGTCGTGGGAGCTGTGGGCGTTCTCTTGCGCCAGATGTTCGGCCCACCGACGCGTTCGCCGACAATCACCGTATTCGACGTGCCATCGGTCACATCGGCCATTCGACTCGTGTAGACGGAATTAGTTCCGGGCAGACGTTTGATCTCCCGCATTACGCCATACCGTTGCACTGATGAGGTACCGAAGGCTCGGGTCGCGTAGTCACGTTCCACGCCTGTGGTGGCGATGTAATCCGAGGCCGCCATACGGGTGTGAAGATCGGGAATTCCCGCCACTCCCAAGGCCGCGGCGGGAACGAGCACATCAAAAACCCGGTCGCTGCCAGGCGCGGAGGGACACATAAAGGTGGTCAGCGGCGTGGAGATCACTTCGATATTTGAGGTAATCACCGAAGCACTATGCCCAAAACCAACGGCCTCCTGATACACCGGCGTCCGACTGTCATATTTCTGGTACAGCGGCATCTGTTCGATGTAGGGCAGAATCCGCGTGCCCCACACTTGGATGTTGGCGGTTGTCCCCACCATCTCGGCCATCCAGCAGAAGGGGAAGGTATTGTACGAATCATGATAGTTGTGCAAGCCCAGGCCAATCTGCTTCAAATTGTTCGAGCACTGGGATCTGCGAGCTGCTTCCCTCGCAGCCTGCACGGCCGGCAGGAGCAATGCAATAAGGATTCCGATGATGGCAATGACCACCAGCAATTCGACCAGCGTAAACCCTAGTCTGTCCCTCACCCTAAGACAATACTTGGCCATAACGCTTTCTCCTCTTTTGACTTGGCCCTGCATGCCTCACGCAATTGCGGCGTCAAAGCATGGCACAGGGCTAAAACAAGTTCAAAGCAACCGCCTGAACCTCCCGAAAAACGCACAAGAACTGTGACAAGACCTCGGGGGCAACAAGAGGCGCAAGCCGCCCGCAGTTTCGAACAGATTCCGCCCTCACTCCCCCACGATTCGTAGCGATTACTCGCACACGATCACTGGCTTCATTCTCTGTCGAACTAACTCAACTACGGAAAGAGGATGAACGACGCGAAAAACCACTATCGCCACCCAGCCGTCATGGACAAGCTGGGACCGTTTACGACACGCCGCACTCACAACCGCACGGAAAAGAAACATTGATCGGGCCGAAATGAAAGGCCTCACGGAGACCGCAACGGCGTCCACCCAACCCGAAGCTCACCCTAAGTATAATTGAACTGTCATGGTCCGCAAGAGTTTTGTGACACGATTCTATCGAGGGGGGCAATTGCACGCATCCCATTTCACCCGGACCTCCGTTGATGCGTGCAAAAGGCGCAGGCTCGGCAAAGTCTCAGAGCACATCAGGGGTATTTCGCCCGCCTGAGTGATCACGGAAGCCTGTTGCCCCCCGACAGGATGTCCATCCAAGCCATGAAATCACCTCGACAGCCTGCCGCAGCACGCGCTCGCCATGGTTGCTATCGCTGGACCGCGTGTTTCACTCGCCGTTTGCGTTTGCGTGGCGGAGGATTAACGCAGTCATGAGGCCGATGACCCGAAGGTTGCCGGGAACCGCGTCTCCCTTGCTCCCGTCGGCGGCGTGACCGCTCCGTACCGTTGGATTCACGGGGCGAGCTCCCCGATTCGGCCTCCGGGGGAGGATCGAGCGAAAGCTCGTGGTCCACGACCAGCGTCTGGCGGGTCAAGCGTTCGATGGCCTTCAGACAGGGCCGCTCCTCAAGATCGCACAGGGAGATCGCCACCCCCGTGGCGCCCGCCCGGCCGGTCCGGCCAATCCGATGGACATACGTTTCCGGCTCGTTGGGCAGTTCGAAGTTCAAGACGTGCGAAACGCCCGCAACGTCGATTCCGCGGGCAGCAATATCCGTGGCCACCAGGACCTGGATCCGGTCCTCCTTAAAGTCGGCCAAGATGCGTTGACGTGCTCCTTGGCTCTTGTCGCCATGGATCGCGTCGGCTTCGATCCTGGCCCGCCGAAGTTGCCGCGCCACGCGGTCGGCGCCGTGTTTGGTTCGGGTGAAGACCAGGGCTTTTGAAACGCAGTGCGTTGTAAGAAACTTGGCCAACAGCCGTGTCTTCTCCGCGCGCGGTACAAAGATCACCGACTGTTGAATCAACTCCGTCGTGGCCTTGACCGGGGCCACCCGAACCCGAATCGGCTTCTGGAGAATGCTGTCCGCCAAATGGGCAATCGAATCGGGCATCGTGGCCGAAAATAGAAGCGTCTGACGCCGGCTCGGCAGTTTGGCAATCACTCGCCGCAGATCGGGCAAGAAGCCCATGTCCAGCATCCGGTCGGCCTCGTCGAGCACGAACGTCTGCACGCTGCTCAGATCGACAAAACCTTGGTTCATTAGATCGACCAGTCGGCCCGGTGTCGCGACCAGAATATCAACCCCGTGTTGGAGTATCCGGGTTTGCGGGTTCTGATTGACACCGCCGAAGATGACTGTCTGACGCAGTGCGGTGTGAGCGCCAAAGACACGGAAGCCGTCACCGATTTGCAGGGCCAGCTCGCGGGTTGGGGCAAGAACCAGGGCGCGAATCCGGCGTCCAGTGCCGCGTGGCGGGTTTCCGGCATGGGTCAGCCGGTGCAGAATGGGCAGCGCAAAGGCTGCCGTTTTGCCTGTGCCCGTTTGGGCACAACCGAGCAAATCGCGACCCGCCATCACATGGGGAATCGCTTGCGATTGAATCGGAGTAGGGGTAGTGTAGCCTTCCGTGACAACAGCGCGCAACAGGGGGGCAGAGAGCCCAAGATCTTCAAATGACATGCATGGTCCTTCAGAGGGTTCCAGGACCAAATGCGACGAACGCGAGCTGCGTCCTCAGATAGCCATTGGTACCTGGCAGTCATCCAATGGCCGTCGGCAAGAGGATTAGACTTCTCCATTTATAGCACATTTCGGCGTAATGTCTAGTGCTTTGTCACAGCTAGAACTTGGGATTGGTCATACTGGGATTTTCTGAG
>CAZLDQ010000289.1:0-6000 GCA_964558295.1 uncultured Planctomycetaceae bacterium | reverse complement strand
CGACGGCCCGGGCAGGGAGCTTGGCTACGGTGACTACCAGGTTGGCGATATCCTCGGGCAAGAGCATTTGGGCTAATCTTTCGGGGGGGACGGGGGTGGGACGTTGTTTGAGAATTGGCGTATTGACCTCGCCCGGGTAGATGTTGGTCACATGAATCCCGTTCGCCCGTTCCTCCAAACTGACGGCCGTGCCAAGGGCCGTGGCGGCAAACTTTGAAGCCGCATAGGCCGCTCCGGCCAGCTTGGCCGCTCGTTTTCCCGCAATCGAGGAAATATTGACGATCAGCCCGTTTTGACGTTTGCGCATGCCAGGCAGTGCGGCCTGGATGCAATTGAATGCTCCGGTTGCATTGATCCGCAAGAGCCGATCCCAGTCTGCGGGATCGAGTTCGGAAAACTGCCGCTTGGGCGTATTTACCCCCGCGCTGATCACGAGAATATCCAAGGGAGCAAGCTGCTGCTGATCGAGCCAGACGAACAACTGCTCGACATCGGCCCGTTCGCCCACATCACAGGCGCGGTAAAGGATCGCCGGCTCCCCGGTGAAGGCTGCGGCAACCCGTTGGAGCTTCATTTCGTTCCGCCCGGTGATCGCTACCCGGCAACCCTCGCGGGCCAGAGCCAACGCGATTCCCTCGCCGATACCGCTTCCACCGCCGGTAACAAGGACGGTTTTTCCGCTGATGTCCATATTGGGGGGCTCCTGTCGTGGGAATTGCTCGTGGGGGGGGCGAAGAAGTAATCTCGTGGTGAGGCGAGCCTTTGACGTCGCCTTGCCTCCCATATGATGCGCGGTGCGCCACGTCATTCAATCCGTCTATTTTCCAGAAAACGCGGGAAAACAACAAGGAGGGGGAATGGCATCCCCCTTGCTAGTCAGCGGATGGCCGAAAATAATAGGGCTATGGCAGTAAAGCACGGGCAGCTCGATACGACGGTGGAAATCGTCACCCCAGAAAACATCGCCTTTCGCTATCAGGTGGCGGGCCCCTTTCGCCGTTTGCCGGCTTATCTGATCGATCTGGTAATCCGTATTGTGGCGGCCGTCGTGGCCATGATCGGGTTGGTGCTGGTGTTTGGGATCGCCGGCCTTCCCGACCTGGGGATGGGCGCGACGATGGTCATCTGGTTTTTCTTGTCGGTCTTCTACGGAGGGGTGTTCGAGGCCTACTGGAACGGGCAAACGCCTGGCAAGCGGTCGATGCAGATTCGTGTGATCTCCATCGACGGCCAGCCGATCAACGGCCTTCAGGCCGTGCTCCGAAACATCTTGCGGGCGATCGACATGCAGCCGGTCATGTTCTATATGGTCGGTCTGCTGACGGCCTCGATGAACGACCGCTTCCAGCGTCTGGGCGACCTAGCCTGCGGCACGATGGTCGTGATCGAGGAGCCGCAATGGTTTTACGGTCTGGTGCGGATCACAGAGCCGGAGGCCCTGCGTCTGGCCGCGCTGGTGCCGGTAGACTTCCAGCCAAGCCGCCCCTTGGCCCGGGCCCTGGCTACCTATGTCCAGCGTCGGCCGCACTTTCCGAAAGTGCGACGGATCGAGATTGCCCGACATTTGGGCGAGCCGCTCCGCGACCGGTTTGACCTGCCGGAAGAAACGGACCTCGACCAGTTGCTCTGCGCCTTGTATCACCGCACGTTCATCACCGACCGCAACGGCGACTCGGCCACCGGTACTGGGAATCTGCCCTTACAGCCCGTGGCGAGCCCGTTTGCGGTGACGCAAGCGGCGGCTGCAGAACCGGCGACGGCGATGGCAGTGATGGATTCGGCGGCAACCGAAAACGAAGCGGCCCCGTTGTCTCCCCGCGGGACAAGCCCCGCCGCTACGCAGGAGCCTCAACCTTAAGCGTCTCGTCCCACGGAGAACCAACCACCAACACCGTTCTTCCATTTATCATTTGGCATTCATCATTTTCCCATGAAGGTCTCCGACCTCTTAGAATCCCGGCGGGAGAACTGGCGGGAACTGGAAAGCTTGTGCGTGCAGCTCGAAGGCCGTTCACGGCGTAAGATCGAGCCGGCGACGGTAACCCGATTCGGCGCGCTCTACCGCGCCGTGTGCGCCGACCTTGCGCTGGCCGACGCCTACCAGTTGCCCTTGGGCACGGTCCAGTACCTGCACCGGCTGGTCGGTCGAGCCCACAATCTGATGTACCGCAGCCGGACGTTCGCCTTTTCGACCTGGGCCCATCAGCTGTTGGTGGAAGTGCCTCAACGACTGTTTAGCGACAATTGCCTGCGTCTGGCCTTTTGCATATTTTGGGGCGTTTTTCTCCTGTCGTACCTGATGGCCGGCCGCATGCCGGACTATGCCGGACGGGTTGTAGGGAAAGAGACGCTCATGCAATTGGAGGAGAGTTATTCCCGGTCGCCCGAGGTCCACGGGATGATGGCCGGGTTTTACATCTACCACAACATTGGGATCGGACTGCGTTGCTTCGCGTTTGGGTTGCTCTTTGGCATCGGCGGGCTTTTTGTGACCGTCTTCAATGCGGCTGCACTGGGGGCCATGTTCGGGCACATGGCCAATTCCCCGCATCACGACAATTTCTTCCAGTTTGTCACGGCCCATGGACCGTTTGAATTGACGGCGATCGTCCTGGCCGCTGCCGCGGGGATGCGGCTGGGATTTGCCCTGGTCGATACCCGGGGACTCAGCCGGCTCGCCTCCTTGCATCGGGCGGCTCAGGAGGGCATGCCCGTCGTGGCGGCGGCGATGCTCATGTTTTTCATGGCGGCGATGATCGAGGGCTTTTTGTCTCCTTCGCCTGCCCCCTATTGGATCAAGGCCCTGGTGGCCGTGTTGTCCACCGGCATGTTGATGTTCTACTTCGTGATCCTCGGCTACCCACGGAGAACCTGAGCATGGAACTGGACCGCCACCGTATCACGATTCGCGAGCGAACCTATGTCGATATCCTCGACCTGGCGCTGCGCGTGATTCGCCAGTCGGCTTGGCCGCTGGTGGGCCTGTTCTGCCTCGGCGTGTTGCCGATGGTCGTGCTGAACGCATGGCTCTTGGCAGGCTATGAGGAGGAGCTCTTGGACTCAGCTCCCCCGACTGAGCAGGTGTTTCTGATGACCCTTTTGATCCTGTTCGAAGCGCCTCTGGCCACGGCCCCGGCCACACTCTATTTGGGAAGGGCCCTATTCACCGAGCAGCCCAGCCTGCGCGGGATCGTTCACGATCTTGTTGAGTCGCTGCCCCAGTTGGTGATCTACCGAGGGCTCTTGCGCCCGTTCTGCTTCTCCTGGACGTATTTGAACGAAGTGATCCTCTTGGATCGCAACCCGATTCGTCGCAAGTCGCCCCAAGGACGTTCAACCTACTCCCGGGCCAAAACGGTGCATCGGGGCGAAGAGGGCAACCTGTTCGGCCGGTCGTTCGTCTCGTTCGGGCTAGGCGCATTGCTGGTCGCGGCCATCTGGTGCTCGTTCGGCGTGCTGCATGCGCTGCTTACTGGGCGCATGGAGTGGGCGGCCTCGATGTATACCTTCTACCTCCCCCTGACGCTCTGGATTGTGGTTTGCTTTTTTGCCGTGGTCCGATTCCTCGGCTACCTTGACCTGCGGATTCGCCGCGAAGGGTGGGAAGTCGAACTGGCGATGCGTGCCGAACGGGCTCGACTGACGAGGTATTGGGAATGAACGGAATTCTGGCCAATTTGCTTCTGCTTGCCCAAACCGACCAAGCCCCTTCGGTCGCGGCCGGGCGCAAGGCGCTTGCCAAGTGGCAGTGGCCGGCTCGCTATCCGTGGTACGACTCAACCCAGGACACCGTCGCGCGGATCGACGTTTCCAAGCCCTGGTATGAGCGGTGGAATCTCGATTGGTTGGGCGACGGGGCCAATTCCAGCAGCTTCCGGCTGTCTTCGATGGCGTCGATGCAATGGGTGGCCTGGATCGTACTGGCCGTGTTGATCGGCGTGCTGATCTATGTGCTGTTTCGTGCTTATCGCCAAAGCGAACAGCGTGCCGAGGCCGAGGCGGCCGCAGCCAAGAAATCGGCCGCGGCCGACGAGCGACGCCGTACCGAGGCGCTCCCCTTGGAAGGCCGCAAGCGGTCTGACTTCCTCGCCGAGGCCACTCGCTGCTATCAACAGGGGGACTTTGGCGAAGCGATTATCTACCTGTTCAGTCATCAACTCGTCGAACTCGACAAACACGGACTAGTCCACCTGGCTAAAGGCAAAACCAATCGCCAGTACCTCCGCGAGTTGCGCCGCCGGCGATCGCTCTGCAGCTTGATGGAACAAACGATCGTCGCGTTTGAAGACGTTTTCTTCGGCCACCATCCGCTGGACCGGCCCCGCTTCGAAGCCTGCTGGTCGCGACTGGATGAGTTCTCTTCTCTGGTAGCAGGGGAGGGGTAGAGATGCAGCATGCAGAAGGCAGAATACAGAAAGAAAAATTGAGGATGGGCAGTGCGCCTCGCCACCATTCTGCATTCTGCATTCTGCATTCTGCATTTCTCCTTCTCCTCCTCGCCGGTTGCCGGCAGGATATCGAAACGACCTATGGCCAGCGTGAGGGGCCGACGGCCAGTTCGAGCGTCAATGGGACGGGCGTGTTGGCCGAGATGTTCGAGCAGGCGGGGCATCGGGTCTTTTCCTGGCAGACGCTCTCCCCTCGGTTGCGCAGTCGGGCCGACTGCATCGTCTGGTTCCCCGATGATTTCGAGCCGCCTACCGAGGAAGTGCGCCAGTGGTTGGTCGAGTGGCTCCAGGAGGTTCCGGGGCGGACGCTCATCTACGTTGGACGCGACTTCGACGCCGCCCCCTGGTATTGGCAGAAGGTCGAGCCGGGCACGCCCGACGATCAACTCGCAGAACTCCGCCTACGCAAAACCAAGGCCTTGGTCGCCTTCCGCCTTGAACGCCAGGGAATTCCCGAGACGGACGACGGCTGGTTCCGGGAAGATCCCCAGCCCATGCCTCGGCAGGTCCGTAGCTTGACCGGAAGGCCCGAGTGGCTCGAAGGAGTCGACCCGGCAAGAGTGGAGATCGAATTGAACGGCCGGATGAAGCCCTCGCCCGATGCAGAGGTCGTCTTGGCGTCGGACAACGACATGCTGGTGAGCGTCGAGTGGTTTGGCGAGAGCCGCTTGATTGTCGTGGCCAACGGCTCGTTCCTGCTGAACCTGCCGCTAGTAAACCACGAGCACCGCAAGCTGGCCGGCCACCTGATCGACAAGATCGGCGAACCTCAAAAGACGGTTGTCTTTTTGGAAAGCGGGAGGGGAGGGCCTCAAATCATTGACGAAGATCCCACGGCCAGCATGCCCACCGGACTGGAAATGTTTCACCTTTGGCCGACCAGTTGGATTCTTCTTCACCTGGCGGTCGTTGGGATTCTGCTCTGTTTTACCCGTTATCCGATTTTCGGTCTCCCCCGCGATCCGGAACCGGACACGGTTTCCGATTTCGGCAAGCATATTCAAGCCCTCGGCGACCTCCTCCGTCGCTCCGGCGATACGAGCTATGCGATGAGCCGCATCTTGCACTACCGCCAGACGAAGGAGGAGAAGTGAAGGCCGAATACTGAATGATGAAGGTCGCGAAGAGGCAAGCTCATGGTTCACCATTTGCCGTATGCCGCGTACTGTGTACCGTGTACCGTGTACCGTGTACCGCGTACTACTCCCTACTATTACTCTCAACTCCTGAACTTACGTCATGTCTGATCCTTTTGCACCTGAGCCGGAACCGCTGCCGCCGCTCGCCAAAATCCTTCCCGCAGAGAGTGACACGGCCGACGACGTCGCCGCGATTGTGGCGGAAAACGATACGCCGATCAAACGGATGTTCGATCGGATCACGGCGGAGATTCGAAAAATCTATGTGGGACAGGATGAATTGGTCCTGGGAACCCTGGTGGCCCTGTTCTCCAGCGGCCATGTGCTGATTGAGAGCGTGCCGGGGTTGGGCAAAACGCTTTTTGTGCGGGCCCTCGGTCGCGTGCTCGGCTGCCAGTTCGCCCGGATTCAGT
>CAZLDQ010000288.1:0-6006 GCA_964558295.1 uncultured Planctomycetaceae bacterium | reverse complement strand
GTGCATGCCTGGGCCGAGTGTGCTACGGGGGGGGGGCTAGGGTCTAGGGAGGCGCGGTGTGGGCAAAGTGCAGACACAACCCTGAACGCGCCCCCTTGCACGCCAACCTCCCAGCCTCTCTCCACCCCAAAATCTGATTGACATTTCTGTCAAACCAAAGTCGAATAGAAATAAAGAGGGGGTACTATTCGGCCGTTCCTTTCGGGCCTTCTCCTATCAAGCTATAATGCCCCGGGGAAAACGGATCGGGCCAGTCACCGTAGGGCAAGCGGTATTACGTGGATCTCATGCCGACAGGAGGTATCTCATGATGCGGCCCGTTCGTGGTCTAGCCCGCTGGCAGCTTCGGCGGCGGTCGGCCTATACACTGATCGAAATTCTCGTCTCGACGGCCCTGACGTTGATGCTCCTGATGGCCGTAGTGCAGATCTTCGGCTCGGTCAGCGAGGGGATTGCCAACTCCCGGGCTGCCCTGGAGATGGCCGATCAACTCCGCGCCGCCCAGATGACCTTGCAGCGCGATCTGGAAGGCGTTACCGTAACCATGTCGTCTCCTCCTCCCCGCAACCCGGCCGCAGGCGAAGGCTATTTTGAATACACCGAAGGGCCCATCGGGCCGGCGAAGTCGATTGAGTCGGTGGCGTTTAATACAGATTTGGTTCCGAATGAGCCCGACTCGACGGTTGGTGATATCGACGACATCCTGATGTTCACCACCCGATCTCGCTCGACCCCCTTTGTTGGGCGATTGGCCGGCAATGCGGTCGAGTCGCAAGATGCCGAAGTCGCCTGGTTCCTGCGCGGACGCACACTCTACCGTCGGGTGCTCTTGGTCTTGCCCAACGCCACCCTGACTTCTCCTGAGCTTGGATTCTTTCGCACTAACGATATCTCTGTCCGTAACAGCCACGCCGGCGGCGCCTTGGCCGCCAATTCGCTCAGCGACCTGACCAAGCCGGAGAACCGGTTTGCCCATCGGATTGCGAATCACACCCCCTACCACGCACACTTCGCGTATTCCGGATCGAACATCGTTCGTTCCAACTGGGCTAATCTGGGGTTGCCGACTCTGGCAGAGTGTTCGTTCGCCAATTGGGTCGCCGGAGCGGCTCTACCGACTGCGACTCTCGGCACCGTCGGACTCTTTGATGCTTGGCTCAATCCCCATCCCGCATCAGGCCAGGACAGAGACACAGGCGCTTTGACCAACTATTTGGGCGACCGGATCGGTGAAGACGTGATCCTCACCAACGTGATCGGCTTCGACGTGAAGGCGTGGGATCCAACGGCAATTGTCTTGTTGGTCACGCCAGCTGGTGGGCAGTCCTACACGCTTCTGCCCGAAGATCCTGGGTACGTGACAATGCTGCGAGACTGTCTGAATACCAACAACTCCGGGACTGTGAAAATCGCAAGTTACGGTGCCTACGTGGATCTTAACTACTTGTGTCGCATCAAGGATCCCGATGTGGCGGGAACCATACCCGCGAACGATCGTATTACCCAGTATCTTGGTGGTTCTTCCTTTGGCTGGGCTGGCAATCCTAGCTCACGTGTTCGCGGGATGGAGCCGATTGTCAGCTCCTCGCCAAACGCAGACAGTTATCGCTCGGCCGTCTACGACACTTGGTCCACCCATTACGAATGCGATGGCGTCAATACCGACGCCTTCGATGTGGCTGGCATCAGCACCGACGGCGACAGCTTGACCGACGAAGGTACAGACGGTTTCGACAACAACGGCGACGGCGTGGTTGACGACGCAGGCGAACAAGAAGCTCCGCCGCCGTATGCCGTGCCGTTGCGGGGGATTCAGGTGCGGATTCGGGTCTTCGAGCCGGCCAGCCGCCAGATCCGCGAAGTGACCGTCGTGCAGGACTTTTTGCCGAAATAAATGCCGCGGCGAAACCGACTTTGGCCGTTGGTCGCTCGGTTCCCGCTGCACGACGTGAGGCACAAGCTCCGCCGCTACGCAATCACGGCCAACTGGCTCTCCATTCCGACATCACCAGATCCCAAATCCCAAATCTGAAATCCCCCATCTACCAACCCTGCTCAAGCATCAGCCGGACGATCCGCTCCGCGGCGTGGCCGTCGCCGTAGGGGTTTTGATTCGGGGGTAATTGGCAGGCGGCATAAGCGGCCGGGTCGGTCAACAAGGTGGCCACGCCGGCGGTGATCGTCTCGACCGAGGTGCCCACCAACTGGGCCGCGCCCAGGTGAACAGCCTCCGGGCGTTCGGTCGTCTCGCGCATCACCAGCACCGGCTTGCCGAGCGACGGGGCTTCTTCTTGCACGCCGCCGGAGTCGGTCAGAATCACCGTCGAGCGGTTCATCAGCCAAACGAACTCCGGATAGGCGGCCGGCGCGAGCAGGTGGACGTTCTCGTGTCCGGCCAGTGCCGCGCGGACCGGCCCTTGGACATTCGGGTTTAGGTGCACCGGATAAACGAACTGGCACGTGGGAAAGTCGTGGGCCAACCGAGCAATTGCGCGGCAAATATTGGCAAATGGCTCTCCAAAATGCTCGCGCCGATGGCCGGTCACCAGCACCATCGGCCGGTCGCCGAGCCGGGCGTATTTCTCCGGCCAGGGCGAACCGTTTTCCTGTTGCCGCTTGACGGTTGCCAGCAGGGCATCGATTCCCGTATTGCCCGTCACATGGATCGTCTTGGGATTGACGCCCTCGGCCGCCAGGGCGTCGGCCGCACGCTGCGTGGGGGCACAGTGCAAGGCGGTCGTCAGGTCGGCCACACGCCGGTTGAATTCTTCGGGCCAGGGGGCCTCCAGGTTCCCCGTGCGCAAGCCGGCTTCGACGTGGACCAACGGAATCCGCCGATAAAAGGCGGCCAGTGCACTAGCGAGCACGGTGGTCGTATCCCCCTGGGCCACGACGCAGTCGGGCTTACGCCGGGCCAACACCGCGTCGAGCCCTTCGAGGCATCGGGCGGTCAATCCGGCTAACGTCTGGTCGGGCTGCATCAGGTCCAACTGCTCGTCGGCCTGGATCTCAAAATAGTCGGTCACCTGGGCGAGCATCTCGCGATGCTGTCCGGTCAGGCAAACGATCGGCTCGATCTCGTGACGGTGCCGCCGGCATTCGGCGACGACCGGGGCCATCTTGATCGCTTCAGGCCGCGTGCCGAACACCAGCAAGGGACGCAATTTCCGCACTCCGTTCGCTCCTTGGCCGCCTGGTCGAGTCGGCACATATTGTCGTTGGCTGGCACGCCGCCCCCAAATGCCTCACATCTTCTAAGAATACCGGAAACCCGTGGACGGACAAAGAGCGGTTGGAACGGCGACGGTTAAAGCCGCTGGTTTGGCGATCGAGCGGAAGCCGAATGGACTATTCGATTAGCAATTCGGGATCGTTGGGCGCAGGGGAGAGCTCAGCGTCGGCGCTATTCGGGGTCATCAGGTGCTGGTAGGTCGCGTAAGAGATCCGCTCACTAAGAAACCGCTGATGGCCATCACACATCGTCACGACGACACCGCCGACGTGATTACTGGACGGACGAGCGTAGTTGTAGTCTCCAGAGGCCGGCACCGGATCGTCTTTGTTGCTGTTGATCTCGTAATTTGAGCCCGTAGGGCTAGACCACCAGACGATTCCTAGAGAAGGTTCATTTTCCCGAAGCTTTTGTTTCGTTGAGATATCGGAATTGGCAAACCAATTGCGCCCTTGTAGATTCTCGGTGAACAGAATCGTGTTGGAAGCCCCATCACGCAACGAAGACGAACTGACCGCCGGCTTGTCAGTCGCATAGCGGTTGTGGAACACACCATTAGCTGCCGTATCCCACGCTTGGGCCGGGTCCCAATTGCCGCTCCCAGAAGGCCCGTCTTGCTGGCCGCAGTTGGCCGCATAGGTCAGAGCCGTATTGTCTGTCCTCGAACTGCTCGGGCAGACGTACTGTGGAATCCGAATCTGCGGACTGCTATCTGAGGTTTTCAGTCCTCGACAATCACGCCAGAGAGTCTCATTCCCCAGATAAGGCAGGATCACGGTCGTCCAGCTCAACGGCATCCGCGTATCCGTGTTGCTACTCGGCGTTGTGCCGAATTTGTTGACATATCCCGGAAACTGCTTCTTGGCCGTCTCATATTGGATCACCGCCAAGCCGATCTCATGCTGGTTGTTCGTGCACTGCGCTTGACGAGCACGCTCTCGTGAACTGCCGATCGCCGGGATCAGCAATCCGACGAGCATGGTAATGATCACGATCACCACGAGCAATTCCACCAGGGTAAAGCCGTTGCGATTTCGACGGGTCATTTGGCCATCTCTCCCTTCTTGCGCGGTGCTCCTTGCCAGCACGCGGGCCCTATCGCCTCTATTGTTCCAGAAAGTTGATAAAAACTCCAGCCATTTCCGCAAAATCCCCATGACACGCGATCCCCTGGGCAAGTAACCCTGTAGGGTGGTGTGTCCGTGGAACGGTTGAACGGCGAAAACCGTGGCCAAGGGAGAACGGTCGGCGCGGGCTACAAACCAAGCGGGGCCCACCCGGATCGGCTTCTGCTGCTTCCTTGAGCGTCTGCCGTCTTGGAGAACCGGGGCGCGGCGGACGGTTGAAGCGGCTGGTAGGACTCGCTCGGCGTGTGGCCGGGCAGAGTTGGGCGTGTGGGCGGGGTTTGTCGGTGGATCCGATCGTCTCGGGTTGGCCTGCTTAGACCACCCTACATTTTGTGGGGTGGGTGACCAGGGTGTATCCATGGCGTGAAAAAGCCAAGAATCGCAACGAAAACGCTGGATATTTTTGTCCCGTTCTGCGAGAATAAGGGCAGGGCAAGGTCTGCATGTCGTGTCCAGGTCTGGGACGAAGGAGAACTCCGATGAAACGCCGGGGACGTAGAGGGTTTACACTTGTCGAATTGCTGGTGGTCATCACCATCATCAGTATGCTCATGGCCTTGCTGTTGCCCGCCGTGCAGTCGGCCCGTGAAGCCGGCCGCCGTGCAACCTGCATGAACAACCAGAAGAACATTAGTCTCGCAACGCTCAACTATGAGTCCGCCCGCCGGGCGTTCCCAGGGTATGTAGAGTATTTGGGAAAAAGGCATGCCACGAACAAGACGCCGCTTGACGGTACTTCGGTTGAGATTCCGATCGATCAGAATCCATCTGGTGACTGGAGCGACTACAGCGTCGCACTGAAAGCCAATGATGTCGCGTGGCCAGTGACGCTTTTCCCTTATCTGGAACGAATGGATCTTTGGAAAGACTGGTCGGAACCGGTTGCCTATGCTGCCGAGCCAACAGCTCACGCTCGAGTGATGATGCGGCTCTTCGTCTGCCCCAGTGATCCGCCGGAAAATATGGCGGCTGGATCAACACCGCTGGCGTACGTGGCGAACTGTGGGCAAAGGGATGGTTCGTTTACATTGCCGGACAAAGAGAGCGCGGAGGACGGCGTCTTCCACGACCATCGTGCCCAACGTGCGCCGTCTGACTACGTTAACGTGTCGCAGGACTACCTCAGTCAGCACGACGGTAGCACTTACACGCTGCTGATTTCGGAAAATGTGCAAGGTATTACTTGGGTGCCAACTGTGAACGGTGCAAGCAGCGCGGGGGCTCGCCGATGGATCAGTGAGGCTGACGTCGGTTTCATCTGGTCCCCGAACAAAGCGACCGCGTGTACGAGCACTACAGGCGAGCCGGTCGGTATCAATGAGTGTCTTGACAGCACCGGACCGAGTCATACATTTGCCCGGCCTTCGTCCCGTCACGGTGCGGGTGTGGTGGTTTCGTTCTGCGACGGTCACCAGGAATTCATGCGGGAAAACATCGATTGGACTGTCTACGTTCATCTGATGACGCCCGACAGCAAAAAGGCTGCCGGCTTGTCGACCGCCTTCGATCCGGGCGAGCTCTAATCGTTGCTTGCGTTTCAGGTAGCAGACCAAGAAAAGGCCCCGGGCGGCAGGAGTTGCCTGGGGCCTTTCTGTGTATGCCGAGCATGTTTGACGGTTTGGAGGTGCAAGTCCTCTCCCAACCTGA
>CAZLDQ010000287.1:0-6025 GCA_964558295.1 uncultured Planctomycetaceae bacterium | reverse complement strand
CGCCCCCACCCCATGTGCCAATCCTCCGTCACCACCCCCGCCCCCAATTCGCCGCAACAACGCAAGCGGCTCGTCTGATCCAAGCAGACGCCGCGAAGAGGCAAGCGAGGGGCAACGTGGGGGAGACTGAGAGGAAAGGGACGATGGGCCGGATCTATCCTAGTACAGCCTTGATGAACTCTCCCTTGCGGCGGCAATAGGCCAAGGAGTCGGTGATGCCGGCGGCGATGATCTCCTTTTTGCAGGCGATGTAGGCGCGGAGGAGTTCAGGATCGGCTCTTAAGCAGGTACGGAAGAAACGGATCTCGTCGACTTCGGGCGAAGTTGCCGGGATGACGTGGACGTGGACGAGAAACATATCCCCCTCGTACGTCAATGAGCCAACCCGCATGGGGCGGTCTTCCGGAAACGGGTCGTGCGTGGCTTGGCGTTGAAAGCCGAGCTGTTCGAGGAGTGTTTTGACCGCTGCGAGTTCCTCCGCATCCCGGTAGGGAACCATCAGGTCGAGGATCCCGGTGCCGGCGCAACCGGGGACCGCGGTGCTGCCGATATGCTCCACTTGGACCAGGGGCAGATGGCTGCGGATTGTTGTCGCGACCTGTTGAGCGACGGCGGGGGCTCGCGGATCGCAGTCGCGGCAGACTGCGGGACGCTGCTCGTAGGGGCCGATTACCGGGTCGTCACGCATTTCGGGACTCTCGGGGGGCGAAGAGATTCGACCAAGTTGACCTCGATGGAATGCCGACCGTTGGATTATAATATTCGATCCGCTTGCAGTCAGGGGGGATCGCGGGGCGTCCCCCCTTGTGATGGATGCTTCGGATAGACCGAGGTTCGCCAGGCAGGGCCTGATACACCCAAGGTGCAACCCAGAGAGGCATATGAAGCGAGTCATCTTTTTGTGCAGTGCTAATTTCTACCGCAGTCGGTTTGCGGAACACTTCTTTAACTGGCTTGCCAGCCAGGAAGGGTTGGCTTGGAGGGCAGACTCCCGGGGATTGCTCGTGGGGCATTGGGGAGACATTGGGAGCATCTCCCACTACACGGTTGAGGCCCTTCAGGCACGAGGGATTCCCGTCAACGGCGAGCATCGGCTTCCGGAGCCGCTCGTGCTGGCGGATCTTGTTCAGGCGGATCTGGTGGTCGCCGTGAAGGAAGCGGAGCACCGGTCGTTGATGGAAGAACAGTTCCCGCACTGGTCGGATCGGGTGGAGTATTGGCACGTTGATGACCTGGACTGTGCCACGCCTGAGGAGGCCTTGCCGGTGCTTGAGAATTGTGTGCGAGGGTTGGTTGAGAGGTTGCGCAAGTTGGAACAGCAAGGGGAAGCCGCCTGATGGGGCTGTCCAAGCCTCCCGATGTGTGCGATCCACTATATGGAGGAGCAGCTTTCGCCGATTGGGCTCGCTTGCTTGTCCGTTGAGTGTTTACAGGTCGTGGAGTGGGCCGTGTTATTTCGCCTCCGGCCACAGTGTCTTGATTGCCTCGACGGTGCGCTCAACGAGGACTTGGCCACCTTCCGGGCCGACTCGGCTGCTTTGAATCACGGCGCTGTAGCCGCCGCCGCTTACTGCCCGGGGAGTGGGGAGGTAGCCGCCGGAACCGGTGAGTTGGATGACGAAGGTCTGCACGGCGGGGCTGCGGGCGATGATTTGGACGCCGTAGTCAGTAAACAACTCGAACTCGTTGGTCGCAATCGCCACATCGCCGAGGCGGAGGACGTGCAGTTCCATTGTGAAAGGCTCTTCGGTGCCGGCAGCCTGCGCTTCGTAGCGTTCGACAACCCCCTGATGCCAGCGGTAGTTCCAGCGCTGAGCGGGATCGTTGGCGTACTTGGCAGCGGCTTGCCGGGCTTCGGCCACTTCGGCGTCGGTCACTTTGCGACGGGGTAGTTCGATCTGGCTGACATAATGGCGCAGGACGACGTCGCTGCGGATATCTTTGCATGCGCCTTGATAGGCCTCCTCCCAGCCTTGGGTGATGCGGCGGGCAATTTCTTCCAGCCGCGTTAGGCCGCGCAGCTTAAGCATCCGCTCTTCGGCCGCCTTGCGATAAATCGGCCGGGAGGTCTGATCACCGCCGGCGCCGGGCAGACCAAGCACACATAGATCTTTGCCATATCGCGCGCGCAACGTTTCCCGCACGGGGTGCCAGAAATCGGCGTGAATCGCGAGTCCCCCTTCGGCATCCTGGGAGGGACAGGCGATGTTGACCAGTGTGGCGATTAGCTGGTCCTGTTGGTTCCAGAAGAATAGGGCGTCAAGGCTGTGATCCTCGTAGCCCTCGATGCCGCGGAACTGTGGAGTGTTGGTGGCTCCGTACATGACGGCCGTGCCGTCGGCATAAACGGCGCGCCGATTCTGTGCGACGACTGCGTGGCCTTGTCCCCAAGCGACCTTGCCAATCTGGCGTTTTTGCCAGCTTTCGACGACCGCGTCCGCGACGGCGGTGGTCATGAACTCCGTGTACTCGGCCGGCTTCATGTTGCCCTCGGCGGGGAGCGTGTAGCGACCTTCGAGCGTTACGGGAGCGTTGTGCGTGTGCGTGGCGCCCAGGAAAAGCTTGTTGATTTCGAAGTCCGGCAGGCGGTGCTCCACCTTCTCGCGGACTTTCGTCAGGATGCCGGGACGAATGGCCACCAGATCGCAGGAGACGATGATTGCCTGATCAAGCACTTTGTCTCCCTCGCGTGACTGCAAGGCGAGGGCCGTGGCTGTGAGCGGCGACTCGACCTTGTTTGAAATCCGCAGGTTTCGATGGCCGTCCAGGGCCACCGGCTTGTCGGGCGTGATACTCGTACTGGCTGTGCCGATCCAGAGTTCCGTGGCTGACAGGGAGGCTGGCGTTAGGGTGACGGCAAGCAGACAGGCGGCAAGGACTCTCATGGGCCATCTCCGAAATCAGTGGTTGGTTAATCGTCTTAAGGGAAGACTGAGTTGCTGCTCGGGAATCATGACAATCTGCGAGAGACATGACAGGAGAATGCTACTCGTTTCGCAACTGACGAACGGCGTTGATCAGAACTGTTTCGGCTTCGGCGGCATAGAAGCCGATGGCGGCCACCAAGCCGCGGGCTTCGTAGCCGCCTTCCCGAACAATGGTTGCATCGGGCAGATAACCATCGACCTCGTTGGAATAGCCGGCGATCCATAGCCGGTCGCCGTTTAGGGCTTGTCGGATCTGCCTGGCGTAGCTTGAGACGACCTCTCCAGACAGAGCGACGAACACGAGATCATGATCGAAATGCCAAACGGCCAGCGGATGCTTGTGGTGGGAGGGCAACGACTCGTTGCGTTCAATCGCGGCCAGCATCCGCTTGGCATTATGAGTCATCACACCCGACATCCTCGCAAGTTCTTCTCTCGGCGGCACCGGCTTGAGAGGCAGGTCGACTTCCGCGAATTTGACCCGCAAGGGACCACGGACTGGCTGAAGAGTGCCAGCCACCACTCGCTGGACCTCGGTCGCGAGACTCTTGCCCTGCAGCCGGACGTTTTTTTCCTGCTCGGGGCCGCAGCGTGGGTCGCTGTTGGCATCCGCGCCGCAGCCCTGCACGAACATTGCTTGTACGCCGGGATTGCTCGTTTCGATTTCCTCTTGAGCGAAACTGGCATAGTCGCCGGAGAGCTTGAGGCTATCGGGGCATAAGGTCACCGGATGGCATGCGCAGCCGAACACGATTGCACGGAGTCTTCCATCAATTCCACTGACGCGGAGGACCGGCACACGGTCGTCGACGGGCTTCTGCGGGTTGGGGCCCATGCCGCGATACGTGCCGTTGGCGTGATAGAGGCGGCGATTACGCACAAAGTCGCACTTGCCCTCGCCCCAGGCCAGCGTGGCCGGCTTTAAGTCGGCCAGGGCAGCCTGAGCCACGTCCGCGAGTTGGTCAAAGAGGTGGGCGGTGTAGGCTAGCGTGTTCTGGAGATCTTCGGCCGACATAGGATAGCTCTCGAGGTCGGAGGATCCAATGATTGGGCCGGAATGGGTGTGGGAGAAGTTCACCAGGAGTTGCTGTCGCGGGAGGCCGGTCCGCTCGGTCAGTCGGGCGAACAGCGCACGGGCCTCTGGTTCGCGGATCACGCAGAGATCGACGGTGATCAGCACGGCCCGCTGGCCCGCGGCGTCTTCGATTGCCATTGCCTTGGCGTACAGATCGTTGAGCTTACCTTCAAACGGGCGGAACCGAGGCTTGCCGGCATAGCCGTGGAGCCACAAGGGTTGTTTCGGTGTGATGCAGACGCGAGCCAAGCCGATTTGCAGCGCGTTGGCCGTTACGGCTTCGCCGCGTAGAAGGCCCGGGGCGAAGGCCGTCGCCAGGCCAAGTGAGGATAGCAACAGGATACAGAACCGAGGTCCTGACTTACGAAGACCGAGAACATGCTTGTCCATCAGACTCCTCCTGTGGAAGGCGGCAAAGTGCCAGCTCGATTGGAATAACGGTACAGCGCGGCAGGTTGGTGACCTTCTCCTATTGCAAAGGGCTGGATGAGTGGAATTGTCAGGGACGGCAGGGCGACGATCTTCCCACTCCGGCCCTCTCCCCGAAGGGAGAGGGCACATGGGGATGTCTCTTAGCCCAAGTAGGCGTCTTGCTCTTTGAGAACCTTCTGCACCTTCGGGATTTCGACGTCACGCGGCGTGCAGCCGTCTTGAGTGGCCACGGCCGCTGCCACGCCGGCCGCATGGCCGGTGGCAAAGCAGACGGGAATCAAGCGGATGTTGTCGGCTACCTTCAGGGCCGCGGAGATGCAACGCCCCGAGGCCAGGAGGTTGTCGACTTTCTTGGGGACCAGCACGCCGTAGGGGATGTGCCACTCGTTGCCTTCAGCCTTGGTGAAGCCGCCAACGGCTACGACGTCCGGGTAGCGAGCACCGTTTCGGACATCGTCGACGCTGAGCGTCTTGACGCCGCTGAGGGTTCGCGTGATTCGCACCCCCAACTGTGGGCCGGTTTCAATCAGGGAGACCTTTTCGTAGCCGGGGGTCTTGCGCATCTTCTGCACACTTTCCCAAATATGACGGCGATGGCTCATCTCCAGACGGGTCAATTCGGCGACGTCAAGCCCGTCCGTTTCCGGGCCGAGCATGTTCACCCAGGTAACGCCGGGAACTGGCGTAGCTGCGCCGAGCCCGCGAACCTTTTGTCCTTTGGCGGCGTCCCGGTCGATCTTGTCGAGATTACCAAGCCGCGAGACAAGGCCGATGTTGTAGCTGCGGTGTTCGAACTCAGCGCCTGCGGCGGCGAAGACGTCGCCGTCGCCAGTGGCGTCAACGACATTCTTAGCCAGAATGGCTTGGCGTCCTGACTTGCTTTCGAAAACCGCGCCGCGGATTGCGTTGCCGTCCATCACGGCGTCCACACCCCAGCAATGTAGAAAGACCTTTACGCCGGCCTCCTCGATCATGTCGAGCATGACGAACTTGAGCGCTTCGGCGTCAACCGTTGGGCATTTTCCGGGCCCGCGGTTGATGATGCCCTGGTCGTACTTCTCCAGGCGGCGCATCATCTCTTCGCCGATCCCCATGCAGACCTGTTTGGGGCCCTTGACCAGATGGCCGATCACGATCAGGACAAGGCCGCCGGTCCAGAGACCGCCGAAATGGTTGTAGCGTTCCACAAGGGTGACCTTGGCGCCGGCTCGGCGAGCGGCAATGGCGGCAGCCACTCCGGCTGGACCTCCACCGACGACGAGCACGTCGGTCTCGTCCAAGAGCGTCAGTTTACGTTGCGGCTGGATGATTTCGCCGTTGACGATCGTGGGACAGGTGGCGGTTGATTGTTGTACGTGGTCCTTGATCAAGCTGCCGGTGAATCCACCGCCGGAAGCGGGGGGCGGATCGGCCAGCGTGGGCGAGTTCATCAAAGTGGTGCCAAGCCCGGCGGCCAATCCCGAAGAGCCCACGAGCCGCAACAGTTCACGACGAGAGATAGGTTGGTTCATTTGCGTTGCTCCTTCCGGAAGAAATAAAAAGGATCGTCAGCAGAATTTGTGGGTATAAACGGGGCTGGTTAGCACCGTTG
>CAZLDQ010000286.1:0-6030 GCA_964558295.1 uncultured Planctomycetaceae bacterium | reverse complement strand
CTTGCCCCTTGGACAACTCAGCTGGCCGAAAGTGACTTGTTCAACGGGCTGCTAGAAGTAGCACCATTCGTGAAGACCATCTTGATTCTCACTTGGGGCAGCACTTTTTCTTGACTCGCGCGCTTTGTGTGCGTGTCCCCAACGTACTGGCTCTAACGATCCAGTGCGCTGGACGCCGAAGGATGCAGCCCCCGTGTTGATACTGTGGGTGGCTCTGGTTCCATTTCATTCTTCGTCCAGAGAGAGGGCAGCATGCGTCGTGCATTCCGCAATCGCAAGACCAGAAACAAGCGTCCGGTTCCTCTTGCCGTCGAGTCGCTTGAGCCGCGAGAGATGTTGGCGGCCGTGGCGTGGAGCGGCAATGGCGACGGCACATCCTGGAGCGATCCGCTCAACTGGTCCGGGCAGGCGATCCCCACGGCCGCAGATGACGTGACCATTGACGTGGCGACCGATCCGACCATCCAAATCGCAAGCGGCACTTACTCGGTTCAAAGCTTGACCAGCAATGAAGCCCTCAGCATTACCGGCGGGAGCCTCAGCGTTGGCACGACGGCCGAGGTCAATGCGGGATTGACGCAGAGCGGCGGCTCGCTGATCGGCGGCCAATGGTCGGGGAGCGGCATCGCACTTTCCGGCAGCACAACGATGAACGGGGTGACGCTCGACACCGATGTGACGGTCGCAAGTGCTGCGACCCTGACGGTTACGGGCGGCATGACCCTCAACAGCACGCTCTCCCTGTCCACCAGTTCCTACGCTTACGTGCTCTTTTCGGGGAGTCAGAGTCTCGACGGGACGGATGAGATCGTATTGGGCTATGCTTCCAACCGGGTCTATGCGTGGGGTACGAGCAGTATGGTGCCTGCCACGTTGACCGTCGGTTCGGGGATTACCCTCCATGGGTTTGGGATCGTCCAAGGGCGCTACACGAACGACAGCGTTATAAACGAGGGAACGATTCTCGCCGACGTTGCCGGTAAGACGCTGAGCGTTTCCGCACGGCTGACCAACAGCGGCACGCTGGCCACTTCCGGTACGGGAAACCTGACAGTCAGCAACCTGCAAACCAATAGCGGAACCATTCAGGTCGGTAGCAGTTCCAGCGATACGGGAACTCTAACGCTCGGAGGCACCTGGTCGAGCACGGGCGCCCTGGTCATGAATGGCGGAACGCTCACTCTGGGCGGCAGCTTCACGTTGTCCGGAGAAGAGAGCTACTCCTATACGGCGGGAACCGTGAATCTGACCGGGACGCTCAACAACACCGGGGACACCCTGACGCTGGGCAGCAACACGGGCGTTTGGACGCTCTACGGCGGGACCGGGACTATTCGCGGGGGCGAAATCGCAGCCAACAGCGGGGCTTGGCTGAAGCTCTATAACGGCATCCTGGACGGCGTGACGCTCAATGCCGATGCGACCCTCTCGTACAAAGCGACCGTGAAGAACGGACTCACGCTCAACAGCACGATCACTCAGCTCGCTTCCACTTCCTTGTATTTCCAGGGAAGCCAGAGCCTGACCAGGACCGGCCAGATCGACTTGGATTATTCTACCAGCAGGCTCTATGCCTAGGGAACAAGCAGCACGACGCTCGCCACGCTAACCGTCGGTTCGGGCGTAACGATCCATGGCCAGGGGGTAATCCAGGGATACTACGCGGGCGACAGTTTCGTGAACCAAGGGACCATGCAGGCCGATGTTTCGGGCGGGACGCTGACCGTCTCCGCGCCATTAACCAACAGCGGTACCTTGGCCGCCACGGACTCCGGGATTCTCACCTTAAGTGGAGCGTGGTCCAACACCGGTTCGTTGACGATCAACGGCGGTACGCTCAACTTGGGGAGCAGCTTCACGACCGCCGACGTGGAGACCGTCAACTACACGGCAGGAACCGTGAACCTGACCGGAACGCTCGACAACACGGGCGACACCCTGACCTTGGGCAGCAATACGGGCGTCTGGACACTCAACGGCGGGACAATCCTCGGTGGTGTGATCGCCGGCAGCGGCGGGCCCTGGTTGAGCCTGGCCTACGGTACACTCGACGGCGTGACCCTCAATACCGACGCCGCACTCACGGCAAGCGGCTATCCGACCGTGAAGAATGGGCTGACGCTCAACAGCACCATTACGGCGTCCTCAAATATTGCCAGGTTGTGTTTTCAAGGCTCCCAGAGCCTCACAGGGACCGGTGAAATCGTGTTGAGTTCGGCTGGTAGAGTCTGTGTGGAAGGGGCGGACAGCGAGACTCCAGCAACATTGACCGTCGGCCCGGGAATCACCATTCGCGGCTACGGCTCCATTACCGGAACTTACTCGGGCGACAGCCTGGTGAACGAGGCGACCCTGCTGGGCAACGTCAGCGACCGGGCACTGACGGTCTCTCTGCCGCTAGTCAACCACGGAACCGTGGCCACCTCCGGTTCGGGAAACCTTACCATCGGCGATCTCGTCAACACGGGGACCGTGCGCCAGGCCGGCTCAGGAACCGTGACGGTGGAAAACCTCGTCAATACCGGACTCGTGCAGGCGGGCTCGAGCGTCAGCGATACGGGAACGGTCACGGTGACCGGATCGTGGAGCAACGAAGGGACGTTTCTCGTGATGGGCGAGGCCGTCTTCACCCGGGGAGGCACCTCGATTCAAGGCGAGAAGGCTACCGTCTCCGGCACGGAGCTTCTGCTGACCTGGAGTGGGCTGTTGGTCGACCAGATCGGCACGACCTACTCTACCGAGACATCGAGCGACGGCGTCAACTACACGGCGTCCGATGCGGTCACCGCGGATGACACGATGTTCGTTGCGACCTGCCTGCAACCGAATTCCGCGTATCATGTGCGAGTGGTCGCCGAATACGCCAGCGGCGGCACGGAGATTTACGACAGCGGAAGCATCTCGACCTGCGACGCTCCCGATCGCTCGGGATGGTATCAGGTCAGTTCGGTGACCCGCGATTCAGACGGCTAAGTCTTGTCGTCCGGCACTTCGTGGAAGTTTGCCGGTTCGGCCGCAGGAGCCGCCTTGATGTGGCTCGGCGACCAGAACGTGCCGACCGACTGCTCCGTGCCAAGCACGGCCGACGCGGCGTCAATCGCCTCCGCGGCCAGTTCGTTGGCCGCCCAAGCCATGGCCCTTGCCACGGCTTCCGAAAGCGAGTCCGACGACGGCGCAACCCGCATCTATGAAGTCAACAACATCAAGGATTACCCCGATTACCCCACGTACACTTTCAATCCGGACAACTTCCCCGTTATCGAGAGTATTCCCGTAACCTTTACCCCTTACACGATCAACATTCAGCAGCGGTCCGGCGCTCCCGCGGCTCCCCAAAACAATTCAGAAGACCCGATCCGTTACTTCGACGGCGCCGTGGATTACAGCACCACGGATCTCACGTCGGGTAGCCTGGGCGATGGCTTCACGCAGAGCCGGAGCTGGACGAACAACACGCAGTGGTCCGCCAACCAGCGAAACGGGAATGGTTGGATCAGCGATTCCGTGCCGATGCTCACGCGGGTCAGCGGCGATTCGGTCATCGCCGTCGTTCAGTCGGCCATGGACATCGAATCGTTCGTGTTGACCGACGGCGAGTACGAGCCGACGAGCTATGTGGCCGACAACCTCGCGCATATCGACGGCGAATTCATCTTCACCGACTCCGCCGGCAACGCGTACCATTTCTACGACTTCAGCAGTAGTACGCCCGCGGGACGAGAAGGCCAGTTCAAGTCGATGACCAATGCCGGCGGGCTGCTCACCTATGTGGCCTCCTGGACTTCCGACGGCGCCATCGAAGAGCTGCGCCGCCAGGATGCCGACGGCAACGACGCCGAATCCTGGCTCTATTCGTACCTCGGAACGTCCGACCCCAACGCCGGGCTTCTCTCAAGCGTCCAAACGCGCCAGGCCGACGGACAGGGCGGCTGGACACTCGTCCAACAAGTGGTCTACCAGTACTACAACGGTACGGATTCCTACGGAAACCTGGGCGACCTGAAGACCGCCTCCACCCAAGACGACGACGGCAACGTCCTTGGCACTACCTACTACCGCTACTACACGACCGACGGCTCGGACGGCTATGTCCACGGGCTGAAGTACGTCTTTGACGAAAAATCCTACGCCCGGCTCTGCGAGGCTGTCGACAATCCGTTTGTCGCCACCGACGCCCAAGTGGCCCCCTATGCCCAGCACTACTTCGAGTACGACCGCTACCGGCGCACGACGGTCCACAGCGTGCAAGCCTGGGGCGGCGACGACACCGACGGCATCGGCACCTTCACCTACTCCTACGTCACCAGCGACAATGCGTCGGACGTCAATTCCTGGCGGTACAAGACCATCGAAACCCTCCCCGACGGGAACCAGAACATTTTGTACTCGAACTGCCTGGGCCAGGTGATGCTCAAGGTCTTCAACGACGTCACCGGCTCGGGCTCGCCTTCTGGACAGCAGCAACGCACCTATTACCAGTACGATTCCCTCGGCCGGCTCATCCTCCAAGCCGAGCCGTCGGCCGTGACCGGCTACGACGAGTCGAGCGCCGATCTGCTGGTCGACCAGAGCGGCAACTACCAGTACCTCGCCGACGCCGCCGGCACGGTCTACGTCTACCAGTACGGCGCCAGCACCACGGCCACGGCCACCACGGCCGGCGATGTCGAGGGGCTCTTCAAAACGGCCACGGCGCAACAGGGGGAGCTTGGCTCGGGCCTCCTCCTTGAAACGACCGACTATTTCGTCAATACCTACGCGAGTCGGACCACAGTCGTCGTGGCCAATGACACCGTCTACACCGACGGCACCACGGCCACGGCCGAAACCACAAGCTATGCCTACACCTGGCATACCGACACGGTCGCCATTTTGTCGATGACCGCCACATTGCCCGCCGTCCTTCGCGACAACACCCCCACCCACTCCGTCTACGAGTACGAGTACAACCTCTACGGCCAGGTCGTCCAGGCTACCGACGCCCTCGATGTGGTCACCGTGTACACACGCGACACGCTCGGCCAGGTCACCGAGACCGTGGAAAACTACGTGGATGGCCAGTACAGCGCCAGTTCGCCCAGCGAAGACGTCGCCACCAGCTACGCCTACGACGCGCTGGGCCGCGTCACCAAGATGACCGACGCGCTGGGCAACGTCACCTACTACGTCTACGACGACGTCGCCCACGAGATCCGCATCTACGCCGGCTGGAACGCAACGACCAACAACACCCTCGGCGCGATTACGGTCTATCGTGAAGACCTCTCGGGCAACTACACAGAAACGCTGAGCTATACCTGGACCGATCCCAACGGCTTGGCCGACTACCTCAACGCCGACGGTAGCCCGACCGGCGCCGAGTCGCTCACCAGCTCCTACGTCGTGCTCCAATCGCTCAGCCGCTCGCTATTGAACTCGGCCGGGCAAGTCGTGGCCGTGCGCGACTACTTCAACCTCGCCGGCCTCGCCTATTCGACCTCCCTCAGCCTGGGCGCTAAGGACGTCAACTACGCCGAGACTGGCTACGGCTACGGTCCATGGGGCGACACGACCAGCTTCACCGACGCCTGTGGCAACACGACAACCTATGCCTACGATTCACAGGGCAACGTCGTTGCGATCACCGACGCACTGAACAATGCCACGACCTACCAGTACGATAGCGACGGCAATCGCGTGAGCGTCACCGACGCGCTCGGTGTCACGACCACCTCCACGTACAACTACCTGGGCCGAGTGATCGCCGTCTGCCAGAACTACGTCAACGGCGTGTACGACGCCACTGATGACGCTGACGAAGACGTGATCACCAGCTACACGTACGACGTTCTCGGCAACCTGCTGACGCTGACCGATGCCGAGGGCAACACGACCACGTACACCTACGACGCCCTCGGCCGCGTCGTGCAAGAGACCAACGAGCTAGCAGCCCGTTGAACAAGTCACTTTCGGCCAGCTGAGTTGTCCAAGGGGCAAGTTTTGGCCGGCGAGGGGGAACGTCGTGAAGGGGGCGAGGTTTGGGCTCGTGAA
>CAZLDQ010000285.1:0-6090 GCA_964558295.1 uncultured Planctomycetaceae bacterium | reverse complement strand
CGCCCGGAGGGATTCGAACCCCCAACCCTCGGTTCCGAAGCTAAAGCCCCGCCCTTTTTCGCATCTCTTTGCTAATTGCGAAGTTCCGCCGTTATCTTCCATTCCGCCAACGGTTTACGTTGCGTAAAACCTTGCCCGAACGGGCAGGCTCCGGTCGGCTGGCACGGCTGAAACGGGCCTTTTCGCGCGAATTCGCAAACCGGGCCTGCCGAAGCTCTCGCAGCCCCCGACTTGAGGCCCACGAATCGAACCACCGTCCTTGAAAAACTAATCCCGCGACGGTTGACCATTCGGAAACTGAGGCTTAGAATTATGGAGATCTGAAGTGTATACGATTGGATATCAGTGCCAGGAGGATGTCGTTTATGTTGAAGCCGATGTGGTCACACAAAGGGAAACGGTATCCAACCTCGGCCCTAGTCGAGAACCACGAGGGTGAGGGGCGAATGCTGATCGTGAAGCGACCAGGAGCCCAGTTCACGCGTGTAGCGCCGATGGCGGCTGACGGCACCGTGCGCGATGTCAGTTTTCTTGTCCCAAGCGCCGACGTTCAGGACATTAGGCCGGTCGTTGAAAATCAGCGGCGTAGGCCGTTGGCCCATCACGCAGGAAAGGTATTCGCCTACACCGCCCTAGTGAAAGGACTCGAGGCGGAAGGGCGCAAGTTCATTGTTCAGCAAGGGGCGGTCGAAACTCGCGTAATTGACGTCAAGGACGGACTATCGGTCGGCAACTCCTACGTGGTTCCGGCGCAGAACGTTATTGACGTAAAGCCCGCCCCTGTCCGGCAAGAGGTCTGTGTCGACGAACGTGGGGCCCTTGTTATCCCCGCCAGCCTGCGCGAGCGATTTGGAATCGCAGGCCGATGGATCGTCCAGGTTGAGGAGCGAGACGAAGGATTCTTGGTGCGTCCCTTGAGGGCCACGAAGTAGAAGAAGCGATGGTCCCTAGTAAGGCTATAGGAGAAACAGAATGGCTTGGAAAATCGATCCCTTCTTCCCAGTGATCGCTCAGGCCCGTGATGCCGTTCGGCGGCAACGCGCCGGGCACTCCGATTACGATTCCCATGATGTCGTCCGCGAACTCAGCGATCACCATAGCCGCGACTTCCGGCAAATTGTCGGTCTCTACTGTGGTGCCGACCCGGTGCAGACGGCAACGCAGCAGATCGGCAAGGCCCTGGAGAAGCTTGGAGAAGTTCAAATTGGGAAACGGGTGTCCGACAGGAAACTAGAACTGTCCAGCCTTCCGATGGGCCACCGCAACGGCAGGTGCGAGGTCACAGTCTGGAAAATCTGAATTTCAAATCCGGGCGAGTCGGCCTATCATCGGCGTTCTCAAGACACTCATGTACTAGGAGAGCAAAATGCTTAAGACCTTGGACGGAGAGTTAATTACGCACGTACCCCGCGAAGAGGACTTTGAGGATGTCCTGAACCGCCTGGGTACGAAGCGTGCGAACGAAATTCGTGACGAATTGGATCGGGTAGTCGGCCAATTTCACGCGGGCAAGAATGGTAAGCGGTCCTTTGGCAGTTCGGCCCTCGGATCGCAACTCGCTCCTTGGAAATCCCCGCTCACCCATATCACGGACGTTGCCAAACAAATCGAAGGGCAGAGCGCGAGTCAAGAAGATATCGAGGAGCGTTCCTCCTGGATTTTTGGGCTGTTCGTTTGGGAGCGCATTATGAAGCGGGAAGAGGAATGGCGATTCTACGATCCCAACCTTGGCAGGAATGACCCGAACCGGGAGATTACCGGCAAAGTGTACTTCGAATGTTAGTACTTCTCCCTCCCTTCCAGGATCTCGCAGCCGGGGTAGCGTTGCCGCAGCTTGTACTTCGCCGCTTCGATGTCCTTAGCCTCGATGACGATATTGCCGACGATCCCGCCACTCTTCGTCTTGATCTTGAAGACGAACCTGCGGTTGGCGGCGAGGGCGGCTGGCGGCAAGAGAACCGAGGCCGCTGCCGATAGCCCGATCAAGAGAACGATTCTGCGTCGCATGGCTTCCTCCAGTCCAATGCAGGGTCTACGGGATGATAGCGCAGCCAGGGATCGCGGCTTGCAGTTCCATGATGCCGTGTTCTGTAATCTTGGTGCCGCCCACGCGAAGCGATTGAAGCCGCGTCAGCCGCTTCAGGGAGGGCAAGCAGCCGTCGCCAACTTTGGTATTGCGAAGGCTAAGCTCTCGAAGGTATCCACCCGCGCCGTAGCGATCACCGAGCGTTTCCAAACCCGCGTTGGTGATCTCTGTCCCTTCAAGGTCAAGCGTCCTGAGCCGCAATGGGCCCAGTTCCTTTAGCCCGGCATCGGTGATGCCCGTCTTGGCCAGCAGTAAGTGCGAAAGCATCGGTGGATTGCCAATGGTCTTCAGTCCCGCATCGGTCACTTGTGTGCCAGTAAGGTCCAGATACGACAGGCTGGGCGCACGGAAAAGGTACGGCAGATGCCTGTCGCCTGTCCTCGTGTTCGCGAGGACGAGCCGTCGCAAGAGCAGGTGTCGCCCAATCGCTTCGTAGTCCGAATCGGTGAGGGTCTTTCCTGTGAGGTCCATCGCCGCGTTGAACATTGGCGGGGCCAACGGCGGCTTTCGGCCATCGCGGCGATTCGCATGGCTGGGATGCCCGGACCGTGCCGACACGGGATCGCCCTTGGAGCGTGTTTGCGAGCTTGAACTGACGGAGGACTGCACTTCAGGTGACACCATCCGCCGTGCCTTGGACAACGCTTCGGCGAAAACGCTTTGTCCCGTTTCTTCCTGTTCCAGGGGCTGAGGAGGCTGAGATTCGACCCACCCCCTCAACTGTGCGACAGTTTCCTCTGCGGAACGCTGCCTCGCCGCGGGTTGCTGCCCCTGATATGGCAGCCATGCACACCAGGCACCAATTGCTACGATGAACCCAACCAGCAGCCCGACCGCCGCCCAACGAACCCACCGGCGCTGGTGAGCATCCAGTGCAGATTGCAGGTCGGCAGCGAAATCCTTGGCGGTAGTGTGTCGCTCCGCTGGCTCTTTGGCCAAAGCCTTCAAACAAATACGTTCCAGCGTGCCTGGAATCGTGGGGTTGAGGGATCGGGGCAGCTTCGGTGTGTCGAGAAGAATAGCTCGCCGTAGTTCAGCCGCGTCACGGCTTTCAAAGGGAAGCTGGCCCGTCAGCAGCTGGTACAGGACTACGCCCAAGCTGAAGACATCGGTGCGGGCGTCAATCTGGCTTACCTCGCCGCGTGCCTGTTCGGGCGACATATAGGCGAGCGTTCCACCAGGGCTTGTCTCCGGCTGCTGAAGCTCGGCCTCGCGGACGGCGATGCCGAAGTCCGCGAGAAAGGGAGTCCCCTTGCTGTCGATGAGGATGTTGGCGGGCTTAACGTCGCGGTGAATGTAGCCGCGCTGGTGCGCGAAGTGCAGGATGCGTGCGATCTCCGCGACCAGTCGCACGGCCTCCTGCCAGCCCATTGCCCCCTGCCGGATCCGGGCCGCCAGATTCCCTCCATCCACGTAGTCGGAAACGATGAAGCAGTAGTCGCCCTCCCGGCCAACGTCGTGGACCGGCACGATGCCCGCATGCTTCAACTGGGCGACCTTACGGGCTTCCTCTAAGAACTTGGCCGCTTCGGCGGCAGACCCAATTCGCTGCGCATTGGGAATCTTGATGGCCACGACCCGTTGTAGTTCCGGGTCGTATCCCTCCCACACTTGCCCGAAGCCGCCAGCTCCGATGAGCCGGTTCAAGCGGTAACGGCCAAGTGTGCTGGGCACGGAGGACGCGGGCAGGGCTGGTTGGCAGTCGCCTCGACTGCTGACGAATCGCTCTCCGCGAGCCAGTTCATCGCCTTAAGGGCGTGAATCCGATGCTTTAACTCAGCAAGCAGTTCAGGGCGATCTCGGCACAGCTCCTCCGCCGAAACCTCTTGTCCCTGCTGACGAAGGTCATCCCATCGTTCAAGCAGTTCATCCAGTTCGCGGATCTCGGGCATTGCCACCCCTCAATCACTCGGCGGTTCGCCACCGAGCGCCTCATAGAGCAAGATCCGGGCAGAACGCCATCGGCGACGAAGCGTGCGTTCCGAAATGCCCAATGTCTTGACCGCTTCTTGCTGGGTCAATCCGCCGTACCACAACAAGCCAAACACCTCCCGTTCTTCGTCGGGCAGTCGCTCCACTTGAGCGTGAAACTCTGTCCATTCCAGAAGGCAGCCGGGTTTTCCCTCTCCATCCACCTTTTCGTACCGAGCGCACTGCCTGCCTTCCGAGTCCATCACCGCCAACTCATGCTTCGTCCCCCATCCCTCCGGGCCGTAGTAGTGGCGGGCCATATCGATCAACACACGACGGATTTGGGTCATCGCCAAATTGTAGAAGTCTCTTGGCGACTCCGGTTGAATGGAGGCCAGGCTGCGGTACAACTTGGTCAGCGCCTCCGTGAACACATCGTCGGTTTCTTCCCAGCGACGAATCCTGGGTGATCCTCGCAACATCTTCTGGGCAAGCAACCGGAGTCGTTCGCAGGTATGTTCGATCAGCCGTTCGCGGGCTTGCTGATCGCCAGCCCGCATAAGGTCTAGCCAGAGTTGAGTTGTATTGCCGAACGGTGTTGCCATCTGCCGTGGGCCTCTGTCCAGTGGGAGGGTTGTCTCCCCGCCATGCTACTGGACGCATTCCCACATCGCAACGGGCATTCTCCGATGGCCATCCTGCTATTGATAAGAAGCGAGCGTTAGCCGCAAGGCGGCCATTTCCTCCAAGACTTCGTCAGGTCTTGTCCAAAGTCGCCAACGGTACGATTCCCCCAATCGATGCTGACGATTGATGAACCGATTGCCCCTTACGTTATGGGGGGGCCACAGACTCGTCGCTGGGTCTCCCGAGGGGTGACGCTTTGGCGTGCTCCCCTCTCTTCTTTATTGTGCACCTGGGACGTTCGCTCGGACATGGCGAAATCTTTTGGCCGGGTTTTGGCTGAGCGCCCGCTTCTCGTAGTAGGTGGCACGTTAATGCAATAGCGACCGGAAGGCTCCGTGGCTGGAAGGGAAAAACGTGGAAGTATTCAAAATTGTACTTCTTCACCAAACGAACCGTGAAGGCGATAGAGCCTCTCGCACCAATGCCGGAAAAGTCCTGAAAGGGGGAGTCTACAATGGCCGATCAATGGTTCTACGCCCGACAAGGCCAGCAATTCGGGCCAGTCACGCCAGAACACCTCCGACAACTTGCCGCGTCCGGACAACTCCTGCCTTCCGACCTCGTGTGGAAACAGGGGATGGAAGGCTGGGTAGCGGCGTCCGCAATCGAGGGATTGATCCCCAGTCCTCAGGCATCCTCGACGGCCCCATGTCCGCCTCTGCCAACTTCTCAGCCCCCCTCAACGGCCTCGCCGGTCAACCATTCAAAATCCTTTGCTGAAACTGCAAAGGAAGCGGCATCTGTCGTTGCCGCGAACACCAAAGCTGCCGCCCTGCTGGCCGCCAAAGAAGCGGAACGTTTGAAAATCACTCAAGTCACTTTGCCGAACGCATACTGGGCACTCGGAAAGGCCATCTACGATTCGGGGCGCTACCGTCAGGAGTTCGAGGATCTCTACGCGAGGACTGCCGACAGGCTGGCAAGATTACAGGCACTCAAGCAAGCCCCAGCAACCGATACAGCCCAACCTCACACCATTGTCGCTCGCGCCAAAGCGGCTGCTTGTCATGCCAAAGACGTGGCCCAGGCAAAAGCGATTGAGATTGAGATCAATTCCTGCTTGCGAGAGCTTGGAAAAAGGGCCTACGAGAAGCATGGAGAGCAGGCTAATGCGGCGGAAGCAACGCAACCAATCATGCAAGCCCAAGCACGCCTGACAACACTCGACCGGGAGATCAGAGAGCTTTCGCGTTTCAGCGAGGACGGTCTTTCGACACTGAAGCGTTTACCTATGGAGAGTGGTCGCCTTTTACGTAACCCGATCGTCATCGGTCTTCTTCTGCTGTGTTGTTTTCCAGTCGGCTTATTCTTGATATGGAAGCATCCTGACTGGACAGCCCGAAGGAAGTGGGTATGTTTTGTTTCAACGGAAGTGGCACAAAGCCCGGGGTCGGTTAAGCAACAGT
>CAZLDQ010000284.1:0-6092 GCA_964558295.1 uncultured Planctomycetaceae bacterium | reverse complement strand
CGTTCCATAGCATCGGCGCAATCGATACCGTCGGAATAATCGGCAAACTCTACCAGCGACTTTGCCCGAATTGACCAAACCGAGGAATTCTGCCCCCAAGGTCCCCTCCGAGAGAGGGCAAGGTTGGTCACGTCGCCATTTCCGCATGTCAGACGCACATCTTGCCCCGCGATTTGTTCGGGGGGATCCGCGTAGCGGACGGACTTGCCCGCCGTTTGGCTTCTGGCATCAAACCACCAAGCTACTGGTGCAGCGGGCGAGCCCCGCTCAACAAGGGGCAATCTGGTTGACAGTCTTTGACATGGCTGATTATCGTGGTTTTAGCTGAAATCGCCTTCCGTTCCAGGCTTGAGGTGTTGACGTATGACAAACGCAACGGTTTCCGCCCCCACGACGGCAAACATGCGGATCACATGGCTCACCTTGGCCCTGCTCCTAGTCGCCCTCCTCTGGAGCTACTGGAACTCGTTGACCGAAACGGCTGTCTACTGGCAAGGCCCGCAGTATTCGCACGGATTCTTGGTGCCCCTGTTTACGGTCCTCCTCTTGTGGCTGCGGCGCAAGGGGGCCGCCGATGCGGCGTGGGCAGAAAATGAGCAGGAAAAAAAGACTCTCCTCGCTGCTGGTGGGCTGCTGGGTACTGCCGCCGGGCTCCACTGGCTCCTACCGGCCTCACTCGCTCCAGGCGTCTTGGGCTTCTTCCAGCAACACGTTGTGCCCCTTGCGTTTGCGGCCGGAATCCTAGTCCTGGGCGTTGCCGCCGTGGTGATCTGGACCCAAAACCAACCGGCCAAGGAGACTCCGGGCTGGCAGCGGTGGGGTGGCGTCGGTCTGTTGGCCGTTGGGCTCGGCTCGCGTCTGGCCTGCGCCCATATCGGCCTCGATATTCCCGACATGTACACCTTTGTGCCGTGCGCGGCCGGGGTGATCCTCCTGGTCGGCGGCTGGCGGTTGTTCCGCTGGGCTGGGCCGGCAGCGTTGTTTCTGATCTTCATGTTCCCGCTGCCCTGGACGATCGAACGGGCCATTTTGGCTCCGCTCCAGTCGTTGGCCACCGACGTGAGCACTTTTGCCCTGCAGACCTTGGGGGTTGAGGCCTACAACGACGGCGGCAACCGGATTTTTATCGAGGAACTGCAACTCGGCGTGGTCGACCAGTGCGCCGGCTTGCGCATGACAACGATTTTCCTGGCCCTCTCCGTCGCCATCGTCCTTTTGGTGAAGCGGACTTGGTGGGAAAACCTGGTGATCCTGTTGAGTGCCGTACCGATCGCCCTGACGGTCAACGTGGCCCGGATCACCGTGACGGGAATCCTTTACCGTGTGGCCAGCAGCGAGCTGGCCGAACGGGTGTTCCACGACTGGGCCGGCTACATGATGATGCCCATGGCCTTGGGCCTTTTATGGCTCGAATTGGTGATCCTCTCGCACCTCTTTTATGAGGTCGACGACACGGTTCCCGTGCCCATGGTCGGCCGGTGGCAGTAAGTTGCGAAAACTCACCACGGTTTGGGAAACCATGATGCCAAACGACACCTTGCCGATCGGCGAGACCGGAGGGTTTTTGGCGGAAAGTCGTGCCATGGCAACAACTTTGGGCCCAAGAATCCGTCTCCGCCTGTTGACCGGCTTGGCAGTTGCGATCAGGATGAAGGTTTAGCGGTCCCCCGCCAACGTGATGGACCATTCGCAGTCTGTTGCATGAGGTACTTTCGTGGTTTCACACTCTGAGAATAATTCCGACGGGAAATCCTTCTCCGACGCGGTTCGTCAGGGGACCTTGTTGCCGATGGCCAACGGCAAGCCGTTGATGGCTCAGCCGTCGCGTCCGGAGATCCTCTCCTACCCCCCCCGACCGATTGACCTGCTGTATGCCTTGCGGCGTCGCTGGGGCTGGGCCTTGGGCCTGGGACTGTTGAGTGCGGGGATTGCCGTGGGCTTAGCCCTGCTTTTGATCCCCGTCACCTACTCAGCGGCTGCTTGGCTCCGGGTAGCCGAACGGCGGCCGCACATCATGTTCAACAAGCCGAGTGGCGACGAGTTCCTCAGTCAGCGCCGTGCCCAGGCCACCTTGATCACCAGCAACCTCGTACTCAATGCGGCCTTGCGCAAGCCGGGCGTGGCCCAGTTGCCCTCGATCCGCGCCGAAGTGGATCCGGTTACCTGGCTCCGGAAGCAGCTCAGCGTCAGTTTTCCCGGCAACACCGAGATCCTTGAAATCGCCATGAGTGGCACGGATCCCAAGGAGGTGGTGACCATTGTCAATGCGGTCAAAGATGCCTACATGGATGAAGTCGTCACCCGCGATGAGGAAAGCCACACGCGCCGTAAGCGGCTTCTCGAACAACGCTACCAGCAGAACCTCGAACAGATCAAGAAGAAGACGTATCTCTACCAGGAACTGGCCAACCAAACCAATGCCAGCGACTCGTTCGCTGCCCGGCAAAAGGAGATCCATGCCCTCGACAGCCTGGCCGACCATCGCATGCGGGGCAACGACCTGCGCCGCCAACTCGGCGGGATGGAGCGACGGCTGAGCATCCTCAAGGCCCGATTAGGCACCGACGACAAGGGCGCCGATTTGACCCAGGACAAAGGCAAACTGGCCGACCGCATGGTCGAGATGGCCCTGGCCCAGGATCCAACGATCGTCCAGACCAATAACGAAATCGCCCAACTTGAGATGCTCGTCTTCGAAGAAGCCCTGCGGGCCAAAGGGGGCAACAAGGCGCCGAGCGTCGTCCGCATCCAGGAGCGGATCGAGACGATGAAGCAAGCGCTCAAAAAACGGAAAGAAGAGCTGCGTCCCAAACTGGCCGAAACGATCAAAACCCAAATCGACCAGGGTTTGGCCCTCGCCCCGCCCACCCAAGCGGAACTGATCGCCCAGCAGATCGAGCAAGTGGAACTGGAAAAGGCCGTGCTCGAACAAGAGCTGGAAGTCGCCATGGGCCACTTCAAAGAATCGGCCAAGGAAGCCGAAAAACTCGGGGCCTACTCGGCCGATCTCGAAGCACGCAAAGCCGAGTTGGACCGGCTCAAGAAGATCACCTACAGCATGGGCGACGAACTGGAACAACGGGAAATCGAGCTGCAGGCGGGCTCCCGGGTCGAGGTGTTGGAACAGGCCACCCTGCCGCAGTCGAGCAACATCCAGAGCAAGTATCGCAAGACAGCTGCGGCCGGCGTTGCGGCGTTCGCCCTGGCCGTTGCCGGCGTCACGGTGGTCGACTTCCTCTCGCGCCGCGTCAACTCGCCGGCTGAAGTCACCTACGGCCTGGGCGTTCAGGTGATGGGCGACCTGCCGATCATCTCCGGCCGCGGTTGGCACGGCGGCATCCTCGGTGGGATTCCCGGCGGTCTGCAAAACATGCTCATCGAGTCGATCGACAATATCCGCACCTCGCTGTTGCACCGGGCCAACACCGAGTCGCTCCGCGTGGTGATGATCACTAGCGCCCTGGAAAAGGAAGGCAAAACGACCCTTTCCAGCCAATTGGCGGCCAGCCTCGCCCGCTCCGGCCGGCGCACCCTGCTCATCGACGGCGACCTACGCCGCCCGGCCGCGCATCGGCTGTTTGAGCTGCCCGTCGAGCCGGGCCTGGCCGAAGTCCTCCGCGGCAACGCCTCGCTCGACCAGGTCATTCGGCCGACGCGCGTTCCCGGGCTGTGGCTGGCCCCGGCCGGCCTCTGCGACTTGGACGCCATCCAGTCGCTCGCCCGCGGCGGTCTGCACCAGACTTTCGCCCAGATCCGCGAAGACTTCGACTTCGTCGTCATCGACTCCGGCCCGATCTTGACCGACGCCGACGCCCTGCTGTTCGGCCAATACGCCGACGCGGTGATCCTCTCGATCCTCCGCGACGTGAGCCGAGTACACCGCGTCTTCGAGGCCTGCCAGCGGCTCCAGTCGGTCGACCTGCGCCTGTTGGGCGCCGTAGTCAACGGCGTCAGTTTCGGCAAGTACTATCGGGCTTATTATCGGCCGTATACGATTGAGACGGAAGCGACGACGGTGTAGTACGCAGTACGCAGTACGCAGTACGCAGTACGCAGTACGCAGGAGAGGTTGTCGCCTGGGGCAAGCTGTGGGGCAAGTTATGACTCACTAATTCCGACTTCCGCTATCCGCGAGACAGACGAGGCTTTCTCAGAGTCCCGAGTCCCCAGCCCCTTTTCCTTGCCATGCAACGCCACCGCTCCCTGCTCCTGCCCGCAAGCACCGCTCTGGTGCTGATCCTATTGACGTCAGTTTTGCAAGGGCGATGGACGCAGCGGTGGGAGGATACGACGTCGGAGGAGTTGAACAGTCTAGCGGCGGCGTACGAGAAGATCCCTCTGACGGTCGGGGATTGGGTGGGGGAACGTCATGAGGAGCAGACCAGCCGGCGGGAACTGGAGATGGCCGGGGCCAAGGGGCATCTGTCGGCCACGTTCACCAATCCCCGTACCGGGCAGACGGTCTCGGTCTACATGATCTGCGGCATGTCCCGCGATGTGTCGATCCACACTCCGGACGCCTGCTACCCAGGCGCCGGATTCTTGATGGAAGGGAAGACGCAACAGTTTCCGTTCCGTGTGGGCGACCACCAGATCGAGTTCACCACGGCCGTCTTCACCAAGTCGACCCTCGACGGCACCCAGCGGTTGCGTCTGTTTTGGGCCTGGAATGCGGGCACCGGCTGGGAGTCGCCCGAATGGCCGCGCCTGCGGTTCGGCGGCCGGCAGGCGCTCAACAAGCTCTACCTGATCAGCATCGCCCCCCCGGAGGAGCCGATCCACGAGTGCCCCAGCCTGGCATTTGCCAGCCAGTTTTTGCCGGCAGTCGAGCAGGTGCTCTACCCGCAGGGGGCAACGGCCAAGCCGTAACGCGACGGGAAGACGCGAAGAGGCAAGCCCGCTTCAGCCCTCTCTCGATGTGAGAAGCGATCCTTTCGTCAACGAAGCTGGCAATCGGTTCGGGGAAAAATTCTCCAGGGGGAAACGATTGCACGACTGAAGCGGTAACGGCCTGAGCAGGTACGCTGCTGCAACTCCCGTTTCCCAGAGGTCCGAATTGCCAAAGAGCAATTGAGGCCTGGTGAGGCCCACACCCGAGAGCGTAGCCGATCGCCTGGCCCAATTTCTAGCTGAATTTCTGTATCTCTTCAGCGAATTGCAGTAAGTGTAAGAGAAGAAAAAAGGGGAAAGATGGGAAAAGGGAAAGACAAAGATCGGAATTCATCGTCAACCGCGGACATCAACAGATATCCAATTTCTCCTTTCCCATTTACCCCGTTTCCCCTTTTTCCTGCCTTACACTTTCTACAACTTCTGATGGCTTAGCTCTTTTGGAAATGGACGGGTTTGCCAACCGGGAAGACGCGGCATGGCCCCCCAGTCCCCAGCTGCTCTCCGCTCTCTAATCAGCCTCCACGACCCGAATGACCACCACCTCGCCGCCTTCGCGTTTCTGGCGTGGCACGCACTGCCAGGCGAGGGCTTCGCAGCGTGCCCGGGCTTCCGAGTCGGTGCGCCACACGGTGGTGGTGGGATAGAGTCGGCCGTACCGGTCGCGAAAACAGACGCCCTGCACGGGCCCCTCGGCTGCCTGGAAAAGACTGGACATGAGGGATGCCCCTTTCATAGTTGGATGGGTGGAAACCATCGCATGAGGTACCCGATAACGAGTGCGTATCATTCACTCCCGTCAGTGGCGGGCGCAACAAAAAAGGGAGCGCCGAACCACGGCTGCTTCACAGACCCCCGCCAAGGGGCTACAGGAACAGCACATGGCCGGCGCTCCCATGCAGAGAGCGCCAGTCCAGCGCTGCTTCCTGTAAATCAAGGACCCGAGGGCCCAGGTTGGCGGTTTCTGTGAAAGCAGAACTGACTTTCGCAAGTCATCCGATTGTAGTGCGAGGCCCTCAAAAAGCCCCGCCGCGACGATCGACCTTCCGGTAGCGGCGGAAGGTCCGTATGACGAGTCACCCGACTCGTTCCTGACAATCCTACCCTTTCAGGGAAGTGCTAGCAAGCTTCCAAGACAGTCCGGTGGGCGCAATCGACATAGGTAAGCCCTCGCGGGCTGTCCCTGTCACACCACCGTGCGT
>CAZLDQ010000283.1:0-6110 GCA_964558295.1 uncultured Planctomycetaceae bacterium | reverse complement strand
GTCAAAAGAACGGTTTCTTCCGCCTGTGTGGGAGCACACAGGCAACATATGATGCTTGACAATTGGCTCATCATCGTATCCTATGGAACCATGACTCACTCACCGGCGTTCTTCGAGCCGAGTTTTCCCCACACACCAAAAGGGCTTTCAGCGGAAGAGTTGTAAAGAGGAGCCGTTGTTCCCATATTCCCCGTATCGATCGTCTCACTAAAAAAGTGGACCGAACCGTCGGCCATCAAACCGTTCACTCCGCCTGGATGCATACTCGCCGGTGGAATGACCACATCGTACGAGTCAGCATTCGGGTTGTCATTCCCGGCGCAGGCAGGCCCGTTGGGCGGCAGAACCGTGTTGAAGCAGACGCGCTCTGGTTGGCCGTCATGCCACAGCGTGCCAAACTTCCCCTTGTACTGTCCCGCTTTGAAATACTGTCCGTCGGTCTCTACCAGGCAAGCATTCGGAGCAGTAGCAATCCCAGCAACGGGCTGCCTCTCTCCGAATACATGCCGAACGGTCCGGTCGGCGATCGTGGTCTGCCCCTGTTCATACAGCAGTCGCTCACTCATCATGATCGTATTGCTCAACCCATCTGTAATGTCGGCCAATCGAGTCGAACGCCCAGCTGGAAAGACGCCTCGAACCAGACTGTTGTTTACAGCAACTACTTGATCCCCCACGGAAAAGGCATAGTTGTTCAATGGACGCCGGTCAGTGGCAGTCCACCCCTTCCCAGGATCAGACGGACATAGCAGGCAAGCCGGCGAGAAATTCCATGCGGTCCAAGAATACCAGGCGGCCGGTCCAAAAGGCGGATAGGTTGCATCGCCTGCCTTGATCTTGTCGTACATGGGAGTCTGTTCAAGGAACGGCAGCAAGAAGATGAATCCACTCAAACGATCGGCGTTGCATTTGGTGTAGTCCGTCCCACCATAACAACTTGTCCCCCCCCTGCGCATTGGCAATACACGGTGCACATCGGCATAGTTGTGATGGGCCAAACCTAGTTGCTTGAGATTATTGACGCACTGGGATCGTCGAGCGGCTTCCCTAGCAGCCTGCACGGCAGGCAGTAGCAGGGCGATCAAGATGCCGATGATGGCGATCACTACGAGCAATTCAACCAAGGTGAACCCAACACGGGCTCTTTGAACGATCATTCGTCACCTCCCCAAGGACAAGACCAGAAGCCACGCAAAATTCACGAGACGCCGATTTCCGCTTCCCAACTAACAGACTGGCAACTCGCCTCTTCGCACCAAGAGGCATAGACAGCCAACAGTTCTTGATAGACGCTGTCGGAGACATTGATTCGACATGATGCGTTCGACGTCCTCCCGCCAGTCGCAAGCACACGACGAGCATCGGCCAGAAAGAGTACTGGTGCTGCTCTCTGGTAGTTGATCCGTACTGCGCGATGCTTTCCGCCGGCAAGTATGACCAGTCCTTCCCTGGAGAGCCTGACGAGCAGGTTGTGGGCATTCGACCCGGTACAACCGACACGTCGGCCAATCTCTTCTTCGGTCGGGGCGGCTCGGCCTGCAGCAATCCGCTCATGGAGAAACTCTAACGCCGCAAGGAGTCGCTCGGAGAGTTGAGGGATAGCAATGCCCTGCTCGAAAGCCCCGTTGCCCATACGTCTCATCCTTCCTGCCACCGCGGGATCAGCCGTGCACGATCTGCCGCCATCTGCACATGAGCTTAGATATCTATATATTGGCTGTCAATACCTGCACACTTAATCCCAGTTGGTAATTACCAAGTGCAGCTATTGACGAATCCCCCCCTTCGCCGTAGGTTAGACATTTGCTGGGCAGTCGAACAATGCCCTTGCGTTTGGAGAAGCAGATTCACGTTTCAGCCTCCGTTGGGTAAATCCGTTCGTAGGACGATTCGCTTCTTCTCCATTAGCTAGCGGCGTCACCCTGCGACCCTGTGGCCCGATGCATTCCAAGCCAGATTGAGGAACTGTCCATGCCTGCTTCCGAGGGCACCCCCAAACGCAAAGCAAAAGAGTATTTGCCGCAAAGCGCTGAGGATCTCTACCAAAAGGCCCGCACCCTTGAACTCGCAGTCGAGCGTCTCTATTACGCAGCCGAGGTCTTGAGGACACACGGCGGAACGGTAGCGGCCTTCATCAAGCGTGTCGACGAAGATATCCCGCGTATTGTCCGGTTTTCTGCACAGTGCCGATTGGCTGCGGAAGACATCGAGCACCGAGCGGAAGCCAAGCGGGCCACGCAAGAGGGCATTTCTCCAAAGCATCGCCGCAAGTAGGCGAGGAGACGTAATACCGCCAAAACCCTGAGGGGGGTGGGTAAAGTCGTCGGCACCGTTTACATTGATGATGTGTTGGATTGGATCTTGAGACGCTTTTGTCTTGGAAAATAACCCCGATTGAGGAGACACTTCATGAGTTGGCTTCGCTGCGTCGGTTGGCTGGTGTTGGGCACTGCGGTTGTGTTGAGCCCTCAACAAGAGAGCCAGGCTCAAGTCACGAAGGCGAAGGCACCCGATCCGGCCTTTGCTCCGGTCATGGACGATCCGACGCTGCCACGGGTGCTGTTGCTGGGCGATTCGATCTCGATCGGTTACACGATTCCCACACGCGAGGCCCTGGCCGGCAAGGCGAATGTCCACCGGGCTCCGACGAACTGTGGCCCGACCATCACGGGCGTCAAGCAGCTTGACCGATGGCTAGGAGACGGCCGTTGGGACGTGATTCACTTCAACTTTGGGTTGCACGATCTGAAGCGGATCGACGGCAAGCACCAAGTGCCAATCGACGAATATGAACAGAACCTGCGCGAGATTGTGGCCCGGTTGAAGAAGACCGGTGCTCGGTTGATCTGGTGCAGCACCACGCCCGTTCCTGCTCCCGGCACCGACGGCCCGCCGCGCAAGAGCGAGGACGTGGTGGCCTACAATGCCGTGGCGCGGAAGGTCATGGAAGAGAATGCCATCTCGATCGACGATCTCTACACGTTTGCTTTGCCGCAACTTGACAAGATTCAACGGCCGGCAGACGTCCACTTCACGCCGCAAGGTTCCGTCATACTGGCCCAGCAGGTGGCGGCGTCGATCCTGAAGGAGTTGGAAAGCCGCCCGGCGAACGCCAAGAAGTAGGGACTCGCGGGTCCTCCTTGACGATCTGAGATTCGCAGCAAGTCCTTGTATTGGTAAGGAATTCCCCGGATGAACAACTTTAATTACTACAACCCAACACGGATAGTCTTCGGCAAGGGCTCGATTGCGGAACTGGCGAACTTGGTCTACCCGAAGCAGAAGGTTCTGATGACCTACGGCGGCGGGTCCATTCAACGCAATGGGGTGTATACCCAGGTCATGAGGGGCTTGGCGGCGCAGAACGTGTTGGAGTTCGGCGGAATTCAGCCAAACCCGGCCTATGAAACGCTCATGGAGGCGGTCGAGCTGGCTCGCCGAGAACAGGTTGACTTTCTGCTGGCTGTCGGCGGCGGTTCGGTACTGGATGGCACGAAGTTCATCGCAGCCGCCATCCGTTACGAGGGCGACGATCCGTGGGATATTCTTTCGAAGCAGGCGCCGGTGAAGTCTGCGGTGCCTGTGGGCTCCGTGTTGACCTTGCCCGCTACCGGATCGGAGATGAACTCCTTTGCGGTCATCTCGCGCAAGTCGACCGAGGAGAAGCTCGCCTTTTCGAGCGAGCAAGTCTATCCACGGTTTGCGATTCTCGATCCGATGACCACGATGTCGCTTCCGACGAAGCAGACCCGCAATGGGATTGTCGACGCTTGGGTCCATGTGATGGAACAGTATGCGACCTATCCGGCCGACGCCACGGTGCAAGACCGGCAGGCGGAAGCCGTGCTGCTGGCGTTGTTGGAGGAGGGGCCCAAGGTCCTGGCTAATCCGAACGACTACGCGGCCCGGGCCAACCTCATGTGGACTGCCACGCAGGCGCTCAATGGGCTGATCGGCTGTGGCGTCCCCCAGGATTGGTCGACGCATATGATCGGCCACGAGTTGACGGCATTCTACGGTTTAGACCATGCCGAGTCGCTGGCGATCGTGCTTCCCGCGCTCTTGCGGCATGAGAAGGCACGGAAGGCGGCCAAGCTCGAACAGTACGCCCGGCGCGTCTGGAACATCACGACCACTGATGCTGAGGCGGCGATCGAGGAGGGAATCGCCCGGACGGTGGCCTTCTATGAGTCGCTGGGGATGAAGACTCATCTGGCCGACTATGGCATCGCGCCGGCCCACGCGGCCCAGCGCATCGGCGAGCGTTTTTCGCAACGCGGCACCCGACTGGGCGAACATGGCGATCTGACGGCCGATCAAGTGGCCAAGATTCTTCTGCAGTGTTAATTGCCGAAAAGGCACCGCACCGCGGCACTGGGTGCTGCGGCGTGGTGCGTGTTTCCTCGGCTATTCGGAACTCAAACGGCTGGCAAGGCCCAGGGGGCCCGCATCGGCCGGGTAAGCATCTTCGAGGCTTCGTCGTCGCCGATGAACTGTTCCCGATCCGGGTCCCAGTGGACCTTGCGTTTCAGCAGCATGGCGATGTTGCCCAGGTGGCAGAGGCTGGCCGAACGATGGCCGATTTCCACGGGGGCGGCCGGCTCTTTGCGCGACTTGACGCAATCCAGGAAGTTGCGGTAGTGGTTTTCGCTCTCGTAGAGGTGAACCTCGTTCGGGCCGAACGTCACGTCCTTCAGCGACGGATCGCTATAGGTGATCTTGTAACTCACATCGACCCAGCCGTCAGTCCCCTCAAAACGAGCGCCGAAGCCAGGCTTCTGAGTACGGCATTCGAGTTCCACGCCGCTGGCGTACTTCGCACGGAAATGAACCTTGGTGGCTGTCGTAAACAGGCTTCCCTTGGGCGGCCACTCGGCGCCGAGATCCTCGACCTCGATCGGCCCGCTGAGGTCAGTGCCCATGGCCCACTGGGCCACGTCGTTGGAATGGGCGCCGAAGTTGGTCACCTGGCCGCCGGAGTAGTCGAGATTGAAGCGGAAGCGGTAGAGGCAGCGATCCTTGTGATAGGGGGCCCAGGGGGCAGGGCCGAGCCACGTCTCGTAGTCGAACCCTTCCGGCACAGGCATCGGCTGCCAGCCTGGGCCGGGGTCGACCATGTTGTTCGGGGCGACCTGGGTGATGATCCGCTGGAGCTTGCCGATCCGGCCGTTGCGCACCAGTTCGCAAGCATGGCGGATTCCTGGTTGGGAGCGGTACTGGCTGCCGGTCTGAAGGATCCGGTTATACTTGCGCACCGCCTTGACCATCTCCTGGCCTTGCTGGATGGTGAGTGAAAGCGGCTTCTGACAATAGATATCCTTGCCGGCCTCGGCGGCCATGATCGTCATAATCGCGTGCCAGTGATCGGGAACGATGATCGCCACCGCATCGATGTCCTTCCGGTCGATCACCTTGCGGAAATCGGCGTAGGCATCGCATCCGGTGAACTTGCCCGAGGTGGTCTTTTGGGCATAGTGGGCGTTGATCTTGTCGCGGACCGGCTCACGGCCGAGAAACTGCTTTTCGTCCCGGTAGCCGTAGCTGGCCTTGTTGACATCGGCGACGGCCACGATCTGGGCGTCGTCGTTCTTGAGCCACTCCGGCACGTCAACCGTGGTCTGGTTACCGCAGCCGATTATCCCCAAAGTGATCCGGTTGCTCGGGGCGTTGGCTCCCAAGACCGAAGAAGGCACCACATAAGGCGCGCCGACGGCCGCCGCCGCCACCGCGGCGGCCGACCGCAAGAAATCACGACGTCCGAGGAGTTGTCTGGTGTGTGTCCGGTATTTCATACCCAACGTCTTTCCTCCTGCAAAGTGTCTCAAAGCCTCGTTCATACGGCCCCCTCTAGCATACCCCTTGAAAACCGGACTGCAACACCGGCGATTGGCCACCCCACCGTCCGGGGATCTCGGTTGTTTCTCGTTTCATCAACACTTGGTATTTTCGTCCGCGGGAAATCAGCTGCCAGGTGGCTCTCATATTTGTTGCCATTGGGCACCCGAGTCACGCCTTGGAAAACGGATCGTTCCAAGCCTGATCATGTTCACCCACCTACCCCGGAATACCCCAAAACTCATAGCCTTCCTCGTAGCCATTTTCACGAAAGA
>CAZLDQ010000282.1:0-6119 GCA_964558295.1 uncultured Planctomycetaceae bacterium | reverse complement strand
GAAACCGGGTTTGAGATCGACCGGGCCACCAACAGCACGTTCACCAGCGACCTGACGACATTTGCTGTCGCGGCGGACACAACTACCTACAGTGACGCGGGGCTGCCGGAAAGAACGCAGTACTATTACCGTGTTCGGGCAATCAATGCCGTTGGAGCTTCGGCAAACACCAGCACTGCCAACGTTTGGACGCCGTTGGCCGCTCCAACGGATCTGGCGGCAACTCCGGTCTCAGGCAACAGGATCGACCTGACGTGGATCGATCATTCGGGAGAGGAAACTGGCTTCTACATCGAACAGGCGACAAGCAGCGAAGGTCCATGGACTCAACTAGGTTCGGTCTCTTCCGGCACGAACAACTATTCAGCCACCGGACCCTTCAGTCCCTCGACGCACTACTTCTTCCGAGTCCGAGCGTACGAGTACGGCTACACTTACGTCTACTCGGCCTACACTCTCGTGCTCGACGTGACCACGAATGCGTGGCCAGTGGCTCCGAGCGGCCTGACGGCCACTGCGGTGTCGGACGTCGAGATCGACCTCAACTGGACAGACAACGCTACGGACGAAACCGGGTTTGAGATCGACCGGGCCACCAACAGCACGTTCACCAGCGACCTGACGACATTTGCTGTCGCGGCGAACACGACCAGCTACAGTGACTCGGGGTTGTTAGATGAAACCACATACTACTATCGCATTCGGGCAATCAACGGCACCGGAAACTCGGCTAATGCTGCCTTTGCTACTGCCCACACAGGGCTCAATCCATCCGTCGACGCCAGCGTCCCTGGCACTGTGCATCTCGCCTGGAATGCCATGACCGAGGCCACCGGTTACGATGTATACCGAAAGCCTGATGGTGGAAACTGGACTTTGCTCGATACAACTGGCGCCACCAGCTACACCGACTTCACGGTCGCGTCGGATGGCAAGTACTCCTATGGCATGGTGGTCTGGAGAGGTGGCAGTTCTTCTGCAATGATAGAGACGCCGCTCACACTCATACTCACGACCGATGGTGACTACGACGGCGATGATTTGAGTAATCTTGATGAGTACAACGCTGGGACAAGTCCCACCTACTTCGACTCGGATGAGGATCTGTTACCAGATGGCTGGGAGGTTGCCTGCGGTCTGAATCCGCTATCCGGTGATCAGAACAGTAACAACATTGTTGATACAATCGATGACTTCGACACTGACGGACTGACAAACCTCAGGGAATACAACCGCCGAACGAATGTGACTGCCCCCGACACAGACACTGACGGTGCCTCCGATTTTATGGAAGTCAACCAAGGCAGTGACCCGATCGACGCCGCCGACAACGGTCTTCCCTGGCCCGAAGATATGGGTGATGATTTCACCGTAACGGGAGGTGATCCGAGTCTCAGCAACTCGGAGCGTTGGGTCGTGCATGTGGGCGACGTGCAGTATTCTTCACCCGATTTCGGCGAGGTTGGGAGCGATGATTACTTCTTCAAGGCCGGAAAGACCTACGATGTCACCTTGCAGCATCTTGCAACGAGGCCATCATTCCTGGAGCAGTGGGGCCGTCCTGATTACGACTGGGAAGCAAACATCGCGGCAGCAACGGGCACGACGATTCCCTTCTTCATCATCGACGAGAATACCCCATTACACTTGTTGGGGCCCTATCAGGGAGACCAGATGAGCGAAGTGATTGGAGCAGGTAATCCTGCGGGCTTCTCCGGGAAACACGCGAAGTTCTGCATCCCGATGCTCGACGCCGATATCGATAGCAACAACGACGGCGGGTTCGCAGTGCCCGCGGACAATGTCGAGGAAGACCGACTCGAACGCGATTCTTCAACGGGCAAGGTTGTCGTGGCCAACACCGGTGACATTGACGGAGACGGGATCATTGATTCGCAGGACTTCGATGGCATCGCCGGTGGACATTTCGTCCCCTTGGTCCTTCGACCGTCGCAGAATATCAGCGAGGCGAATCCATCGCAATTCACCATTTCTCTGACCTACGACAGCTTGAAGCTCCGTATCTGGAAGCCAGGCAAGGATGCCTCGGCGTCTCGCACCGCCAGCGACATAATCACGTCGGGCCAAAACATACCCGCGACAGAACTGGGGATTTATCCTGGCGGAGAAACGGTCGTGTTTGTTGAAGCGCTGCAAGGCTCTACCTCGTCGATCCCAATTACCGTCAATGCCACTGTGACGGGATCAAAGTGGAGTGGGACGCTAACCGACACTGTTTATGTCATTGCGATTGCCGTCGATGTGGACATCGATTCGGACAACACCAACAACTGGGATATGCCTGACCGTTCGGCCTACGAAGACCAGATCGAGCACAAGAGTGGAGACGCCAGCTATCCGGGGAAGCTCACTGAGGTGAATGAGCACGATGGGGACAATGACGGGATTCCAGATTACGCTGACGGCTTCAACAAGTTCGGTGGCACGAGTGATCGGACGGATGCCGCCTCTTTTGTGCCACTGGTGATCGAGCTTATGGAACCGATAGACTTCGTCGAAGCGAGGCTGCGAATTACCTACGATGCATCGGACCCGGATGAGGTGACCCTCACCGGCTCGGGCACGGAAGCGGATCCATACGTTTACACGCCAGCCGAGGGCCATTTGCGCATCTGGACCAAGGACGCAGATGTTGCGCGGAACAGAAACAGTGTAGAGGCAGGGATCCCAGGTGACTACGTGCCGTCAGGCACCTACGATGATGTGTCCGCGCTGGGTTTCAATAGCGCGACGCGCGTAGTAACCCTATACGTGGAGGGCATCGCCGCGAGTGCAACATTTGCCGACCAGAGCGTGAAAGTCGAAATTGATCCAGACGGCGGTGGGCCACTTGGCTTCATTGCCGAAGATGCCGTGTGTGTTACGATTGTGTCGGCACATGTCAAATCCATTGAGTTCACCAGCGACCATGGCCTGCTCAAGAAGGACCCAACCACAGGAAGCATTTGGGGTGATTCCAGCGAGCCGTTCGAGTCGCCTGAATGGGTGGCGGGCAGGACCGCAATCAGCCCAATCTCGCAAACCCGGAATACAAATGTCACGGCGACAGTCAAAGTGGAGGTCAAGCCGGCAGGCATCGTCTACGCACTGGTCGGAAGCAGCGACGAGAACTGCCTGAGTCTTGGCACCCCTGGGACAACCACTTCAAACGGCAGTATTCAAGAGATTGATGTCACGTCGTATTCCTCGACCGTAGGGTGCGAGGTAGGTATTATAGAGGAAAACATCGAGTGGGGATTTCTTTTCGGCGCGGAATCTCATAGTGGTTTCATCAGTATCAACGCAGAAGTATCCGGACCACACAAGGTTTATGTCACGTATGGCACGCCGGTCGGCAACATCACGGAGAAGAGGTTGGCCTATGTCTGTGAAAGTGCGAAGAGTCAAGAGGACGCCACCGCGGCGGCCGATGCAATAGGCGAAGCCTTGGCAAGATCAGGCTATTCTTATGACCTGAGTGGTCCCAGGGACGGTCCAAGTCCAATCTGGCTCTTGCACGACGGCGGACACACGAGCCAATGTCCAGGACTTGCGATGTTTGTGGCAGCGCATTTTGACATGCTTGGTCTCACGGGTTCATCCATTCGTTACTGTTATGCCAAGGCGGATGGCACTTGCGCTTACGATCTGGTTGGTACCACTCACAATGAAAGGCGGTCCTTCCCGGTGGCTGGCCACGCCACACCGACAACTCATGATGACGACCGGGACTACGAGAGACTGCTAATGGTCGACGGCGGTGATAATGTCAATTACTACGAAGCGACCTGCTACTACAACGGTTGGTACTACTTCCTTGTAGGGGACAGTTGCGGGCGACAAAGTAGTCCTTTTGATGTTGTAGATCAGTGCTTCTCAGTGGACTGGTATTATTGGGACGACGATGCAACGGAGCAACCAGGCGGGTTGGAGAAATGGCTGAAGTGCACCGAAGTTCCTTGGGGTTAGTGCATGTCGGGGAACGACTGATTGTCGGAAACGATTCTATCGGAGTGTCATGGTAATGAAATGGTCCTTATTGCCGCTGACTTGCCTGGTTGTAGGCATCAGTGCGTTCAGCAAAGCAGGCACTCCCCGCGGACCGAACGCCCCGATCGATGCTTGGGCCACGACTCTTGTCGACGCTTTGCCTCCCGGGGTTACGTATGCGAATGCGCGATGGGACAAGGCGATTCTCGATGGTCCTCGTCGCATACCGGTTGAGACGGTCAACCGCTGGAAAACGGAGACTGTTCTATCCTGGGTCAGGAGGGTCATGCACCCGAAATGGTACCCAGAAAAGGGGTTATCCAGTGACTCGTTAATCATGATTCGTGGGGAGGACGGCCGCCCCGATGTTGTCAGGGTGACATGGCAGACGCACGGATATCAGATCGACGTGTCCCAGTTGGCGCCAATCATGGTCATCGGGGTGACGCCGGTGGGCAAGACTGACATGGGCAAGACGGTGAGAGAGAAGATCTCCTTTGTGAGAGGGATATGTGCCGAGCTGTTCACGGACCAGGACGTTAGAGGAGGCCAGGGAACGCGGATTCCCGTGAAACAGTTGGCCGACAAGATTTGGCACTATTCGTTCAGGTCCGAGAACGTCAGGGTCTTCAATGATGGAATCGTTGGCTGGCCTGTCACTGAAGAGCAGGCGGGGGTTTGGCATCCCGGTGACACGCGCGATGGCAAGGACATAGATCTTGAGAACCGCCCTGACAACCCTTCGTGGGATCAGTCCCTCTCGTCATGGGCCTATTGGTGGAGGCACGTGTGCTGGTGGCACGACGGGGCTACGATCGGTTTCTACTTTCCCAAGATGGAAGCTGGACCAATTAGAATCACCTACTTCTCCGAGCGTCCGCTGCGTTGGCTGGAGAAGGACTTCGTCTTCCGGCCTGCCAGAGAAAACCAGTTGAAGAAGCAGGCTGGACTGCAATGATGATAGTCAACCATCCGGCGAGTGTCGTTCCGATGGTGCTTGGCGGATGGGACCAGTAGACTCTCATAACACATGGATCAGGTTTTGGGGAGCAGGCCAAGCCCTCTTGCCCATAATTGGTGCATGACCAGCGCAAGAGATCGCCCTGCGCGGAGTGTGTCTGCCATGGCTTGCATGACGGGCGCGACGTGACGAAAGAACGTTCGATATCCCTCGCACAGATAGTTCAATCCCGGTTCGCCCAGACTGTCTCGCAAGATGCGGTCCTTGGGACAGCCGCCGTTGCAGGCAAATCGCACCTCGCAGTCGCGGCAAGACGAAGGCAGCGACGTCGTTTTGGCATAGCCGAATTGCTCCTGTGAGGCCGAATTGGCCATGTCGATAATGGTCGATTCGTGGATGTTGCCCAACCGGTGATGGGGCGCGACAAAATGATCGCAGCGGTAGAGGTCACCATTGTGCTCCAGTATGGGGGCGCGACCGCAGATATCCTTGTATACGCAGATGACCGGGCCCATGCCGTACCAAGTCATCAACGCCTGCTCGAAGTCGCCCACTTGAATCCGACCGACGTCATGGCGTGCCCATTCATCGAAGATGGTCGTCAGAAAACGGCCGAATTGCCCTGGAAGCACGCTTTCGGGGGTCACCAGGGCCTCGAACGAATTGGAGGGCCGTATCTCTTCTCCAGCGGCGGCGTCAACCGGCTGCATGACAGGAATGAACTGTATGAACCGGATGCCGCAATCGCGCAAGAAGCGATACACGCGCATTGGGTGATCGCCGTTTCCCCTGTGAACACAGACAATCGCGTTGAAGCTCACTTCGTGCTTCCGCAGGCATTCCACGGCTTGCATGACGCGATCGAAGGAGCCACGTTGGTGCGAATCGACCCGATAGGCATCGTGTAGTTCTCGGGGACCGTCGAGCGACAAGCCCACAAGGAATCGATTCTCCCGAAGGAACTCGCACCAGCGATCGTCCAGCAAGATTCCGTTGGTCTGTAGCGAATTGCTAGCGACCCTGCCCGGCGTCAGATATTTCTGCTGCAATGCAACGGCACGGCGGAAGAAATCGAGCCCCATGAGCGTGGGCTCGCCACCCTGAAAGGTGAAATGTGTCTTTCCGGCAAGCGTGCATGAATCCTCGCGGGTGATCTGCTATGGTTGGC
>CAZLDQ010000281.1:0-6162 GCA_964558295.1 uncultured Planctomycetaceae bacterium | reverse complement strand
CAGCCTCCTACGTTGGGAAGGTCGGCTTAGCGGACTTTTTCAACGGGCTGTTAAGGGGTTTACCCTTGTCGAATTGTTGGTGGTTATCGCGATCATTGGGATCTTGATCGCCCTCCTGTTACCCGCCGTCCAAGCGGCGCGCGAGGCGGCCCGCCGGGCACAGTGCACCAACAATCTCAAACAGGCCGGACTCGCGTTGCACAACTATGAGTCGTCCTACCGGATTTTTCCGTTCCGGCAAGGCGGGACCTATCCGTGGTCGGGAAATTGGGTCGGGGCCGAAACCAATTGCGGTGGGATTTCCGGGTGGGTTCCGCTGCTCGGGTTTATGGAACAATCGGCGCTCTACGATGAGATCAAGGCCGGCGGAACCTATGGCGGAACCACCTATCCGCCTTACGGACCACATCCCTACACCGGCAACTACACCCCCTGGCTCACTCAAGTGGCAGGGCTCCTCTGCCCGAGTGATCCCAACACGTCCAAAGCCGCCACCGACTTCGGCAAAGCCAATTATTGTTTTTCCTTGGGCGACTCGATCGCTTTGGCCTGGAACAGCGCTTCGCAATCTCGCGGCCTGTTTTGGTGGAACTCCGGAGCGAGACTGCGCGACATCACCGACGGTACGAGCAACACGATCGCGATCAGTGAAAAGGCCTGCGGAGTGCTGGGACGCCAACGGGTCGTTGGTAATCTGGCTGTGCTCGGCTCGCTGAACGTGGCCGGCGGACCGCAGAGTTGTATGAACACCAAGGGCTCGGGCGGCGACTACGCGAGCGGGACGACGATCTTCAACCAGAACAACCAGACGTATCGCCAACAAGGCGGCCATTGGGCAGGAGGTTGGAGTCTGACGATCGCCTTTTCCACCGTCTTGCCCCCAAATGCGCCGTCGTGCGTCAATACCAACGCCGTGACCGACTGGGGCATCTTCACGGCGAGCAGTTTCCATCCCGGCGGCGTCAATGGCCTGATGGCTGACGGATCGTGCCGCTTCTTCAGCGAAACGATCGACACCGGCAACCTCTCGTCGGCCGAGACGACCAGCGGTGCAAGCCCTTATGGTGTTTGGGGGGCCTTAGGAACCAAGAGCGGCAACGAAGTCTCCACGTTCTGAACCGATCGCGTCCCTCGAAGCCGCCCGTGGTCGAGGAACGCGGCTACTTTGTGCGGAAACGGCTCATCAAGTCGCGCAGTGCCGCGGCGTGGGCGCCGAGCTCTTCGCTCGAAGAAGCCATCTGTTGACTGCCGGCAGCCGTCTGCTCCGTTGCCTGGGCCACGCTGTGAATCGCCTGGGAGACCTCGTGGGCGAAGGCCGCTTGCTGGGCGGTGGTGGCGGCGATTTCAGCGATCCGCTGGGCGGTGGCTTCCACCCCTTCGGCAATTTGTTGGAGGGCCGTGCCGGTCTCCGCGCTCAATTGAGAGCCTGTTTCGACTTGCTGCGTTGAATTCTCGATCAGCGTGGCGATCTCGCCGGCCGCCTGGTTGGTGCGTGTGGCCAGCTTGCGGACTTCGTCGGCCACCACGGCGAAGCCCATCCCGTGTTCGCCCGCCCGGGCAGCCTCAATCGCCGCATTGAGCGAAAGAAGATTCGTCTGCCGTGCGATCTCCGTGATTACCTGGACAATCTCACGGATCTGTACGGAACTGGTACGGATCGTCTCCATGGCCTCCACTGAGCGGCGTACGGCCACGGCCCCCTTGGCGGCCAACTCGTTGGTCTGTTTGGCCACCGTATGGGCTTCGCCTGCGTTGTGCTTGATCGCGTCGATCGAGCGGGCCAACTCGTCGACCGAGGCGTTCATTTGCTCAACCCCAGCACTTTGCGCCTGAGTCCCATGCGCGAGCGTCTGTGAACTCTCGGCAATCGTGCGCGAGCCTTCGGCGAACTGTGTTGCACGTTCGGTTACCTGGATGATCAGGGCTGACAGGTGAACCAGCATTTGAGCCAGTGCGGCGGCCAGCTCATCGATCGGTCCGTCCCCTTCGACGTGGATCGAACGGGTTAGATCGCCCTGGGCCGCGGCCGTCACGACCTCCAGCAGACTGTCGACCTTCCGGCGAATCATCGCGGCTTGGTAGCGTTCCCTCTCTGCCAGGTCGGCCGCTTGCTGCTCGGCTTGGTGTTTTGCGGTGAAGAGCTGGCGTAGCCGGTCGCCAAGTTGGCCGATCGCGTCGTTGCCAGTCACCGCCAGTTGCACCGAATAATCGCCTTGGGCCACGCGATCGGCCGCGGTAAGCATGGCTTTCACTTTCGCGTCGGCTTCCGCGAGCTGCTGGTGGTCGGTCCTCCAACGCTGTTCGACGTCGGCCAACTGCGTCTCCCAGTCGTTCTTCTCTCGCTGATGGGCCGCCTGGAGGTTCGCCAAGGTCTCTTGGGTTGCGCGAGACGCAAGGTTAATTGCTTCGGCCAGTTGCCCAAGCTCATCGGCCCGTTTGAGCTCACACTTCTTGCCATACTCTTGGTGGGCCAAGGCCTCAAGGCTTGCGATGCACAGGCGTAGCGGGGCCAGGAGGCTCCTACCCATGGCGACCGCCAACACGAGCGAAGCAGCAACGAGTGCCAGCGTCAGACCGAAAACCGTCTGCCACGCATGGGCGGCAATCGCCGACAATTGGTCACCGACAGCCTGCTTTTCGCGAATCGTCTGGTTAATCTCCGCCAAAAGGCCTTGCACCTTCCGGAGGTTCAAGGTTGTCGCCGTTGCGTAGATTTCCTTGGCTTTCGCGCGGTTTTGCTCGCGCGACGTCTCTGCGGCAATCGCGTCGTCGAAGCTGCGTTTCACGGCTGTCCGCGCTTCCTGGAGTTCCGTATTGTAGAGTTCGACCGCCGCCTCGGGTTTGGCCGCATTGACGAGTTGTTCGATTTGGCGAGCCAGATGATGGAGCCGCTCATGGTGCGATCGGCAGCGGTCCAAGGCGGCCTGGAACTCCGGAAAGCCCTGGCAGACCTCGACGGTCGCGGGATCGGTCAGAAAGGCGCCCAAGCCGCATTGCGTCGGGTCTGCCTCGACATTTAGTCGGAACGGCCGGCCAGCAGCCAGGTCCTCGGCACGTTCAACGAGCGTCTTGTCCTTTGTGTTGATCGCGAGGCTTGTGCCAACAATCCAGTTCCACGGCCGGTAGAGCTTGACGTAGGCCAACCATGGCACCGGCGGTCCACCCGGCTCGCGAGCCCAGGAATAGGTGAGGAATCCCTCCTCCTTTTCCCGGCAGAGATAGACCATCTCGACAAACAGCCGTTTGCCATTGGGATCGACATAGTTTCCGAGATCCTGGCCGTTGAGACTAGGGTTCAACGGGTGCAACACGACCCGCGGCGTCGTGTCGTTGACCCACAGGTAGCCCGAGCCTTCCGAGCCGAACCGCATGGCTCTGATGGCCTCGAGCGCCAGACGCTTGCGCGTTTCGACGTTTTCGCGGCTCGTTTCTCCATCAAACGCAGCCATGATCGAAAAGGCTTGTTCAACCCCGTTGCGCAGTTCTTTCTGCTGGGCCAGGGTGGCGCATTCATTGGCCAATCGCCGGCCGATTTGTTCCACCCAGGCCGTGTGATCGTTGAACCGGTGGGCCATCGTCAACAACAGGCCCGGATGCTCCTTGTGCAGCAGATTGCCAATCGCTTCGGCCGACTCATGCAACCGCCGGTGTGGTTCCTCCAAGCGGGCGAAGAGCGGCTGGAGTTCAGGGATCTGTCGTTCGACCTCGTGTCGTTCGTCACTCTCCAGCCAGCGTCCAAGCTCACACTGGCGGCGATCGGCTTGCATCGCGTGGGACGCCGCGGTTCCCTCGGTCAACAGGGCCTGGACGTTCGCCGCCCAGTTGAGATGGGCAGCTTCCTGGTGTGTCATCTCCTCGCAGAGCTTGTTGCCCGCGATCACCTGCCGCGCATTGCCGACGATCTGTCCGATGCTCAGCAAGGCCCAACCACCCACGATGGCCGCCAGGAGCAACACGGTCCCAAAGCCGACGGCCAGCTTGGTGCGCAGGTGGAGGTTCTTCCACGCCAGGAGAGAGCCGGCTGTATGCGATGTCATGGTTCATCCCCCGATGGGGCCTGCCACGTGCGACGGTTTTGCTGCATGCAACGATTGCAGGGGCTGATTGCGCGCGGTCGTGCACCCCGTATCAGACTTTCCATCGGCGCGGACATCCCCCATGGATAAGGACGCGAGACAGCGCTCAGGCTGTGCCGGATTGTCGCAATGTAGGAGCGACAATCCTTTTGCAGGGGTAGATGAAGATCACTCAACCGGCACGCTTGCCTGCCGCGTTTACTTTGACAACCCCGTCGTCGAAACTCGCCGCCACTTGACCGCCCGGCGGTACCACGAGAAAACGCTCCTCGTCCCAGGGGCCGTCGACCAGCGATTGGAGCAGTCCGAGGTCCCCCTGGATTTTTTCGTACTCCCAGCCCTGCGCGGCAGCCTGCTTTTGGGTTTGCGTTTCAAACCGGTCGTCGGGCTCGATGCCCATCTCGATATACGTCAGTTTGCTGTAGTTGCGAGTCATATTGCAAAGCTCTTCGTAAAGGAACTTTGCATTGTCTTCGCCATACTTGGCCACCAGTTCCTCGTAGCTTTGCACCATCCCGTTTTGCTGGGCAATCGACTGCGGATTAGCCTGATGGGTGTTGCTGCCCCGTTCCATCCAACCGGTTGTATGGAAATAAGCGCCCGGGTTGGCATGAAAGTAGTCCAGGTAACGCTCCTTGCTGCCGAGAAACAGCGTGATGCAATCGTGAGCCATGGGGATGACGAGAGGAATTGTCCGGGCGGTGAGTCCCACCAGCCCATTGCTGCACAGTCCGTAGCCGAACAGCACGGCCTCGTAGCATGACTCGTCGACCTGGGCCAGCGTCTTCTGGAGCCGACTGCTCATCCCGGCTTGGCCGATATCATGGAGCCCTTTGGGCAAGAACTCCAAATCGACCTGATTGACTGAGCGGGCCACCACCGCACACAGTTCGCGATAGAGGATTTCGCAGGCGATGAGCTTCAATCGCATCCGGTTTCTTTCTGTGTTGATGATGGAGTGGCTGCGTGGTGGACTAGTTGATCGCGGATGTACAACTGGGGCGTCCGCCACCATGCAGCACGATTGATGCAAACAGCCATTTCTCTCCTCGTTTCCCGGCTCAGGTCTATCGGCCGTATTCTTGTCGATAGCAGATCAGATCTTCGACGGTGAGCACGGGGAAGTGATGTTTGTCGGCAAAGGCTATGATTTCCGGCAGCCGGGCCATCGTGCCGTCGGGGTTCATCAATTCACAGAGTACCCCATAGGGTTTGAGTCCGGCCAGACGCATCAGATCGACCGTGGCTTCGGTGTGGCCCGGGCGCTCCAACACGCCGCCGGGGCGAGCCCTGAGAGGAAATACGTGACCGGGCCGGACAAGGTCTTCGGGCCGGGCGTCGTCGGCGATCGCCGCACGGACGGTCGTCAGGCGGTCGGCGGCCGAGACGCCGGTTGTTACTCCCTGGGCTGCTTCGATCGACACGGTGAAAGCCGTCTGATAGCGGCTGCCGTTATCCGCGACCATCATCGGCAGCTCCAGCGTACGGACCTTGTCCTCGGTCAAACAAAGGCAGACAATCCCGCTGCAGTCGCGAATCAAGAGCGCCATCTGCGATTCGGTGAGCAACTGGGCGGCGAAGATCAAGTCGCCTTCATTCTCGCGGGATTGGTCATCGGTGACCAGCACGCCCCGACCGTGACGCACAGCCTCGATCCCCTGCTCCACCCGTTTCAATGCAGGCCTCCGTTGAGTCCACAACAACTGATTCATGGCAATCCTCGGTCTCGTATGAGCGACCAGAATCAGGGCCCGGAACCAACAGTTGCCGAAGCACACAGGCAACCGCGGTCGTGAGGCGGAGGCATGTGGCAGGTGCAGACTGTCTTATCCTCTTCCCTCCGGACTGTGACCGTCGGCTCTGGCTTCGCACCAGATCTGCAGTCCCTCATTTGGCAAGAAGACTGCTCGCGGGCTTCCCAGTGCAAGCTGGGCTACCGCCGGTGGGGACTTTCACCCCGCCCTGAGAATAAGCTTCGTTCATTTTGACACGTCTTCCCAGGTTTGTCAAAGCCACCTGGGGGAACGGGGAACCGGGTGCGGCTGAAGGTTCGTGGCGAGTTTAGGCGGCTCGGCGAAGGTGGGCC
>CAZLDQ010000280.1:0-6227 GCA_964558295.1 uncultured Planctomycetaceae bacterium | reverse complement strand
GGCCGCCGATCTCGGCGATGCTCTGGCTGGACAGTTTGACGGCATCGACGTCCAAACCGCTGTCGGTTTCGTCGAGGATTGCGAATCTGGGACGCAGCATGGCCATTTGAAGGATCTCCGCCCGCTTCGTCTCGCCGCCGGAGAAGCCGTCGTTCACATATCGTCGGGCAAATTCGGCGTCCATGCGGAGTTGCGTCATCTGTTCGCGAAGCTCCTTGCGGAATTGCCGCATAGGAAGCAGTTCTTCGCCCTCGTTGCGATCGGGGTTGCGCGCATTCGTTGCGGCGAGGCGGAGGAAATCGGCCATCTTCACGCCGGGGATTGCCACCGGTCGCTGGAAAGCGAGGAACAGCCCTTTACGTGCCCGCTCATGTGGTTCCAACTCCAAGAGATTGACACCGTCGAGATCGATTCGCCCGTTGGTCACCTTGTATGCCGGATGCCCCATAACAGCGAACCCAAGTGTGCTCTTGCCTGAGCCGTTGGGGCCCATCAGCGCGTGGGTCTCGCCTCGGCGGATGGTGAGACTCACCCCTTTCAGGATCGGTCTGTCCGCCACACTGACGTGCAGATCAGAGATGGTCAACGTCTCATTCATGGAGTTGAAGCCTTTGGATTATGGCTTGACTTTCCGGTGAGAAAAGACCGGTTTAACGTCGTCGACCTGAACGAAGCCGGAGTGGTGGGGGAGCGGCAACTCGTCGTCGAGCTTCTCACCCTGTCTCAGCCAACCACTCGGATCGCCCGGTTTCTTCGCGATCTTGTGACCTTTGATTTTCTCCTGAAGTCGCATCAGTCCCTCGAGCAGGGCCTCGGGTCGCGGGGGGCAACCGGGCACATAGACATCGACCGGGACCACCAAGTCCACCCCTTTGACCACATGGTAGCCATATTCGAAATAGGGGCCGCCGCCGATGGTACAAGCGCCCATCGCGATCACGTACTTCGGATCGGGCATCATCTCGTACAATCGTCGGACACGGCTGGCCATCTTGTAGGTGACCGTGCCGGCGACGATCATCAGGTCCGATTGACGCGGCGTCGCGCGAAAGGCACCTGCCCCAAAGCGATCCAGGTCGAATCGACCAGCGCCGGTAGCCATCATCTCAATGGCACAGCACGCCAGTCCGAACGTCATTGGCCAAACGCTTGCCTGACGCGCCCAGTTGAGTGCTTGTTCAATCGTAGTGGTAACAACCCCCTCTTCCAGGCGGCCTTCGATCCACGGTTGGGTCATGCTGTTTGCATCCCTTCTGGCTAGTGCTCTAGAAAACGCAAATCCTCAGTATAATCGCGTATCAAGTGGGCTGGAACTGACAACTGGGCCCACCATCGAGCCGACACTGGGTCAACTCCATAGGGCGTCCCAATAGTTCCGAGAACAGCGTTCTCTCCAAGTCACAAATCTGGCGGTCTTGTTCGGCCAATTCAGGGTATGGGCAGGCATGGGCTACCAACATGGGGATGGGATTGGTCTCCGGTGAGGGGGCCACGGAAAAGGGGACTCGTCGCTCACTCAGCAAGGCGATTAGAGATCGCATCCGTTCGGCCGTGGTTTTTCCGTGAATCTCCCGAGCATAGCCACTGGCGAGGGATTGCGCTACCCGTTGCAGGAGTGTTCGTCGCGCGTTGAGGTCGGGAATTGCACCGATCTCGCGCCATAAGGCGAGCGCGAGATCGGTGAAATTGGTTCCACTCCATCGGAGACCTTTGGGAGTCAGTTGATAGCGGTGTTTAGGACGTCCGCGCCCGGCGCGAACGGCTTCGCGCTCGATTAACCCCTGAGCCATCAAACGGGTCAAACGCTGCCGGATGGCCGTTGGCGTAACGTCAATAGCATTGGCCAGTTCTGTCACGCTCAATGCTCCAGCAGACCGTAGCAGGTCCATCAGGTCGGCATCGGAGGTGGGGGCGACTGTGCTCATGAGGTTTTCCTTGCCTCTTGGTTGTCGGTGTGATCTGCCTAGATCATAGGTAGCCGCGACAATAAAGACAATGGGGGTTGTTAAAAAAGAATCGCCGCGCGGGATGAGGGGAGGTGACCGCCGGTGTGCGTTGAACGCAACCTGTTGACAAGTCGATGGTTGTGAGTTACAAGGAGTACCCAGGCTGGTATAAGGCTTTTGACGCGATAGTGGTGCAGGCAGGACACTTCCGTTCGTCAGTTAGCAGCAGATTGTGGTGGCCGCTCCATGCGACGCCCCTCACATGTACGACAGTTCGTTGGAGGAGGATTCGATGAGTGAACCTGTCGCTGGAGGCGAACGAGAGACTTGGGCCTCGCGACTGGGCGTGATTCTGGCGGTCACCGGCAGCGCCGTGGGGTTAGGGAATTTTCTGCGATTCCCTGGCTTGGCCTCGCAGTACGACGGCGGGGCCTTCATGATCCCGTACTTCGTGGCCTTTCTGTTACTCGGACTGCCGATCGCTTGGACTGAATGGGCTATTGGACGCTATGGCGGATCGCGGGGCTTCAATTCCTCACCGGGAATCTATCGCGAGATCTGGAAGACCAATCGGCTTGCGCCCTATGTTGGGGTGCTCGCCATGGTCATTCCCGTGATGATCTACATGTACTACGTGTACATTGAGGGGTGGTGTCTCGCGTACGCCTGCCGGTATCTGTTTGGCGCGATGGACAAGTTTGGCACAGATCCAGCGAAGTACGAGCAGTTTTTTTATCAGTTTGTTGGCATCAAAGGCCACGGTCAAGCCTGGATGATCGATGGGGAGGGGATTCTCGGTTCGGGGATCTTCTTCCTCACGGTGTGTTTCATCATCAATTTCGTCCTGATCTATCGCGGTTTGACCAAGGGGATCGAATGGTTCTGCAAATGGGCAATGCCGGCGTTGGTTCTCTGTGCGTTGATCGTCCTGGTTCGGGTGTTGACTCTGGGCTCGCCGTTTCCTGACAGGCCGGAGCAGAGTGTCGTCAATGGGCTTGGTTACATGTGGAATCCGAGCACGCCGCGGATCGGCTTTTTCGAGGCTCTTGCGAATCCGCAGATGTGGTTGGAAGCGGCCGGCCAGATTTTTTTCTCGCTCTCGGTGGGGTACGGGATCGTTATCACTTATGCCAGCTATCTGCGCAAGAACGATGACATCGCCCTCTCGAGCTTGACGGCGGTCGCAGGGAATGAATTCTGCGAAGTAGCCCTGGGAGGAATGATTGTCATCCCCGCAGCCTTCGTCTTCTTGGGGGAGAAATCGCTCCAGAACCTGAATAGTGCGTTCCAACTTGGCTTTGTCACGCTCCCGAATGTTTTTAGCCAGATGCCCGGGGGGCGTTTTGTCGGTTTCCTGTTCTTCTTCCTCTTGTTTCTGGCTGCCGTGACCAGTTCGTTGTCGATGTTGCAACCGGCGATTGCCTTGCTGGAGGAAGGTTTGGGGTTGGGACGCAAGGCCTCCGTCGCCCTGTTGGGATTTATCACGGCCTTCGGCGCAGCGTTTGTCGTTTACTTTTCGGAGAACCTGATCGCCCTGGACACGATTGACTTTTGGGTCGGCACCTTCGGCATTTATCTCCTGGCCACATTCCAGGTGATTCTGTTTGGGTGGGTGCTCGGGATGGAGCGGGGGATGGAGGAACTCTGTCGCGGGGCGGAAATCCGGGTTCCCCGAGTGTTCAAGTACATCATCAAGTATGTCTCGCCGGTCTACCTTTTGACGATCCTTGGCTTCTGGTCCTACAACCAGTTTTTCAAGGTTCCGGACAAACCGGGGGAATTGACGCGGCTCCAGCAGATCGAGGAGCTTCCGGTGGTGCAGGTTTCGATCGGGCTGATCGTGGTTGTCTCGCTTCTCTTTCTCTTGTTAATCGCTCAGTCGGTGAAGCGGTGGAAGGCGGCCGAATGGAAGCATCAGGAGGTGATCCCATGACGAGTGGCGGATGGGTTGTGATGCTTTTGTCGGTTGGTGGGGTGACCTTCCTGTTGTCGTGGTGCATTTACAAGGTGCTCACGACCCCCGGCTCCAGCAAGCATCTTCACAGCCAAGCCGACATCGAGACTCCCGACGTCGAAGAGGATTAGTCCGCCGGAGGATGATTGCGTGGAAAATGGAGTTCCACCACGGCGAGAAACTCTGCACGTGTGGCAACTTGGGCGACCTGAGCGCGGAACTGTCGTGCATGGGGGCGGCCTTGGGCGTAGCAGCAGGCGTATTTCCGCATCAGGACGGTTCCTTTTCGTTCGCCAAAGTGTGCGACGATTGCCTCGTAGTGTGCTAGCAGCAACTGACGTTGCTCTTCGAGCGTAGGTTCCGGCGGGATCGGCTGGTTGGTCAGAGCGGCATGGACTTCGCGGAAGAGCCAGGGGCGGTGCAGGGCGGCCCGGCCAATCATGACCCCGTCCAGGTCGTAGCGGCGAAACACTTCAACGACTGCGGCCGCGGTGGCCAGATCGCCGTTGCCAATCAGTGGGATCTTGCGGAGGTAGGGTTTGACGTGGGCGATTGCATCCCAGTCAGCCCGGCCGCGGAACAGGTCCTGGACTGTGCGGCCGTGGACGGTCAGCGCCGCTCCGCCGGCGTCTTCCACGGCCTGGGCCACGTCGGCCGCATTGACGGCGTCGCGGGTCAACCCCAAGCGGATTTTGGCCGTCACCGGTACGGGGCGGCAAGCTTCCACCACGCTGGACACGATGTTGCCGATCAACTGCGGATCGCGCAGCAGATACGAGCCGCTTTGCGCCCGCGTGATCTCCTTAGCCGGACAACCGAAATTGATGTCGATTACGCTGACGCGAAATTCGTGGGCCAGTCGGGCACCAACGCGGGCCAAGTTCTCCGGGTTATTATCCCAAATCTGCACGGCCAGGGGCCTCGGTTCGTCGAGGACCCCCCAGAGCCGGTCAGGAAAATTGTCATTGCGGGCCTCAACCTGTAAGAAACCGCGGGCACTGACCATTTCCGTGGCCGGTAGTCCCACCCCACCGAACTGGCGGATGATCTGCCGATAGGCGTAGTTGGTGAATCCCGCCATGGGCGCTTGCAGCACAGGTGGATCGATCACCACAGGACCGATTGCCAGCGGTCGGAGCTTTAGGGTAGGTTGATCAAGTGGGCTTTGGGACGTCATTCCGTACAGTGTACCGAGTTTCCCTGTCCGGAAAACCCATACCCTGCTGGACAGTTCTCTGCCAACAGCGATTGGTTTGAAGAACGTCGCACGGCAAGCAAGCTCGCTGACTCAATGAGGACGAACCCAACGATGAAGAAGGCTAATTCGTAATCACCAGGGCCTCGACGAGCTTGTCGTAGGGAACACTCGGCGGTGTGACCGTCAGCGCATAGTCGGCGATGGCGAGGTTGTACTCAGCGACCGTCCCCAGGAAGGCGAGTGTTTCTGAGGTTTGCCAGTTGAGTGTGGTCAAGACGTAATCGAGGGCGCAGCGGCCGCTTTGGTAGGCTGTCATGGCGGCTGTCCGAGTCTGGTCGGCCTGGATGACCGAGTTGGCTCGATCCTGGAGGTTCGCGTTCAGGGTGGGAATTATCGCCGCGAGCCGTTTCACGGACAGGGCGGTGGCCAGTTGGGGCGGTTGGGCCTCGAGCCGCAGCAGGTATGGGCCGGCGTGGGGGACGGTCTGCGGTAGTAGCCAAGCCGAATTGAGCGAAAGACCCGCCCGCTCAGTCAAGTCAAACTGGGCCTCCAGAAACTGCAGTTGGGCTTCCAACAGCTTGGCTTTGGCGGTCAATTGGGCTGCCCGCAGACGCAACATCTCACCAGGACCGCCCGGCTCGTTGCGGCGTTCGAGTGTGAAGGGAAGGACTTCGACAAGCCAGTCGCGGTGCATCGCCAACGCCTGGTATTCAGCGGCCCGTTGCTGGGTTCGCCAGTAGGCTTCGATTAACGTGCGCCGATGGGCTGGTTGTATTTCACGTAGGCAGTCACGTAATTCGATTGCACGACCGGTTGCAAAGGATGCGGTATGCGTGTTGAAGAGAGCTTGGGTTAGACGCTTGGCACGAACGCTTGATGTGACATCGACCAACCCCGGATAGAGGCCTGTGGTGGCTAAGCCATTGGTTGTGTTGTCAAGGGGCGGTTTGTAGGACGTGCGGTGGATCATGGAGGATTCGCTGCGACTGAGGGGGACCAACGAGGTCGGCGTTTCGCTGGGCGCGGAATCCTCCGTGGGAGCAGGCGATGTTGCGGGCTTGTCGTCTCCAGAAGCCGGTGGGGCGGCAGTTGGTGCCGGCGGTTGCTGCGGTGGTGTGAGCGTCGGATG
>CAZLDQ010000279.1:0-6229 GCA_964558295.1 uncultured Planctomycetaceae bacterium | reverse complement strand
GCGAGAAGATATTCTTTCTATCTTGCCAATATCGAACCTGTCCCGGTTGCCCCCTCACATGACAAACTCGCCAGGGCGGATTCGTACCAGCTTCACGCCGATGGAGTTCGTAAGGAACTCAACACCCTCTGGCAATGGGTGGGCCGGTTCAGGGGAGGGGGGCGTCCTCTTGCCAACGTCAGAGGCTTCGTAGCTCACGGGAACCGATACCTCTCGTGTCTCCCTGGAATGGACGGAGTGCCAGACGCTCAAATCCATCTCATCAGTGAAGAACCTGGCTGAGCCGTCCATCATTAGGGCATAGACGCCGCCGGGGTGCATACTCCTAGCGGTTGCCTGCTCGCTAAGGACATACGAGGCACACGGCATCCCTTGGCGGACCATGGCCTCCTGGCCAAAGATCTTATGGACCTGGTTGCAGCCGATAATGTCGTCGGAACGCGGCCGTCGGCAATTCGGACCGGAAGCATCGCCGATGAGGCCATGCCCGAGGGTGAGGCTCGCGCCGGCTGCTCCTAGCGCCCAGGTGCCACGGACGTCATCGATCGTCAGGCCTGCCCGCACCTCGTCGATTCCCACTAGGTTCGAGAGTCCATTCTGGAACTCTTGAACGGAAAAGGACTTGTTGATGCCAGCGACACCACTGCCCCACACCCGTTCGACCAAATCGCCGGCCTCGCCCGACGCGTTTGTGTACTTGCAGTTCAGGCCGTTAGGGCGTGGCGACCAGGGCTTTCCAGGAACAAAAACCAAGTCGCTGACGCCGGCGTTAATCGCGTAGTTGCCTCGGGCGAATGTGCCCTCTGCGCCAATCAGCGGAATCACTCGGCACGCGTTGTCAGCCCGGTTGTAGCGATCGCTAGGACACTTCATCACCGCGAGTTCCGTCATCCGTGCCTCGGCATTGGCCGGATCAGTGACAGGAACGCTCTGATTGAAGGCAGCCGCCAACTCCTGGTGCCCGAGATGCGGCAGAAGCAGAATGACCCAATTCGCGTACGTCCTACGCAAGGAGTAATTGACGCCTTTGCTGGTGAGATTCTTCAGCACAATCGCTGTTCGCGAGTCCTCGCGAATAACCGCCGGCGGCAGCATGCCGTACGCTTGATGGTAGCTCTGCATCGCCACACCGAGCTCTCGAAGGTGGTTCTGGCAACCAGCGCGCCGGGCTCGTTCCCGGCCAAGCGAAAGCCCCACCATGACCAAAGCCACGGCAGTGCCAACAACGACGATCACCACCACCGTCTCCAGCAGTGTCCAACCGTTTCGCCCCGAATCGCTCATACTCATCACCCCTTGCTGACCTGTCTCAATGCCCGACCTGCCGTCGATGGTGCTGCAACAGCCATTCGTACAGTTTAGGATCGTCGTAGGTCACTGTCCAGCAGTCGTGGCCAGTTTCGGGATAGACGGTGAATTCAACATTGCCTCCCATGGCCCGCAATGCTTGAACCATCTTCTCCGATTTCGCGATCGGCACGGTATCATCCTTGGCTCCATGGAATACCCAGAGGGGCAAATCCTTCAGCCGATCGGCCCAGGCTGGATCACCTCCACCGCAGATCGGCACGGCGGCCGCAAATCGCCTGGGAGCCGCGGCTGCCAACGCCCAGGTTCCGTAGCCTCCCATGCTCAGACCGGTCACATAGATACGGTCTCGATCAACCCGATAACGATCGACAATCCGATCCAAGAGAGCAAGGAGCACGTCCGGATTCCAACCGCGGGATCGAGCCTGTGGCGAGACAACGAGGAAGGGCAGCGGCATCCCCTTTTCCAAAACCTTTGGGAGCCCGTGTTTCTTGACGATCTCAAGGTCGTCGCCGCACTCCCCAACTCCATGGAGAAAGAGGACCAACGGCCATTGGGCATCGCCATTGCGATATCCTTGGGGCAGGTATACCAGGCAATCGATGGTCTTGTCGTTGCCAACCGAGAAACACACCGCCTCCTGGGGTTCGTCCTGCAGAGAGCAGCCCAACGTCACAAGCGACGTCAGGAGAAGCCACCCAAGCAGAAGCCCGCGGCCGCCAGCCCCACCGGCGGGAATCCTGTTGCCCGGTTGAACGCTCATTTGGCCTTGTTGCCTCTTTTCCGAACGATGTTAGTCACGCGAAGCCCGATAGCGCCACTCAACGCGAGGACAAAGACGATCGTTCGGACGACAAACTGATCGGTCGAAACAGCTGGCCCATTGACCCATGTCAGAATCGGCGCCAGGACGACCATCGTCCAGCAACAGAATTCTGCCAACAACCAAGGATTGGTGAGATCACCCTGTTCGTCCATATGCCCCCCTAAGGAAAAACTGTGAGCCAACGAAACTATTGACGAATCACCGGCAAAAGACCAAACAAGGCGAGCATCCGGTCAGCGTGCAAATGCCCGGATTATATCCAGCCGGCCGCATGAACACAACAAAGGCTCTCCAGAGGGGGTGGCTGATGGTTCGTGGCGAGTTTAGACAGCACGGCAAAGTCGGGAATCCCAGAGGGGGCCGAACTCCTCGTCGACTTGGGCGGCACGGAGGCGAAGAACGGTTTCGGCGCCGCGGCGTCGCCAGTTCCGCATTCCGGCTTGCTTGCAGCGTCCGCCCATCAGGGCCTTGCACGCCCATTCCACCGGCCCGCACCCGATCAGAAGCCCCAGGGCGTGGTAACGCGGGCAGCCTATCCGTTCGGCATTGTTCTTTAAGTACACTTCCAGCTTGCGCAGGGCTTCTCGCTTAGGCTTCGAACGCAGACGCTTGTACAGTTCCGCGACCGCTTGGCGCACCATTGGCCCTTCCAAAGCTCGTCGAGGCGAGACTTTGCCCAGGACTTGCTCGCTTCCTACCCTTCGCCGAAGACCGCCTTGGCGGCCTCATGCACGTTTTCGCTGAGATGGCATCAGTCTAGCACGCGCGTCGCCTCGGGAAAGTGCAGGGTCGCCAATTCCCACAACCAGTGCGCGCCACCTCCCTGTAACACTCGCTTTCGCGCACGCACGTACCCCGCCGCGTGGGCCTCGACTATCAGCTGTCGTCCAAAGGACTCCAGCGACAGGAAGCGGGCGAACGATCGCTGTCGCACTCGCCGCCCTTGGCCCCCCCCAGGCCAGGACGCGGCCGACGCAGATCTCACGCCAGTCCTCTTTGGCGTGAATCATCGTGCCATCGGCGTAAACGGCCACACTTTCCGGGTAAATTACTACCTTCATGGCGGTCTGGATACTCCCCGGTCCGCCGCAAAGCAGGCCTCACGCACCGCGTCATCCGCGGCCAGGAGTCTCTTGCTGGCGTGATCAACGACCGCTTCGATCGAATGCTTGCTCACTTCGATGCTGTAGCCCTCCATCAGGAATCGCTAGGACAACTCGCAGGAGGGCAACAACTAGCCCAGCCGCGATACCGCCGCGGCGGCTTTCCAAATAACAAACTTGTAAAAGCTTGTTTTCGTAGCAAACTTTTGGTTGCGGCCGTAGGCTGCTCCGCGTGACTCCAAGCACAGCAGCGCATCATGCAGATCACTCTCCTTGCCACAGCAATCACAACGCCGTCGTGGCCGAGCAGCGCGAATCGTGCCGAGCACCGTCACCAGTGTGCGACGTGCCAAACCGCGATGCCGCATCGACACGCCAAACTGCGGACACGCCGGCGGCGTCCTACTGGCCGACTCCGCCCACCCCTGCAGGCTCGCTGCTCCCAGACGCCGCAGTCCTGGCTGGAGTCGCTCCTCGGCCTCGGTCAGACTCTCCAGCTTGGACGGCAACTGGTTGAGCATCTCGTCCAACAATCGATGCAATTGCTCGCGTCACTCCGCTGTGACTAAAATAGCCATTGTTACCTCTCACGACGATTGGGGATCTTCAGTTGACGCCCCCCTTTAACGTCCCATCTTGCCTATTCCCTCAATCGCACAACCTCATTTCAATCCCCTTCGCGTGCAGTAACGATTTCTTGGGCATTAAGCGGGAGCGGACCCGGTAGCGGTCCCGCCAATCGCTGCAGTTCATGCCTATGCGAATGGCCACGCGATTGACCGGACGGACAAGCCGACGAGCTCCGGTTTGTTTGAGACGCCGACTGTCAGGTGCTTACAGGCCCCTTCGACCGAACTGCTGCCGATCGCTCGCCCTTCGGCAAGGTGCGGGCTGTTGAATTGGCTTGCCTGGTGGCGGAAGTAGTTGGTCAGGGCCGTCAGCCTGATCGGCGAATGGCCGAAGTGCTATTGGGGCGTTTGCAGGTGGGCGCGGAGCCTCGGCCGCCTCCTTCGGCCGGGACTCGCGGCTGGCAGTTCGCCAGGCCTCAGCCTCGGCCGTTCCCTCCCCGCAAAGCGCCTTGCCGGCTCCTCTCAGACGTTCCAACATCTGCCGACACATCGCCAACGCGTTCCACGATCAATACTTCCCCATGACTGTTCACCCAAATGTCTTGAGGACACGCGGCAAACTCTCCGGGACGAGGATGCTTCACCTCCGACACGAGATTGCGGATCTGCCCCATCTTCCCCAGTCGCGACAGGCAGCTTTGCCGAAAACGCATGGACGCGGGCCATTGACAACGAACCAAAACACGCTATAATCGCTAGCAATTCTGTTGAAGTCCGGCCGCATCTATAGCCAGCGTCTTCGCCGCAGGGAGCAGGATGTGATCATGGGGGCACGATTCTCGGCGATTGCTCGTCTTTCCTGGTTGCGGGCTGTGGTTCAGTCCGAACGACCGTCGGTGTCTCTCTTCTGCTTGTGGCAGCGTTGAGGGGCTGTCTGTGGGTGACGGAATCTGTGGTATGTGATGGACTTATCTCTGCGCGTTGGTTTCTGGGTGACGCGGTAGAGTTCGGGCTGTTTTTTGGGGAGGCTTCGTGCGAGTGTTGCTGTGCAAGGTCTTCTCACGACGTGTCTCTGCGGCCGTTTCTGTTGCGTGTCCGTCGATCCTTTGTTCTGGTGTGCTGCACTTCTCTCCTGTTCTGTTGCTCCTGCAGTGGCGACCGAAAGAATCGTCGTTTGCCATTCGTAGAGCAGTTGTTGTTTTGTTGATCTGGCCTGCTGATTTCTGTTCGTGTTCTGTTTGCGGTGGGTGCCGTAGCTGGGAGGGGCTGACGCTGGTGCGGTTATTGAACGCGGTAAGGTTGTTGTGTCTGAGTGTAAATGGATGTGTAATGCCTCTTCCCTGTTAGGCTGTGTTGGTATTGGTGATTGTATCGAGAAGGGGTGGTGGTTTGTCTTGCTTTGCCATAACAATTGTTCAAACTATCAGAAGATGTTTTTGTGGTGCAGGGCGACAGGGCGGAGTTGAGCTCTGGCAAGAGTAAAGTGGGGCTGGCGTTAGTTGAAGGCTCGTTTTGTGTCGCCTTGGCCAATCCTTGGGTGTTCCGTAATCGCGTCTGTGATGCGGGTCGGCTTTTGAGTACCAGGGTGCGTTTTTCCCAAATGCCAAACGCGATTCGGTTGGCTGGTACTGCTGTAAGCGTGGTTGATACGACGTGGCGTAGTTTGAAGAAAATTGCGGGTGGAGCAGGGAGGGGCCGTGGATGAAGCCGAGAGTCGCTCGCAGCTTGTTGCTGTTTGGAGTTCTGTTGGCAGTAGTGTTGTTGTGCGCGTGGGCGGTCGCCAAAACGATCTCTTGCGTGCGGTGTCCAGTCTTAAGGCTATCTACGGAGCAGCTCACGCTAAAAGCCGACAGGCCGAGGGAACGAGTTTCGGGGTCATTCCTTATACAGAACGCTGGTTGGGGGCCATTGCAGTTCGACATTCGTGCATCATGCGGATGTTCGGAAGTGAAGCCACGAAAGGGCATCGTCCCGTCGCGCGGTGAGGCAGAAGTGCGGGTGGTCATTGAACTGCCTGATTACGATTCAGAACGAACGGTTCAGATCTTTGTGCGGACAAATGACCAGAAAAGGCCTGTCGGGATATGTCGCGTATTGGCCAAATGTCCACTGCCGTTTGCTGTGACCCCAAAGGCATTAGATTTCGGCGACGTCCTGCCCGGCAAAGCAGAAGGAAAGGCGGCTAAGCTAGTAGAAATTCACGTTGGCAACGAAAAGCTGGCGTGTAAGGGTGCCAGCTTAACGGTTAATCACAATTCGGACTTCGTACATATCAGGAAAGAGCGTGCATCGGAGAGTATTTGGCGGCTTCAAGTCTGGCTTGATGATTCCCTGCCGCCAGGAGATTTGTTTGATACGATCGAGCTGTGTTTTGTTTCAACGGAAGTGGCACAAAGCCCGGGGTCGGTTAAGCAACAGTC
>CAZLDQ010000278.1:0-6249 GCA_964558295.1 uncultured Planctomycetaceae bacterium | reverse complement strand
CGTCCTGTTTTACTTATTCTGCCCAGTCGCGCAACATCATTTCAGCCGCACCCCGAGAAGAGGTACTTTGGCTTTTCGGGGCATTCTGCTGCGCGATCGGCGGTAGAGCGTGGACCTCCATGTTGGGGGAGCGGGGCGAAATGTGAAGCGCGTGATACATGGGGTATGTAGATTCCCGTATTGGGCGGATAGTGGGAGCCTGCCAGGTGACAAGACCGTGGGGCGTGGTTGGGTTGCGCGATCCCCCTGTCACCGACGGCCGACGATTCGTACAATAGTTCGAGGCGGATGAGGGAATCGTGAAAGGCTCTTCTTTAGGGGCAGGTTTGCGGGTGAGCCGCGCCTGCTTGGGAGATTCATGTCGGAACCTGCTTTCCAAAACTACCACGTGGTACCGGAACACCAAGGATGGGCATTGATTGCCGTACTGCGCCAAGTGCGTCCCAACGAGTCCTGGTCGCAGGTGCGCCGTCTGATCCGAAATCGTCATGTGCAGATTAACGGGAACTTGAGCACCGATGAAGGACGCAAGCTGAAGGCGGGCGATGTTGTCAAAGTGTGGAAGGAACCCCGCGCCGCTCCGGCTCGGCCAGAGGATGTGCGGATTCGTTATCTTGATGCCCATATCGTGGTGGTGGAGAAGCCGGCCGGCGTGACCACATTGCGTCACTCGGAGGAGCAGAACTGGTCTAAGGAACGGCGCCAGTTGCAGCCAACGCTCGACGAAATGCTTCGCCAGATTCTGGCGAAAAAGACTCGAGGGCAGGGGAATCGCACGCCAGGGCGTCGTCCCAAATTGCCTTCGCTTCGGGCCGTCCATCGTCTCGACCGTGACACCAGCGGGCTGATGGTCTTTGCCCGTACGGCGGCGGCCGAGCAGCGGCTGGTACACCTGTTCCGCAAGCACGACCTGCACCGCGTCTATCTGGCGATTGCCCATGGTGAGGTGCGTGCGCAGACATTCGAGTCGTATCTGGTGCGTGACCGCGGCGATGGTTTACGTGGTAGCACTCGCTTGCCGAATGTGGGAAAACGGGCGGTCACCCATGTCCGGCCTGTCGAGTATCTGGATGGTTACACGCTGGTCGAGTGCCGGCTGGAGACCGGACGGACCCACCAAATCCGTATTCATCTGGCCGAAGCCGGCCATATGGTCTGTGGGGAGAAGGTTTACAATCGGCGGTTGTTTGGCGAGATGATGGAAGACCGAAGCGGTGCCCAACGTCAAGCCCTGCATGCGGCGGAACTAGGTTTCCGGCATCCGGTGACGGGGGAGGAACTGAAATTCCAGATGCCGATGCCTTCTGACATGCAGCGGCTGCTGGCTAAACTGCGTGAGCACAAGGACCAAAGCGGAGGAGGACGCCCGAGGGGCGAAAAGAATCCTCGGCCTGAGAATCGCTAGCGCTACGGGCGAAAAGCGTCTCATCCCAGCCGCATCCAGACTGCTTTGAGATACTCGCTTTCCGGGACTCCGGCGGCCACGGGATGATCGGCGGCCGCCCCGGTACGAGCGATGATCTGCATAGGCCGTGCCGCGTGACGCTCGGGGCGTCCGGCCGTGGTCGGTTCAAGCAGGGGACCTGCCTGATAGGAGGCCGCGGCGAGCATTCGGAGAAACTCGGATTCTTGAAGCAGTCCCGAACAGGAGCAGCTCAAGAAGAGCCCACCGGGCCGCACCAGACGCATGGCCAACCGATTCAAGTCAAGGTGTTTCTTGGTCCCTTCTTGAAGTTCTTCGCGATTGCGGATCAGCTTGGGGGGATCGAGTACGACGACGTCGTACTGCCGGCCTTGTTGGAGCATTTCACGGATGTAGAGAAAAGCGTCGGCTTGAACGAACCGCACGCGGACTTGATTGAGATTGGCGTTTTCACGAGCCACACGCAAAGGTTCTTCGTCGAGGTCCACGCCGGTCACTTCGCTCGCGCCGCCGAGCTTCTTGGCCTGGATGGAGAACCCACCGGTGTAGCAGCACAGATCGAGCACGGTTCGGCCCTTGCAGAAGTCGGCAAGACGCTTGCGGTTCTCCCGCTGATCGCAGAAGAAGCCTGTCTTGTGGCCACCAGCAAAACGCACGCGAAACCGTGTGCCGAATTCCTGGATGGTCACTTGCTCGGGGAGGTTGGGAGAGGAAAGGGGAAGGGGCTCGCAACCTTCCTGGCTGAGAAACTGGGGGCTGGATCGTACGAGAGTGTGCTGTGTGCCGCAGAGTGGGGCGAGTTGTTCGAGGATCGCTTGGGCTCGCTGGTACATCCCCAGGCTGAAGACCTCGGCCGACAGGACATCGCCGTAGCGGTCAACGACCAAGCCTGAGAGTCCATCGGCCTCGGCATGGATCAGCCGGTAGGCGTCCGTTGTCTCGTTGATCCGCAACAGGTCGTGGCGGAGTGATCTGGCCGCTTCGAACTTCTGCTGCCAGCAGGCCTCGTTGGGCAAGTCTGCTCCGTAGAAGAGCATGCGGACCGCCAACTCGCTGCGGGGATTGTACAGTCCATAGCCGAAAATCGTATTGTCCGGTCCGTAGACGGCCACCAGATCGCCTGGCATTGCCCCATCGCAGCGGTTGATCCGCTTGCGGAAAATTAACGGGTGCCAAGTGGCCGCCTGCACGAAGACGGCCGGAATCGGGCCGGATGCATCGATGGCCAGTGACCGCTGGCTATGTGTAACGGAACCGATTGGGGTGGGGGGGCGACGTGGTTGCCGTCGTGCGAATCGGGTTTTTCCGTGGTTGCATCGGGCCTCTCCAGGGCCTTTGGGCCTGTCACCTTCACTCGACCACTCGCGTCTACCCATGGACTTGACATTCCCCCTCAATGGTTGTAGAAGAATAATTCGAAAATGGTTAGTCCGATCTCGACCACGATCAGGATGACGATATACCATTCTACCCGCAGGTTGCGGCGGTCGCGGAGGACCTCCAGGGCTGTATTGGCGGTTCGGGTAACCAGTTCCAGCTTGCGTTCCAGCGTTCGGTGGCGTTCGCGGATTTCGAATTCGTCCTCCAAACGCAAGTAGAACCGCTCCAGGTCGGGGTGTTCCCAGATGATCTCCGGCTTATCGATCACTTCGACGCGGCCGACCATATTATGCTCGCTGAGCAAGGCCGTACCGATATGCTTGAGCAGTTCCCTCGCGTTTTGCCCACTACGTGATTTCCGCTCCAGGTCGGCAGCAAAGGGTTCGATCAATTCAAAGCTCTTGGTAACCATCGCCTCGTACATCGACAACGCCATGCTTTTGCTGAGGATTGAGGCGACGAGTTGGAAACGTTCCAGGGCACAATCGGCCAAATAGAGGACGTTGCCTTCCATCCGTTCGCGGGCGTTTGGGTCAATGGCAAGTGTAAGGGTTTCGATTTCCGGCACTTGATAGGGCTGCTGGATAAGGGGGGCAAGTTGCCGCAATAGGGCACTCTCTTCCATGGGGGCCACGTTGAACAAGACAACTGCTCCGTAGCGGAAGAGAACGGCTAGACCGTTGCTTCCGGCGGCTATGGTTTCGGGATCCAATGCCAGCCGTTCAATGGGACTGAGCGCGCGGAGATCAAGTCGCTCCCCAACCAACAAGGCTCGAACCGTGATGGTTTTTTGGCCAGATACGGCAATTGGATGAGCGAACGATGGCATAGGATCAAACGCGGACTGGAGCGAAGTCTGGGAACCTCCTTTTCAAGTGTAGCAATCCAGGGCAATCCCTGCGTCCCCCACTGTTGTCCTCCGCTGACTCCGACGACGTGAAGGTACCCTGTGCTAGCGATAGGCTGGCCGGGTGGGCTTGGCGGGGTGTTTGTGGGGGGGCTCCAGATGAGCCCACGTGGGTTGCTAGCTCTCGCCTTGTCTACTTGACCGCTTGGCCGATTGCGCGAAGCTGATCAACGAAGGGTTGGGGGATCCGGCCCGTCGTCTGGATCGGCACGTCGAAGGTCACTACGCCGCCGCGTTCGACCAGTTGGAGGGTGAGTCCGATGATTTCTGCGTCGGGCAGTTGAGGGCGTTCGCCGCGGCACCAGGACATGCCGAGGTAGGTGAGGATGTGGAATTGGAGTGGCTTGCCTTCGCACTCCAGCGTGGCTCCCGGGCAGGCGGCCACGGCCTTGGCGAGTTGATTGAGATTGACCTCGCCGGCGGTGTAGTCTTCGTATTTCGAGAGACCGGTCACCGGGACGCGCACGCCTGGGTTGAAGGCCACGAGGCTGTCGGGGTTGCCGGCTTTTAGGGCGGCGGCGAGACTGGCGAAATTCGGTTCGTCGTCGAAGCGATACATCTGATCGGCGAAGTAACAGCCGTCGAGCCACCAGCCGGCCACGTCCTGACCCCAGCGGAGCGACCACTCGCGCACGATCGCTTCCCAATTCCGTTGGAATTCGGCCAGACGCCCACCGACCGGTTCGTCAGGCAACTGCCAGCCGCCCTGTTGGCCCCAACGCCAGCCGAGTTTTTTGCGGGCGACGTGATCGGCGGCTGGGGCGCCGCTGGGCAAATAGACCAACAGGCGAATTCCGCGGGGCTTGAGGGCCTTGGCCAACTCGGCTATCAGATCGCGGCGCGAGCACTTGCTCGGCGTAATTCCGACGAGGCGATCGTACGTGGCGTTGGGCGAGCAGTAGTGGCCCGAGTTTTGGCCGAGGGTGAAGAGCAGGTAGCCGGCTTTGGTGGAAGCCACCTGATCGACTAGGCCGGCGACATCGAAGGCGTCGACTTGCTTGTTCCATGCCTCGGCACTCACCTCAGCCCCTCCGGCGGTGCTGGGCGGGGCGCCCAGGTAATGTGTCATCACGCCGAAGCGGGCCTGCTGGAACCAACGGGTTCGCTCTGCGCCGACTGTTGGGTTGACGGTCGTCAGCACGGCAACCAGAGGGAGAAGGGCGATTGCCGCTAGGAAATATTGGGATTCGTTTGATCGCATGCCGCGAGCCTCCTAGGTGGTGTCGAACCTAGTCTACTCTGCCGTGCCATGCGGATCAATTGGCCAAAAATGGCCATTTGTACGAAGCCCTATGGTTGCGAGGTGATCGTCTTCGGCTCGCCGCTGGAGCGGCTGGCGGTGGCCTTGTAGATGTCCATATCGATGGTCTCGGAGACGAACCGGACCGAGGCGTCGGCCATGGCAAAGTGGCAGCCGCCCGGGTGCTGGCTGCCGAAGCTCGTGTTGTTGTAGGTCGTCAAGTCGCTGGTCGTGTATTTGATCAGGTTGATGGCGTAGATCACGTTTTTAGCGCAGGCGCAAGTGCCGTCGTGTGTGCCGCGAACGAGGGTACGATAGATGTTGGCATCGTTCCACGATAGTTCGCCGAGGAGGAACGTATTCGAGGTACCGTCGGTGATGTCGCGCAGGGCGTAGCATCTGCCTCGGCCCATCGTGCCTTCCAACGAGAAGTTGCCGTAACCGGTGGGGCCTTCGTAGGTGTAGTTGGCCGGGGTGGAGGTGGTGCCGCCGAATTGGGGAATCGTTCCCAGCGGGCCCAGGACTCCGTAGTAGTGGGTTGTGTAGGTTAGCGTCGTCGTATGAGTGATGGGATCGGTGTACGATTCGCCGTTTTGGCTTTGAAGCTGTTTGGAACTCGGGCAAAGGAGCGTTGTGATCGGCTGAGCGGCGGCGATGTAGTTTTGGGCGTAGACGGGGGTTGCCCCTTGGGCCTCGAAGTTTACCTTCTCGTAGAGTGGTGTCTGTTCAATGAACGGGAAAATGGAGGGGATCCAGCTCAGCTGGTTTCCGGTGATCCAGCCGGCGGGCGGGAACTTTAGGAACGTGTCGTGATAGTTGTGCAGGGCCAAGCCGAGTTGCTTCAGGTGGTTCGAACACTGCGAGCGGCGGGCGGCCTCGCGGGCGGCCTGGACGGCCGGCAACAGCAAGGCGATCAAAATGCCGATAATGGCAATAACGACCAGCAGTTCGACAAGAGTGAAGCCGTTTCGTCTGTGTGCAGCCATGGCGCTGCTCCTTCCCTATGAGTCCGAAGATGACATCGTCCTGCCCCGGCACGGGGCTGACACTCGGCCTCCCACACGATCCCTGTTCCTCTGCTTGAATCGTATCATCAGGATTCACGGCTGCTACGACTATCGCTTGGCATTTTGCGACCGTCTCTTGCCGTTTAGCGACACCATCGAGACGCAGGTGTGTTCCCGGTTTGTGGCTGGGCTTCGTCCGATGCTTGCTGGCACCAATCGGATTGGGCCGCTCTTCTATCCCGAGTCTCAGATCAATTCTTGACTACTACAAGAAGGGGGGCGTGCTCGGGTC
>CAZLDQ010000277.1:0-6291 GCA_964558295.1 uncultured Planctomycetaceae bacterium | reverse complement strand
GGATTCTCGCTCGTGTTCTGGTAGGTGACCGTGCGGAGGACTTGCTGGTAGTCCGCCAGGGGCCCGCTGCCGCTGATCGTCAAGACGCCGGTTGGCACGTCGAAGCTGGCCACAAGACCGGTGCCGGTCGTGTCGGCCGCCAGGACGTCCTCCCCGCTTTGGTAGTTCGCGCTGAGGCTCACCGTCGCGCTCGTTAGCGTCGCGCTGTCGACATCGCTGACCACAAGCGAGGACGCAATCGCCGTTGGCGTTTGGTTCTCCGTGTAGTCCAACGTCGCGGATGCAATCCCCGTAAGCACCGGGGCATCGTTGACGTCCGTCACACTCAGCGATGCTGTGTCGCTCGCCGCGCTAAAGGCGGTCGTTCCGCCGGTGGCCCCTATCGCACTCAGATCGGCCCGAGCCCCGGCAGAGCCGCTTGTCGTGTCCCACGCACAGTAGCCAACGGTTGCCGTCTCACCGAGCTGACCGTCCGGCTGGTAACGCAGTTGGGCATCTTGGGGTAGCAAGAGCGCCGAGGCCGTGCTCACGGTCCCCACGGCCGTCCAGGTCGTTCCGGCATCGAGGGAATACGTCCAGGTCCCGTGGCCGGTCGTGCTCGTCAGGGCGATCCCGCCGATCACGGCACCGGCATCGACGTCGCTAATCGCGGTGGCCAGCGAACTGAGGCTGAGGACGATCGCAGTATCCTCGTTCGTCGTCCCCAAGTTGGGCGCCGCGGGTGTGAGCACGGGGGCGTCGTTGACCGGGCCGACAGTAATTGCCACTTGGCCGGTGGTTGTCAGCGGCCCGTCGGAGACGCTCAAATCCGAAACGATCACGCTCAGCATGTCCTGCCCGTTGTAGTCCGCCTGCCCGCAGTAGGACAACGTGGCCAGCGAGGCGTTCAGGCTATCTTTGGAGCCCTGGATCTTCAGCACGGCCGCTCCGTTTTGCGTCGACTCGACGAACGTCAGACCCGCAGTCGTCCCCAGCATCAAGATACCGTGGCCTACTGCAAGATCCACCTCGAGCGTCGCGGACTGCGCATCATCCACGACGATCGTTGAAATGTTCAGGACCGCATCCTCATTCACTTGCTGAGATGCGGGGACGCTGATCGTCGGGGGAGTGTTTTGGGCGTCGTTGTCGGTGATCGAGAGCGTGGCGCTATTGGGCGAGCCGAGCGTGTAGCTCCCGCCGCCGCAGTAACAGCAGCCGCTAGATAGCTGGATCCGCAGTGTCTCGTTGCCTTCCACGGAACTGTCGTCGATCGCGTGGACCGCGATGTCCACCGTCGACTGGCCGGCCTGGAACGTCACATAGCCGTAGTTCGAGTAGTCGTAGGTCCCATTGAGATAGCTGACATCGGTGCCGTTGGTGGCCGTCGAGTTCCCCGTGTCAATGTAGTAAGAAACCGTGAGCGAGTTGTCTGTCGAGCCTGTGCGGCTCAAGCGGAAGTAGCCATCTAGCCCATCTTCAGCAGGATCTTGTACCGACGAGATGAGAACACAGGGAAGGTCTCCCGTCAGCATCTCCCGTTGTGCAAGCGATTCAAGCCGGAGCGTTCGAGTCTTACTTTTCTCGGCCTTCTTGTGTCTCTTCCACCGGAATCCCAAACGGGTAAGCGTATCCCTCCACGTGTACACGAGCTTGCGCATGAGACACTCCTTGGCAGCTCGGCCAGTCGGAGTCGCTTGATTCACCCAAGTCTACCCAAGGCAAGAAAGGCAGGTGCGTAACAGCTGACGATCGGATGCGCGCGAGAAGGAAAGCCCCGTCGTGAAGGCCCCTTGCACGTGAACTGTCCCTTTGACTCGAAAGATGCCGCCCACCTCTCAGGCTTCAAATCCTGACTGCGGACAAAAGCCAGAAGCATTATCTGACTTTTGTTGATCACTATTAGACATTTCCATGCCGCCTTGTCAATAGAAATTCGTGCAACTCGGAATATTTCCTTTGCCATCTGTGACAGAGTTCTTGATGGTCTCGACCACCAAGTCCTTGCGACATTTATCACTGAAGCAGTTGCCGTATTGCCGGGCAGTGCGTCGTCTTGCACCAGGGGGTCCGATTCCTGGACGGCACTCCCCTTGCGAGCGAATCCGAGCCTTGTGGCTGGCCGAAATTGAAGCGAGTGTTCTTGCGCCGAGTACCGAAGATATCCGGGAAAGCTCCTTGCTTTCACGGGGTCGCCGCTTTACCGCAGTGGATCATTCCACTACACTATCCAGAACGTTTCGACGGTCACGGACCGACGCTGCCGGCCGCCGACAGCCCGCCTGGCACGTTTGTTCCAGCTTCACGTTGGGCTCTTCGGAAGGACGTGGTGCTGAAAACCGCAGGTCTTAAAGGCGAGTGCATGCCAATCGCAGAGGACATCTTCCGGACAGCGATTCAATTGCATCAGGCCGGCAACGTCGTCCAGGCGGCTGCCCTCTACGAGCAGATCCTCCGCGAGCAGCCCAACCATCCCGGCGCGTGGCATCTGTTGGGCGTAGCCAGCCACCAGCAGGGTGATCTGGAGCGAGCGGTGGCATACATCGAGAGGGCCATCGCCCTGGAGGGGACGAAGGCCATCTATCACAACAACCTAGGCGTGGCGTTGCGTGCCCTCGGACGGCTTGAGGAGGCAATCGCGGCGTATCGACGGGCCCTGACCCTCAACCCGAGCTATGCTGATGGCCATTCAAACCTCGCCGTGGCCCTCCACGAAACGGACAGGCCTGAGGAAGCCCTTTCTGCCTTTCTCGCCGCGCTTCGCCTCCAGCCCGACCACGTCGATGCGCTGTTCAACCTCGGCAACCTCTACCAGGACCTGGGGCGGCACGCCGAGGCGATCGAGGCCTACCAGCGGGCGCTTGAGCAACAGCCACAGCGGGCGGGGCCCCACAACAACCTCGGCAATGCCCTCTTGGCCGAGCGCCGTACGACAGAAGCTCTCCTCCATTACCGCCGTGCCGTCGCGCTCGATCCGAGCTACGCCGAGGCTCATCTCAACCTCGGCGGGGCGTATGCCGAACAGGGGAATGTGGAAGAAGCGGCCCGATGCTACGAAACGGCCTGCCGGCTGCGTCCGGAAAAGACGCTCTGGAAGATGCGATCCGCCGCGCTTTGTCCGGTTGTCTTCCAGTGCATCGCGGAACTCAACCAGTATCGCGCGGACGTGGCCGCCAAGCTCGACACCTACCGCGATTGGCCGCTTCAGGTGGACTGGCGGGACTTGGCCCGCGATGGCTTCACCCCGTCGTTCTACCTGGCCCATCACGGCCACAACAACCGCCCTTTGAAAGAGAAATACGCGGCCTTGTTCGAGCGGCATTTTCCCCAGAAGCGGCCGCCGTTGGGCACAGGAAAACCGCGGATCGGGTTCCTCGTCACCCGTCAGCACGAGGGCGGGTTCGTGCGTTGTACCAGCGGGATCATCGAGCGTTTGGATGCCTCGCGGTTCCAGCCGATCGTCCTTTGCTCGGAGAGCGTACTGGAGCGATGCCGCCAGAGCATCCGTCGGGCCGACGTCGAGTGGGTCGGGTTCTCCGGGCAGTTCCCTCGGGCCGTGGAGCAAATCGCCGCGGCCCGGTGCGACGTGCTCTACCACTGGCAGATCGGCACGGACCCGCTCGATTACTTCCTGCCCTTTGTCCGGCTTGCCCCGATCCAATGTACTGGCTGGGGGACCCATGCGACCACGGGGATCGCCGCGGTCGACTACTATCTTTCCAGCCGGCTGATCGAGGCCGAGGAGGCCGACGCCCACTACACCGAAACCCTCTATCGATTCGAGACCTTTCCGACCTACCAGACGCGGATCCCGCCCCCGCCGCCGACGCGGCGGAGTGATTTTGACCTGCCGGAGCAAGGCCATCTCTACCTCTGCCCGCCACGGCTGCCGAAATTCCACCCCGACCTGGATCCGCTGCTGCGCGGGGTCCTGGAAGCTGATCCCAAGGGCTACCTGATCCTCCTCGAGGGACTGCATCCGTATGGCTGTTACCTCCTGCGTCGTCGCTTCCAGACCACCTTGGCCGGCGTGTTCGACCGCGTGATCTTCCTGCCCGCGCAGACTCCGGAGAACTTCTACCGCCTCTTGTCGATTACGGATGTCCTCCTCGACACGCTCCACTACAGCGTGGGCCTGATGGGCCATGACGCCTTCTCCCTGGGCATTCCCGTGGTCACATTGCCGGGCCAGTTCAACGTCGGCCGCTACACGCTGGGTTACTACCGACGGATGGGGCTTGAAGAGCTGATCACCAATTCGCCGGAGGAGTATATTGCGCTGGCCGTTCGTTTAGGGACTGAACCCGATTATCGGGAAGTGATTCACCAAACGATTGCTGAGCGAAGCGAGGTCCTCTTCGAGGATCAGGCCGCCGTTAGCGGACATGAAGCGTTCTTCGAGGATGCGCTCGCCCAGGCCAGACGGCAGGGCTATGACTGAAGGGGCTGTCTCATGGGAAGATGCTTTCTCGCCTACAGCACCGATCCACGCCTTCGGAGGATGGCCTCCAGCGGCGGCTTCACCAAGGCCTTCTTGAGTTTCCTGCTCGACAGCGGCCACGTGGACCAGCTTGTCATCGCCAGGACGGGAAGTGAAAGCGGTCCCTTCCAGCCGGGCTTCATCCTCACCGGGAACAAGCGGGAATTGCTCCAGCGGCGGACGAACTCCGTGTACTACCCGGTCGATCCCTTCGGGCTCGAGAGTCAGCTCACCCCGGAAACGCGCTGCGCGATCACGCTCCTGCCCTGCCAGGTTGAGACGCTTCGGGCACTGCAGGAGCGGGGGCGGTTCGGCAATATCCGCCTGGTGATCGAGCTCCTCTGCAACTACACGCCCAAGCCTCGATGGACCTCGCGTATTCTGGAAAGGATGGGCCTGGCTCCGGAGTCGGCCCATCAACTCTTCTATCGCGGAGAGGGTTGGCCAGGAATGCTGACGGCGATCAGCGACCACAAGGAGGTACGCCTTCCCTTTGACGGGGTATGGAGTCAGGACGTGGCCGCGCACGGCCTGGAGCGGTGCGTCCATTGCGGCCGCCTTTGGGGACCGTCGGACGTTCTGGTCGCCGATCCCTGGCGATTGGCCTCAGACATGGGCCCTGGCAAGACCCTGCTAAGAGTCAACAAGGACGAGACCCTGGAACTTGTCCAAGACGCCGCACGCTCCGGCTATCTTACGCTCGAACCGCTTGCCGAAGAGGCGTTTGCTCGTGCGATGCGTCCCCACGTGGAATTGAAGCAAAGGAGGAGTTCATGACGTCGGTGCTGGTCTGGTCGTGGCGGGGGGGCGAGCCCTTGCTCAATTTCGGTGAGTATTTCTGTGAACTGATCCTCTGGGCCTTGGGCTACGAGATCAAGTCCTTTGACCAGGAACTGGCCGCCGGGAGGATTCGCCAATATTCCAGTTGCCTGATGATCATTGGCTCGGAGTTCCATCGTTCGATGCTTGACAACCTCCTGGCCGCCGTCCCGGAAGTCCACGTCTGGGGCCAGGGGAATGGACGCGGGAAAGCCGCGGCGGTCGACATGCAGCAGTCCCCCTATCGCGACCGGGTCAAGGTGTTTGCCCTCCGCGGGCCGCTGACCAAGAGCGTGTCGAACGTCACCGATGATGTGCCCTTGTGCGACCCGGGCTTCTTGCTGCCGAAGCTCTATCCGCTTGATGTATCGCGTGGCGACCAGGTCCTCTACGTTCCCCATTGGTCCAACCACCGTGACACGGACGCCCGCTTGAAGCGGCTGGGCGCCGACAAGTGCCTCACCGTCATCACCTCCCGCCACCGCTTGATGGAGCGGATGAACGAGATCGCCCGTGCGCGGTTCGTCCTCACCAACACCCTCCATACGTTCATCTTCTGCCTGGCCTATCGGGTCCCCTGCGCCATCTCGGTCCTCGAGGAGGAGCAGCTCGAGATGCCCGACAAGTGGAACGATGTCTTTCTCTCCATGGGAAGTACAAACGGTCTCCGTCCCGTCAAGAGCCTAGCCGAGGGCCAAGAGTGGTGGAACCGCATTGGACAACACCTCCCCTTGCCCGACGCCGATCGACTCCTGGCGTCCTTTCCCTATCCGCCCCGCGAGCCCTTCTCCACGAGCGCCGCCTATAGCATCACGGTGACCAACACGGGACTGTGGTTCGGTTGACGTGAGCCCCGTCCTCGCACACCATCCACTGAGGAACTACTCGCAGTGGATCGCCCCCCCACTTGGTTGTCGGTACAGATTCTGTAATGTGGCTTCATAGTCAACGACAGACGAGTGCTTTGTCACAGCTAGAACTTGGGATTGGTCATACTGGGATTTTCTGAGAGA
>CAZLDQ010000276.1:0-6396 GCA_964558295.1 uncultured Planctomycetaceae bacterium | reverse complement strand
GTCTGAAAAACAACGAGTAGTTGTTGCGTTGTAGCCAAGTGTAGATCTCGTGCTTTCCGGTATAGGGGGACTGTCCGGAAACACAGGCGAGCCACTGGCCTCGCCGATGAGCGGCGGCAGCACCCGTGTTGATAGTCACATGTCCTTGGAGTGGGGATAGACTGGGCTTGCAGCCTTGCTCATGGAACCGTGTGACGCAGCGGTCTGTGGGATACAGGGCCATCAGGAGCCCGGCAAATTCGGGATCGGGTTGGGTGGGATCCTTGCCATCGCCCGGGGCCGCTGCCGTTGCCAACCAGTCCTGGACAGGAATGCGGTCGATGCAACCTGCCCGGCCTTGGAGATTGAACGGCACATGATTGTTGAAGCCTGCGGTCAGAAATGCACCGACCTTTGCCGTCCGGCGAATGCGCTGATAAGCCTCTGGGGAGAGATACCAACCGGCCTGGTGCAAACGCACGACGTTGTGGAAAAAGGTATCTAGGCTGTAGGAGCCATAGGCATAATGCCAGATCCCGTGGTGGATCGGCACGCCATCGAGTGTGAGATTGCGAGGGGCTCGCAACAGGCGATCGAAATAGTCTGCTGCGGCGGTGATCATCGCCATCCGCACTTGGGGATCGTCCTCCCCGGCAGCGAAGCAGGGCGCGAAAGCTCCCCGGGCTTTGAGGGCGTCCATTTGGAGTTCAGGAGCGGGCTTCTCTTGTTCGGGCGGGATGAGTGCTGCAAGGGCATGAGCGAAACGCGAACGCTCTTCGGCTGGCCAGATCAGCGATGCGCGGAGGATCTGATCGTAAGGCGGGACACTATAGCTAGGCAGATCGGTGACCGCCGCCAGGTGAGGATAGTCTTTCTGCCAGCGAAGAAGCTCTGTGTCAAGATATGCGGCGGTGTCGCGCAGGGCAGCATTCAGTTCCTCACGTTGGGACGCACTAGCGCGATCGATGAGACTGGATGCTTCCCACATGACGGTGAAGAATCCTGCGAGGGAGAGGCCCTTCGCTTTATCTTGAAACAGCGGCTTGCCGCGGAGTATGTTGTCTTCGCGCACTACTCCCAGATTTGAACGAATCTTGGCCACGGCTTGGTTGACTTTCTCCTGCGGTACACCCGGGCCTGGAGGTGGAATGGGGGCAAAGCCGAACTCACGCTGATACCCGGCCAGGAGTGTTTCACGGTTGGGCCGGGGGTAGGCAGGCTCGAACTGTCCAGCCGGTACCGACCCGGTCAGGACGATCGCAACAACAAACGTCGGGAGTCGACTGAAGGCAGTCATCGAACGTGCCTTGAGTTGCCAGTACTTCCTTCCGCCAAATCGTCTGGCCATCGATTGGACTCCGTCAGTCGTTCGCGCGAAGGTCGAAATCGAAGGTGTTTGTGCCGGGTTTTACCTCTACGTGGAGTGTGGTCTCCGTATTGTATTTTTTGGGCAGGAAACGGGGCAGCCAAGTTGGATCCGGCTCGGAACGCGTGTGGGGATCGTCGTCTCGCTCCTCTCTGCTGATCATCGTGATACGCACCGAATGCTTGCCGACTTTGGCGCCCTGGATATCGCGGACATAGACTAGATTGTAACGTCCGTTTGCATCGGTTCCGCTCAGGGAGACTCGTCCTTGTTCCGGATGGAAAGCGACCAATGCATACGGCAAGGGCTTTCCCTCAAACGTGATGACGCCTGACACCGTTCCCAGTCTTGGCTGATCTCCTCGCTGACACCCGGTTGTGACTAGCAAAGTCATGAGGAGCAGACTCGACGCGCCAAGGAGGCGGCGTTTGAAAGCTCTAGCACCGCAACACAATGTCGTGCCGGGGTCAGTATTCTGTGATCGGTTTACCGTCATTGATCGAAGAGAGCCACCTGTAGATGTTGGTATCGATGTTCTCGCTGATGAAATGAACGGAGCCGTCGATGAATGCGAACAGTGAGCCTCCAGGATGGAGACTGCTGAAACCATCTCGCAAATACCAGGCAGGCATTCCCGTGGTCGCCACGTAATTCATGGGTGAAGCGGTCGACGCGGCCACCTCGTACAACCCGCGATACGTACTTCCCCCGATTGCATTCTCTCGAACGCCATAGATGCAGTTGGCCTGGACATTGCTTGCGATAGGTTTAAGGGAGGCTCGCTCGCCAAACAGCATGGTACAGGAGGTTCCGTCCGTAACCTCAGGGATCTTGCGTTTCTTCGCGTGGCCGAACATGCCGCTGTACGTGGTGGTCGGATAGGTGCCGTAGAGATACTCCGGACCATGTACTCCGATGTAGTTTGTGAAGGCCAAGTTCGTTCTGGTGCTAAGCGTGGGACCGGAATCACTGGGACAAAGGAACGTTGATTGCGGTTGTTTCATGGCGGCCAGTGCGGTCGCGTCGTTTACCGCCGTCGCCAAGGTTTGCTGGGCCGGTTGAATCACGTCGTAGATGGTCGACAGTTCGATATGCGGAAGAAGATACGCTCCCCATCCCCATGCATATTCTCCACTGCCCGTGTTTGTCGCAACCCAATCGCACCCAGGGGGGAACTCTTTTTTGGTCGACTCATGGTTCAACGCGGCGAGGGCCAGTTGCTTGAGATGGTTCATACACTGGGATCGCCGCGCGGCCTCGCGCGCGGCCTGTACGGCCGGCAAAAGCATCGCCATCAAGACCCCAATAATCGCAATGACCACCAGGAGTTCGACGAGAGTGAAACCGCTCCTTTTGTGAAGGGGACATCCGTCTTCACCAGCAGCCAGCCTTTTACCCATCATCCTAGGCCTTTCCCAGTTCGCGGTGTTTCGAAGGGTAAATCGTTTACAGTGGCCAAATGCGTGTTCTCTAAATACATATTCCCGTTCACGGGGAAAATTCGCGCTGTTTCTCAGATAGGTGCGATTGGCTCGGGGTGGCGTAGCGTGATCGAGGGGGGTGGCCTTTGGGATGACGGAGGGAAATGTCGAATGTCGAAGGCCCAAATGGCGAAGGAAGGCTGAAAGAACAAAGCACGACGGGGTTGACTCCGTGTGGCTTGTGTTCCGAATGGCACTAACATTCCCGTAAATGCTTACGGCGAATTGATCCAAAACAAAAGCGGCTTACGTCGCTTACAAAGGTGTTGGTCACACACCCGTTGTAGCAAGGAGACCGCCATGCGTGATTGTACCTGATGGTCGTTTCAGCAACAGAGCGATGGGTTTCGTCGTCGGTTTGCCCAGCATACCGGCTTGCCGTGTTCGGAGGTCCTCCGGCGGAGGTGGTGATCGCTGAGATTGCGGCACATTGTGGCCGGGGGGACCTTGACCCATTGGGCTAGCTCTCCCGTTCAGCCACCGGCCTGTCGGCAAGAGACTATCGACGGCGACAGGCTGGCAAGCGGTGGACGGCAGAACAGGTTGCGGCCATTCCTGGAAACGATGTCGCTGGAGGGGCAAAAGAAATGTGGCGTTCTTCGCGCCGTATCGTTGAGAGACCCGCGCATGGACGCGAATTCACGCGAATGAGCCCAATTCATTCGCGGGTTTTCGTTCCCCCCGATTCGCGTCCATTCGTGTCGATTCGCGGTTTACCCGTTTTCGCTCTCGCTTGCCATTATATCTCCGTCCACGCGCCAGGCACGGGGGCGGGGTAGCGGCCTTCGGCGTTGGCTTGGACGGGGGCGGGGCTGTCGGCGGTCAGGGCAGCGACGTTTTCGCAGAAGCGGAATTTTGAGGCGAGCGCTTCTTCCCAGGTGATCGTTCGCCCCATATGGACGGCTGCCCGGCCCATGATGGCGCCGAGGTTGGAAAGGGCCGCACGGCGGGCCTCGTTGTGGGGGCGGTCGTTGCGGATGGCGTTCAATAGGACGTTCCACTCGGCTTGCCAAGGATTGACGCGTTCCTTGGGCGGCTTCCAAGCGATGTTGTCGTTGTCGATCCGCTGATCCTTGTAGATCACGCCGTTCGGGGCATGGATGTTGCCCGAGAACCGGGCGGCGCACTTCGTGCCGTGCAGATAGGTGACGAAATCATTGTAGCACTTGGGGATGTAACGGCCGGTCACCTGGGCCTTCGTGCCGTCGGCAAAGGTGTACTCGATGGCGTAGCTGTCAAGGTTTTGGCTGCAATCGGTACTATCGGCGCGGCGTCCGCCCACGCCATGAGCGGCTACGGGCCAAGCGTCCTTGATCCAGAAGCACTCGTCGATCTGATGGATCATCAACTCGATCATGATTCCGCCGGAGGACCACATGAACTGGAAGGGCCTGCCGGGATGAAGCTGCCAGAGCAGTTCGTTTTCGCCGCGGGGGAATGGGGCCATCGTGTAGCCCGCATCCATGCGGTAGGCGCGAACGAGTAGGACGTCGCCCACGGCGCCGTCGCGGATCTTCTGGATCATGGCCTGACGAGCGGAAGAATGGCGGGCCATGAGGCCCGCAGCGATCTTGAGGTTCTTTTTCTCCGCCACCTCGGCCGCGCGGAGGATCTGTTGCACGCCGCCCGGATCGGCGGCAAAATCTTTCTCCATGAAGACGTTGACGCCTTTTTCTACGGCGTAGTCGAGGTGCGTGGCGCGGAACCCGGCATGGGTCGTCAACATGGCGACGTCGCCCGGGCGGAGGCAGTCGATCGCCTTGCGGTAGGCATCGAAGCCTTGGAAGCGACGTTCAGGCGGCACATTGATCTTGTCGCCGAACATGTTGTGGAGCAGTGCGTGTTTCTGTTCGAGACGCTCGGGGAGCAGGTCAGCCATGGCGACCAGTTGAACCGGTCCGCTGGACTTGGCGTTTTCCTCGCCTTCAAGCCGGTAGCGATCGTCTTCCACGAGCCCGCCAGCCGACAAGGCATTAGCCACGGCCCCACACCCTCGCCCGCCGCAGCCGATCAAGGCCAGCCGGATGGTGTTGTCTTCAGCGGCGTGGACGTGGGGGAGGGCTAAGCCTGCCAGCGAGGACGCGGCGGCGATCCGACCAGTGTTTTTCAAGAACTCTCGACGGGAACCGGTGCCTGTTACGTTCTTGTTCATCGGCTCGAATCTCCTCCTTGTTCGCGTGGTCTGACTAGGGGTTGGGAATCAAGAGGGTGGAGAGAATCTGTGCGTAAATACGATGGCCGAAATCGTTGGGATGATTGACGCCATTGCCGGTCAAGTCCCAGTCGCGTTTGTATTTGTGCAACTCGGTCCAGATGCCCGTCATGTCGGCCAGGGCGATGCCGGGACCGGAGAGTCGGGCCAGGGCGTCGCGATACTGGGGAAAACGTTCCATGCGCAAGGCCGCCCAGTCGGGATTGCCGAGCATTGAGGCGATGAGGATGAATTCAGTCTTGGGCAACTCGCGGCGCACGGACTGGATCATGGTCTGGATGTTCGCCTGATACTGGGCGGCTGTTAGGCCGTGAACATCGTTCATCCCAAAGGCCAGGATCACGAGGTCCGGCTTGGCTTCGACCAGTGAGGGGATTTGCTTGACGCCCCAAACGGTATTGGTGCCGCCGACGGCGAAGTTCTTCAGCGACACGTCGGCGCCGTATGTCGCTTTGAGATTCGCTACGAGCAGGTCTTGGAAGGGGGGCTGGAACGGGGCCACCTTGGCCCAGCCGGACGCATTGCAGCCGGTGGAAATACTGTCGCCGAGCAAGGCGATCGTAAGCGGCTGTTTGCCTTGGAGTCGCTGGAATGTGCCAGACAACTGCTCCCCGGCAAACGCAGGCACCGGCCCTTTCCAGGTGTCTGGCTTATGCGTGTAAGTGACGATCGTCTGCAGGTCGTGGTATTCATGGGTGGCTCCGAAAAAGATTTCGCCGTTTCCGTCGCGGTGAGGCAGGCGGTGGCGTTGGGAGTTGGCAGGCCGGCGAAGATCTTGCGGCGTTTTGTGCACGATCCGGGAACCTTGCGGCAACGTGATCTCTCTTGATCCCGGCGTCCAGAGATAGTCTTTCCCTTCAATGTAGGTGGTCGTGCCTGACGAGTTACAAACCGAGAGGATCTTCGTGGGTTCGAACAGGAGCGTTGCCTTGGGTGCGGTCGTGGCATCATCGCTCATGAAGAGAACACTCTCGCCATCCATCGTCTCCGAGCACCAAAATGGCTTGAGTGCCTCCGGACGAAGGGGCACAGAATCGTCCGCCTGCACCATGGGAACGGCTGACGAGGCGAGCACCACGAAGGAGACGGCAACAACAGCAGAGACCCGAAGACGCATCGCTTGCCTCCCACAGGACAACCTGGAAAAAAACAACATTCGCATCGTTAGTGACCGTAAGCTTCAGAGCTGGGGGCCTTGGATCACGGTGCTGTCGGACAACACTAGGATACTCCCCCCTCTCCTGCCCTGCAACTACCACCTGATCCAAGGGAGTCGCTTGCGTTGTTTGGAAGTCGTTGCGATTGCTAGGGTTTGTTGAGCGGTAAAATCGCGATTCCCCGCAAAGGCAATCGGGATG
>CAZLDQ010000275.1:0-6409 GCA_964558295.1 uncultured Planctomycetaceae bacterium | reverse complement strand
CCACCAGATCGAAAAAGACGCCAACCTGGTGATCTTCGAAGAGAAAGACCGCCAGGACAAGGGGCAATACCTGGGTCGCTTCACCGTCGAGGCCGTGGCCGGGAAGCAACTCCAGTTGAAGCCCAGCATGCGGCTCACCGAACGGGAGGTCAAACGGATCCAGGAAAGCCGCGACAAGTGGTGCCTCTACGAAGTCATGCCCATCGATAGCCACGAGGCCTTCGCCGGCTGCGACGAACTCGACAAACTGCTCCCGGCCACGACCCTCGCCGAGTACACGAAGGACGGCCAGCCGGCCGACCCGAACAGCCCGGAGGCCGAAAAACAGGAACGCAAGCTCCGCGACTACGAGCTTCTGTTCAACGTCTTTCACGAAGAATACTCCGTCTGGCTGCAAAAGATCGGGGCCGCAACGCACGACAAGGGCGCCGTGGAGGCCGGACTGCAGCAGGCGAAACGGGAAGTCGAACAGTGTCAGAAGGACATAGCCCAACTGAAAGAAGAGCACGCCAAACTCGTCCGCGAGGGGGAGATCGTCAAGGCCCATCGCCAGGTCGTGGAAGCCAAATTGGCCGAGGTCCAGCAAGCGATCGCCCAAACCCTGACCCAAAACCGCCAGTTGGCCGCCGAGATCGCCCGGATTCAACTCGAGGCCACCCGCCAGATCGACGCCCGTACGCAGAAAATGGCACAAATCAACGTAGCTCCCTAGGCACGGTGGCCGATTCTCAAGGCGTGCGGTAGGATTATGGAGAGATTGCCTACGCCCCCCGAGAAACCACCCGGGCGGCCACCGGCGATCCCCGCAAAAGCCAGTTGACGCTACCCCCCCACGCCCTCTTGGAGTGCTATGGGCCTCTACGATCGCCAGTATTATCGGGAAGAAAACGCTGGATTTGGCCTGCGCGGGCCAACCACCATCGTCGGGACCCTGATCCTGATCAACAGTGTTGTCTTCGTGGCCGACCAGTTGTTGTTCACCCAGCAACTCGGCAACCTGCTTGCAGCCCACGTCCAGACTCTAACCCGCCCCTGGCTCTGGTGGCAGTTTATTACCTACGGGTTTGTCCATGCCCCCGAACCCCAGCATATTATCTTCAACATGCTGGGGCTGTTCTTCTTTGGACGCGACATCGAGTTCACCTACGGGCGCAAGGAATTCCTGCGACTTTATCTGACCCTGATCGCCGTCGGTTCCGTCACTTGGGCCGTGCTCAATCGACTCCAGGGGATCGATTTTAGCGGTCCTTTGGTAGGGGCCTCGGGGGCCGTGGCCGGCATCATCATCCTCTACGCCCTCCACTTCCCCAACCGCACGCTCCTGCTGATGTTCATCATCCCCGTGCCGGCTTGGCTTGTCGGCATTCTTCTCGTAGTCATGGCCGCCCTGGGAGCCTTGGGCGGGAGCCACGATCCCAATGGCCTTAATGTTGCCTATACTGTGCATTTAGCCGGAGCCGCCTTCGCTTTCCTCTATTACCGCTTCCGCTGGAATCTTAGCACGTTGCTTCCCAGCGGCTTTTCCCTTGCCTGGCTCAAACCACGCCCCCGCCTCCGGGTCCACAATCCCGATCTGGAGGACGAGGATCGCGCCCCGGCCGACCCCCACGCTTTGAGCGAAGAGGTGGATCGGATCTTGGAGAAGATCCATCAGCTAGGCGAGTCCAGCCTCACGCGCCGCGAACGTCGCATCCTGGAAGACGCCAGCCGCCAATACCAGCAGCGCCGCCGTTCCGACAAGACGGGCCGCTGAGTGCTTGCACGTCTTGCTCATCCCCTTGGTCGGTTTTACGGCAGCAAGCGCCCTCAGTGGTGTTCCGTCGTTCTCCACCGCCGGCAGGGGTGCGTGAAGCCGTCTCCACCCCCGGACGCCGCAGAAGGCGTTCCCTACAGCCCGTGGGTTCCCCCGTTTCTCGCCTCGGCCGACTGCGATTGACCCCTCGTAACTGATTGCGTAATATCCAGTTAACGCTGGGAAGCGTCTGCGTTTCCCCTCGACGTCGTGACAGAAAACGAAGGAGTGCGGAATGTCCTACCGCCGTGTCTTCCCCTGGGTTTTGACGGCGATCGTGCTTGCAAGCGGCTGCACGCAGTCGAGCGATCCCCCACGCACGCCCGGCGAGTCGGCCAACGCGGCCGCAGCGAGTCGTGACGAAAAACCCTTCGTCCTCGGCGACCTGCTCAAGCCGTTCACGCCGCCCCCCCTTGAGCAGCTCGACAAGACGGTCGAGTGGATCGACCAGCCCGTACGCGATTCGATGCTCCTGCTCCGCGAGCGTCAAAAGGGGGAGAAGCCCCTGGTCACCGTCCCAGAGGCCCTCAAGCTCAAGAACGACTCCCCGGAAGCCAACGCCAAGATCCTCAGTGCCATGGGCCGCCTGCCGGACGACGACAAGCAGGTCAACTGGGACGCGACCATGTATCGCTGGGAACCGGCCGACGTACGAAGCACCAATCCGTTGATGATCAGTTCCGCGGCCGAGTTCGACATCACCGGCCTGACCAGCTTCGGGCTGTTCGGCTTCAACTGGGACTTCGAGCCCTATGCCATCCAAGACACGGTGGTCTCCTGGCAGACGAGCAAAGACCGGCTCTACGACAAGGTCGTCCTCCGCGACGATTTGACCTGGTCCGATGGCAAGCCGATCACCGCCCACGACGTGGTCTTCTCCTTCAAGGTGATCATGTCCGACCGCGTCCCGGTGCCGGCCGTGCGCAGCGGTACCGACAAGCTCAAATGGATCGAGGCCTACGACGACCACACGCTCGTTTTCTTCCACCAGGAGTCGCTGGCAACCAACGTTTGGAATCTCAACTTTCCGGTGATCCCCAAGCACGTCTACGAGAAGTCGATCGCCGAAGACCCCACGCTGCAAAACAGCCCCTACCACGTCCAGTGCGAGAACAGCCCGGTGAGCGGCGGCCCCTACCTCATCACCAGCCGCACCCGGTCCAAGGAAATCGTACTCAAACGCCGCGACGACTACTTCCTGCACCACGGCAAGCAGGTGCGCGACAAGCCCTATTTCAAGGAGATTCGCTTCCGGATCATCACCGAGCCGAGCGTGGCCCTGTTGGCCCTGAAGAAAGGGGACATCGAAGAGATGATCCTCGACCCGGAACAGTGGCAAACCCAAACCGGCGGCGACGACTTCTATGCCAAGAACACCAAGGCCCGGGCCGTCGAATGGACCAGCTTCCACTTCTGCTGGAACCTGAAAACGCCCTATTTCTCCGACCTCCGCGTGCGCAAAGCGATGTCGTACGCCTTCAACTACAAGGAAATGTTGGACAAGATCCTCTACGGGCTGAATGAACCGTGCACGGGCATCTTCCACCCCGCGTCGCGCTGGGCCTCGAAGAAACCGCTGGCCCCCTACCAGCAGAATCTGGACCTGGCCGAAAAACTCCTCGACGAGGCCGGCTGGAGCGACCACGACGGCGACGGCATCCGCGACAAGGAGATCGACGGCCGCCGCGTCCCGTTCGAGTTCAGCATGTTGGTGTCGACCGTCCCCTGGCGCATCGCCATCTGCAACCTGCTCAAAGAAAACCTCGATCAGATCGGCGTCGTCTGCAACGTCCGCCCCATGGAAGGCACCGTCCTGCAAGACAAGACCCAGAAACACGAATTCCAGGCCTTCATGGGCGGCTGGGGGACCGGCGCCGATCCGGACACCTCGGAAAACATCTGGGGCACCAACCAGGGTCGCAACTTCGGCTTCTACTCCAACCCCAAGGTCGATCAGCTCTTCGCCGAGGGACGCAAGGAGTTTGATCCCCAGAAACGCGCAGCGATCTATCAGCAGATCCACGAGCTGATCTACGAAGACCAGCCCTACACCTGGCTCTTCTACCGCAACGCGTTCTACGGGTTCAACAAGGATCTGCGCGGTTACGTGTTCAGCCCGCGCGGCCCGTACAGCTACGGCCCAGGGTTCAGCAGCCTCTGGAAACCCGCGGCCCTATGAGCCACGTCGTCATCACGCTCCGCGTGCTGCGCTTCCTCACGGCAGAGCGCAAGGAGAACCGTGTTGACAACCCGACCGGCAACAAACACAACGCACCACCTGCCGGGCGAAACGAGAAGGACTCGATACACTCGATGGGAAGCAATCCCCCCCGAAGCCACCATGTTCCATTATCTCATTCGACGCACGGCGGTCGGCCTCGTGACGCTGCTGTTGATCACCTTCGTGGTCTTCGGCCTGATCCGCAACATGCCGGGCACCCCGCTGACGTTCACCCTCGGCGAGACCGACCCAAGCCGCAAAATCAACCCCGAAGACATCGAACGCATGAAACGGGCCTATGGCCTCGACAAGCCCTGGCCCGTGGCTTACGTCCAGTGGCTCGGCAACCTCGTCCGGCTCGACCTCGGCCAATCGCTCTATGAAAAACAGCCTGTCACCCGAGTCATCGGTTCCCGCATCGGGGCCACGTTGCTCCTCTCCTCGACCTCGCTTTTGTTGACCTATCTGCTGGCCGTGCCGATCGGGCTGTATGCCACCGTGCGCAGCGGCCGATTCGACGAGCGCGCGACCAGCACCCTGCTCTACATGCTCTATTCGCTCCCCTCCTTCGTCGCCGCCCTGCTGCTTCTGATCTACTTTTCCCTCCGGCTGCAGGGCACCGTGTTCGAACTCCCCCTGGGCGGAATGGTCAGCGACCACTACGCCGAGCTCTCCTTCTTCGGCAAACTCGGCGACGTCCTGCGCCATATGATCCTTCCGGTGATCTGCCTGACCTATGGCAGCCTGGCCTATTTCAGCCGGTTCGTGAAGTCGAACATGCAGGAAGTGATCCGACAGGACTACATCCGCACGGCCCGCGCCAAAGGCGTCTCACCGTTCCGCGTGATCGTCGTCCACGCCTTCCGCAACACGCTGATCCCCTTCGTCACCCTCGTCGGGTTGACCCTCCCGGCCCTGTTGAGCGGTTCGGTGATCCTGGAAATGATCTTCACCTGGCCGGGAATGGGCCAGTTGTTCTTCGATTCGATTTCCCGACGTGATTATCCCACGATCATGGGCCTGACGCTGATGTTCTCCGTCCTCACCTTGGCCGGGCAACTGCTGGCCGACGTCCTCTATGCCGTGGTCGACCCACGGGTCACCTACTCGTGAACCGACTGAAGCAAGGTGTGCTGTGAACCAACCGACCCTCGATCTTCCGCCACTGCCCCCGTCCGGGGATGAAGAAGCCGATCTGACCGTCTCGCGCGGCTTCTGGGCCGAAGCCTGGCTTCGCTTCCGGCGTCGGAAGCTGGCCATGGCGGCGTTGTTTTTCGTGATCTTCCTGGCCCTCGTGGCCATTTTCTCCCCGGCAATTGCCGGTACCCGGCCGATTGTCTGCCGTTACAAAGGCCATCTCTACTTCCCCGCCTTGGCCTACTTCAACCCGAAGTGGGAAAACCCGATCTTCTACCACGACAAGTTTCGCCGACTCTATCCGGAAAACCTCAAGACCAAAGACCCCGACAGTTGGGCCATCTGGCCCTTGATCTACCAAGACCCCTATCGCCGCGTGCGCAGCGGCGAATGGGAAGGCCAGCCCGGCAACCCCACGGGAATCCAAGGGCATCCCAACCGCTACAACCTCCTCGGAACCAATCAGGCCGGCGTCGATGTCTTCGCGCAAATGGTCCATGGGGCCAAGATCGCCCTGCTGGTCGGTTTCGTCTCCACGGGAATTGCCGCCGTCATCGGTATTGTGATCGGCGCCTTGGCCGGCTACCTCGGCGGTACGACCGATCTGGTGCTCAGCCGCCTGATCGAATTGGTCATGTGCATTCCCTCGTTGGTCTTGATCCTCGCCCTGATCGCCATCCTCGAAAACCCCACGATCTGGCACATGATGGCCGTACTCGGCATCACCGGCTGGACCGGCATCGCCCGGCTCACGCGCGCCGAGTTTCTCAAGCTCAGCAAGATGGAATTCGTCACCGCCGCCCAGGCACTCGGGGCAGGCCGCTTGCGGATCATGTTCCGCCACATCCTGCCCAACGCCCTGGCCCCCGTCATGGTCCCGATCACCTTCGGCATCGCCGCGGCGATTCTCGTCGAAAGCGCGCTGAGCTTCCTCGGTTTCGGCGCTCCCCCCCCCAATCCAAGCTGGGGCACCCTGCTCAACGCCGGACGCTCCAACCTGCAAATGTGGTGGCTGACCCTCTTCCCCGGCATGGCAATCTTCCTCACCGTGCTGGCTTACAACCTCATCGGCGAAGGAATCCAAGAGGCCACCGACCCGAGGCTTCGGGAAGCAGGCAAGTAACACACAGAAAATGGAAAGGCAACAAGGGGAAAGGGGAAAAATGGGAAACCGGAAGAAGAAGAAAAAGAAGGGGGCGACGCAACCTCACAGGACCACCCCGCCACCCCAGCCCCAACCCGCACCGGCCTGCCCAAGC
>CAZLDQ010000274.1:0-6438 GCA_964558295.1 uncultured Planctomycetaceae bacterium | reverse complement strand
AGGACTACCGCGACCTGGACGGCGTCTACGACAAGCTGGTCAGCATCGAGATGATCGAGGCCGTGGGATATCAGTATCTCGGCCGGTTTCTCCAGTGCTGTAGCCGGTTTCTCAAGCCCCAGGGGCTCATGGGTTTGCAGGCCATCACGATTGTGGACCAGCAATACGCTCAGCATGTCCGCACCGTGGACTTCATCAAACGCTACATCTTCCCAGGCAGTTGTCTGGTCTCCGTGACCGCCTTGTGCCGGGCGGCGACTCAGCACACCGATCTGCGGGCGGTGCACCTGGAGGACATCTCGCCCCACTACGCCGAGACGCTCCGGCGGTGGCGTCAGGCGTTCCTTGCCCGGCTGGACGACGTCCGGGCGCTGGGGTTTGACGACGCATTCATTCGGATGTGGGATTTGTACTGGAGCTACTGCGAAGGGGCGTTCCAAGAGCCCTACATCGGCGATGTCCAAATGGTGTTGGCCAAGCCCCTGTACCGCTTGGCAGCGCCTGCAACTCGGTAGCCCACGCATCGACGGCGGAAGAGGAGGTCAGAACAGTTTGAAAACACTCGTATATGTTGCCGGCCAAACGGTCGGATGGTTCGCATGCATTGTCGGTGCAGCACAGAACCGGCATTGGCTCGGCCTTTTGGTTGTTGCCGGGTTGGTGATACTGCACGTGGTCACGAGAGGCCATCGGACCACCCGCCGGATTCTCGTATTGGCGTTCGCATCGATTCTCTTCGGTTTCTGCTTCGATTCGTTGTTGATTTCCTGTGGGGTGTATGAACCTGTTCGATGGGTGATGCCCTCCCCGTTTGCGTCGATTTGGCTGCTGGCGCTCTGGGCGAATTTCGGGTTGATTGTCGATGTGCCCCTGCGTTGGCTCCAGCAACACCTTGTCGTCGCGGCCCTCTTCGGAGGGATCTTCGGTCCAACTGCCTACTTGGCCGGCCGGCGGTTCGGAGCGATCCAGATCGCCGAGCCCTTTACCTTCCATGTCGCTGCGCTGTGCGTTGCATGGGCCGTGGGTCTGGCGCCCCTGGGGTTCCTCGCACGAGTGCTCCCCCCATTTGAGCCGCGCGCGGCAGAGCCTTCCTGAAGAATCACCGTTTTTCGAACAAATAATGGCTGACGTACCATTCCTTGCCGCCTCGGAAACCCCAAAGCTCCGCACAGGCCATGAAGAAGATCCGCCATCGCTGGAACCAGCGGGCCGCTTCCTGGGGGCCATACACCCCGGCGAGAATCGGGAGGATCTCGTCTCGACGTGTATCCATGTTCCGGAGCCATGCCTCCGCTGTCTTCTCGTAGTGGGTCCCGCCAAGACGCCAGTGGTCGCGCAAGGCCAGATCGTCCTGGAAGTAAAGCAGCAGATCGTCGGAGGGCATGATGCCGCCGGTGAAGAAGTACTTGCCCATCCAGTCGTCCTCGCCCTTGGTTTCGAAGAAGTAGGCATACTCCCGATGCGTGAAGATGTGCACGAAGAGCTTGCCGTCGGCTTTGAGCCACCGGGCGACGCGGCCGAGCAGCGTCCTGTAGTTGCGTATGTGCTCGAACATCTCGATGGACACGACACGGTCGAAACAGCGGTCCGTGTCGAAGACGTTGGCGTCGGCCGTGACGACCTCGACGTTGGCCAGACCTCTGTCTTTGGCTCTGTTCAGAATGAACTGCCCCTGCGGCGTGGAATTCGACACGCCCAGGATGCGGCAATTGGGATAATGCTCGGCCGCCCACAAGCTGAAGGAGCCCCAGCCGCAACCCAGGTCGAGGATCTCCATGCCCTCCTCGATCCCGGCACGTTCGCAGACCTGCCGCAGCGCCGCTTCTTCCGCGTCGGCCAGGGAGGTCACGCCGGGGGACCAGTAGCAACAACTGTACTTCAGACGCGGACCCAGGACCTGCTGGAGAAACGCGGGAGGCATCTCGTAGTGCTGTTCGTTGGCCTTGTCGGTGGCGACCGCGACCGGGCTTTCCCGCAACTGGCGGACCAGGTCCATCTTCGTCTGCAACTGCTCCGCGGGGCTGTCTCTTCGTTCCGCCCGCAAACGACGTCGGTCCAGGGCCCGGATGCCTGCTCGGATCACCAGATCCGGGACTCGGCCTTGCTCCATCATGTCGATCAGCCATTTCATGGCGCCTCCCGTTTGGGAAACCAAGGGATGAAGGGACTCGTCATCTGCTGGTATCGGCGGTAGTCTTCACCGCGGCTCTCCAGGGCCCGCTTCTCCGTGTATGGAATCCCGGTCACCTTGTACAGGAACAGCAGCATGACGACCGGACCCATGAGGCTTACCCACCAGAATGGGGACCCGATGCTCAGGAAGACGTAGGTGAACCAGTGAATCCACTCAAAAAAGTAGTTCGGATGCCGGCTGTACCGCCAGAACCCGACCCGGCAGGTCTTACCCCGGCTTGCGGGATCGGCGCGAAAGCGGGCCAACTGCCGGTCTGCGAGAGTTTCACCCCCGACGGCAACGAGCCAGACGAGGAGAGCGAGAAAGTCGAGAAGGCCCAGGGCAGCTTCGCTGTAGGCGGCCGGCAAGAACGGGATGGAGAACAAAACCGCCCACAGCGCCTGGATTTGGAAGAAGGCGAAGAAGAAAACTTGGGCCTTGTCCCCCCAGTTGTGTCGGAGCATCTCATAGCGGCCGTCTTCGGGCCTTCCCAGAACGCGGTTCACGAGCAGGTATGCCGCCAACCGCAGGCTCCAGCCGCCCGCGAGAAACGCCAGGAGAAGACGTCTTTCCGGGGTGCCCGAGGCCCCGGCAGCGTAGAAGACCGCCAGTACACCGACACCCGCTGCCCAGACGAAATCCACGACGCCGGCGTTTCTTGTCCGTCGCTGGACCAGATAGAACAGGAGCATCACAAAGGCCATTGCGGCCCAGCCAATCAAGATCAATTGCCAAGGTCTCATGGATTCCGCAGATACACGCCCATTGAACCATCACTCGAACCCGTGCAGCAGCTTGCTACTCCTATAGTGTAGTGGGGAATTTCGGGGCGGGTTCATGCGAAATCTCCGGAATCGAAGATTCCAAGGCAAGCAGGCGGTGAACGCGGTGATCGTCCCAAATGCGCAAACTCCCGGCCACCCGGACCGTATTACAGCGTTAGAGTGTCCGACTTACGGGCGGTTCCAGAGCTGCAATTGGAGTTCTCAGGAGTAGCCATGTTGTTGAACTGCAAACGGTCAGTCGCGTGCATAGGTGTGTTGTTGTCGATGAACCTGTGGTCCTGTGCGTCCTCTGATGGGAGTACCGGTGTGGGAATTGAAAGATCGAAGTACTCGGTCCTGGAGAAGGAAGGCCGGCTTGAACTGCGGCAATATGAGCCGTGCATTGTCGCCGAGACCGCGGTGGAATCCGATTTTGCGGAGGCCGGCAACATCGCCTTTGGGCGACTCTACAAGTATATCTCCGGCCAGAATCGGACGAGAGAGTCCATTGCGATGACGGCGCCGGTCAATCAGGAAAGCCGTTCGGAGAAGATCGCCATGACGGCTCCTGTCGGCCAGGAACGATCCGGCGACAAGTGGGTCGTCAGTTTCATGATGCCCTCCAAGTACACGATGGAGACGCTGCCCGAGCCGCTGGATCCGACGGTGACGATCAGGGAAATCCCCGCCCGTAAAATGGCGGCGTTGAGATATTCCGGAACGTGGAGCCAGAAGCGATACGAGGAACACCTCGCCCGTCTTCGACAATTCATCGAACAACGGGACTGGACAGCGATCGGCGAACCGATCTTTGCACGTTACGATCCCCCGTTCCAGTTGCCTTTCTTGCGTCGTAACGAAGTCTTGATTCCAGTTGAATAGCCTGCCCGACCGGGCATACCATCGATCATTCAGGTGGGAGATCATTCGGGGACATTCCATGATGACTCATTATGCCAAGCTGTATCTGGTGACGCTGCTGGCCTTTCTCGTCATCGACGGGATTTGGCTGGGTCTGATCGCTCGAGGGTTCTACGGCAGGTATCTGGGGTATCTGCTCAAGCCCAATCCCAACTGGCCGGCGGCGCTGCTGTTCTATCTGTTGTTTGTCGGCGGCGTTGTGCTCTTCGTGGTAGCCCCTGCCTCCCCGCACGGATCGTGGAAGAGAGTGCTCGTGTACGGTGCGGTCTTTGGACTGGTGACCTATGCCACGTATGACTTGACCAACCTGGCCACGATCAAGGACTGGCCTTTCATCGTTACGGTTGTGGATCTCGCCTGGGGCAGGAGCGTAAGCGCGATCGTCAGCCTGGTTGGCTTCTCCGTAGGTCGCCTCTTCCTGTGAGCATCCCTGGGGATTCGTTCACTCCTTGCACACGCCCGACCCCCTTGGTAGCATGCGGGCTGCTGTGACACGCAGGGCCGTGGACCTTGCTCGGTCTTTGATACTCGGCGCTCGAAGGGGGAAGATCTATGAATTGTGTACGATTTTGCCCGGTCGTGACGGTTGCATGGATTGTGGTCTGGGGACTGCCGACGCCGTCGGGTGGCGTAACCGACACGGGCGGCGATCACCCCTGGTATCGCCGATCGCTGGTCGGGATGGAGGTGGGGCCCACAGGGGCTCAGTTCGGTCACAGCGACCCGAATGACACCCGCTATTGTGCTCGGTTCGAGCGGGCGTCCACGTGGTCCGGCGGCTTGAGTCGTTGGACAACTGGGTGAGATTCCCTGACCATTCTGAGGTTCCGACCTCCTTCTTGGGACGGGGCATTCCCGCGGCCTGGCCATTCCTGGTCAAAGGGCCCGCCGCGGTTCTGGAGGCGACGATCAGAGACATCCACGATGTGCTGATCGTGAGTTACTGAGGACAAGGGAACCATCTGAACCCGGGTGAATGTCATTGAGCCAGAGGGACCAATTGGAGTCGATTTCGTGCGGCGTCCCAAGCCGCCCGGACCAACCAAGGAGCCGATTCTGCGCGATGGCGACGATGCACCGCGAAACGCTGCCGCAGGGGTGGGGTCTGACGGACGAATGGCGATTGTTCAAACGGATCGGCCGGTTCTTCCGCCTGTGACCGGTCCTTGCCCTCGAAGGTCGGAACGGGTCCTTTGAATCGAAAGGATGTCAACCGCGATGATCACGCTCCTCGAGAGTTCCACATCTGTGGACGGCCTCGTCGATCTCGGCCGGACTGTGGCAGATCTCGTCGGGCGCCGCGGCGGCGATCTCCGCCTCGCTTCCGAAGCCGTAGGTGACGCCGATCGTACGGGTGTTGTGGGCCTGGCCCGATTCGACGTCGCGGGCGCGGTCACCGATCATGACGGTGTGGCCGGGGTCGAGCGAAAGCTCTTGCAGGATGTGCTCGATCAGTTCGCTCTTCTCGTCGAAGCGGCCGTCGAGCTGGGGGCCGTAGACCTTGAGGAAGTAGCGATCGAATCCGAATCGCTCGACGATCCGGTTCGAATAGACCGTGGGCTTGGACGTGACCACATAGAGGCTGTGGCCCTCCCCTTGCAGGCGGGCGAGCATCTCGGGCACGCCAGGATAGACCTGGTTCTCGAAGAGCCCGACGTCGCCGTAGCGCTGGCGGTAGTAGTAAAGGGCCGCGTCGATCAGGTCCTTGTCCTCGCTGCCGAGCAGGCGAGGGAAGGTCCACCGCAGCGGCGGGCCGATGAACTGCACCAACTCGGCCTTGGGCGGGTAGGGCCGGCCGAGCCGCTCCAGGGCGTATTGAATGCACCTCGTGATCCCGTCGCTGGGGTCACTGAGGGTGCCGTCGAGGTCGAAGAACAGAGTCAGAGGTTCGCGGGTCGTATCGGTCATTCTTTCTTTGCAAAACTCCGTGGACAGTCAGAGGCGGCCATTATCGGGATTTCGCGCAGAAGGTCAACGAGGAGTTGGCGACAGGCATGAAACGGACGCGGTCACGCTCGTTCGAGCGCGTCGAGCAGCACATGACCCGCGGCGTGGAGCCTCTCGGTCAAGTCCGCGAGGTCTTCCAGTCTCTGGGCCGACTCCGTCGCGCGCCGGATCTCGCCCACGTCGGCCGCACCGGCGAGTCCGTCGAGACCGTTGTTCTTCATCGTGGCCAGCAGATGTCCGAGCCGGGTCGCCAGCCGCCTGCGGAAGAAGTCAAGCCCTGCGGGATCGAGGACCCCGGCCCGGAAGGCGGGCTCGAACTCGTGAAAAGCCGTGCAGGCTTTCTGCAGGTACAGCAAGACCATGCCCTTGGCGGCATGCCCCTCGGCCAGGATTCGGGCCCACTGGAATTCCTCGTTCCGCCAGTGCTCGTCTTGCACAGTGGTTCGATAGTCGGTTTCGCGCATCGCAGTTCTCAGGGCTTGGGACTCTTGCCGGGACACAACCTCAGCGTGTGCTCGATCAACTCGGGGCCGCCCCAGTCGCCATGGCCGGGAACGACGATTTGGGCATGGCCGTAAGCCGCGAGCACCTTCTGCAGCGTGGTCGGGTAGGCCTGCAGATCGCCGTCGGCGG
>CAZLDQ010000273.1:0-6570 GCA_964558295.1 uncultured Planctomycetaceae bacterium | reverse complement strand
GGACTGGAACGTACGGCTTGCAGATTAGGAGGAAACGAGGATGCGTGGGTGTGGCAGGAATCGTCTGGCGATTGTTGGGCTAGTCCCGGCGTTGTGTTTGCTCCTCGGAGCTGCCACCCCGGCCTGGGCCCTCGATGGACGCGAAGCGAAGGGGGCCGACGACAAGGCGGCCAAGCAGAGTCCGAATATCGTGGTGATGACCAATATCGACGTGAATGTGGCTACCTGCGTGAAGATCCAGGCTTTGGAAGCTGGGAAGACGCAGGCCCCGCCGCCGCAAACCCCTACGGGCCAACCGGCCCCTGTGCTTGAGAAGCCATCGCTGGTCGACGTATTTGTGGCCATCGGAAAGCTTCCCACGGTACGCGAGAATATCGTGGTTGTTACCAATGTGAAGGTCAACGTAGCCACGTGGTTGGATCTGCTCAGTCCGTCGAAGACGCCTCCTCCTGGGCCGAAGCCGAAACCGGAGCCAAAACCCTGAATCGGGTGAATTGGCGAACACCGGAAGTGTGAGGGAAGGGAGGGCGGCGATGCCGTGGTTCTGGCGCTTTGTTGCTGGCCTGTCTGAGGTGGCTTGGGCTATCGGGCTAAAATACATTGCCTTGATCGTCGTGGGCATCGTACTGTTGAAGGTGGCCACTCCGGCCTGAGGCGTACGTCAAAAGAAGGGGTGGCCGAACAGAGGCAGTTCCTCTATTTGCAGGTCAAACGCGGAACTTGTTCTTCGGCCGTCCCGAAGCTGGGCCCTTTCACTCTGGCTTGCCGCAGCGGAACGCCTGGCCGAGATTCGCACCGATACCGTAATACGCCCGAATCTCCGGAGCGAAGAGGATCGGTCGCACGCGTTCGATGTCTGGCAAACCATCGCCGTTCAAGACCGACTCATCAGCCTTCACATCGACGATTTCTCCGACAAACTGCGTATGCAGTCCCAGTTCCTCGATTTTAATCACTCGGCACTCGAGGACGAGTGGGAATTCGTCGATGTAGGGGGCATCGACCAGTTCGCTCCGGACAGGCGTCCACCGGGTGGCCGAGAACTTGTCCACCTCCCGACCGCTGGCCAGTCCGAAATAGTCGACCTGGCGCACCTGCGATTCTGACGGCACATTGACGGTAAACGCCTGGCGTTCCATCAGATTGCCATAGCTATACGTCGCCTTGCGGAGCGACACGGCCATGCACGGAGGCTGCGAGTTGCAGACTCCTCCCCAGGCCACCGTTGCGCCGTTCGGGCGGCCGTTCTTGTCGTACGAGCCGATAATCCAGGTTGGGGTCGGGTAGACCAACGTTCGGGGGCCCAGTGATCGCTTCATCCAAGCACTCCTTAATCTTGCCAGCCAGCTGCGGATATGGTTGCACTAAACACCTTATCGGGTTGGTGAGCGACGGACAAGGGCTGTGAGACGGTTTGCCGTCACCCTACGTCGCCCAATTCCAAGGCTTGGCCGTAGCGCACGAGCATCATCCGGCGCAACCTTGCGTGTTCCTCTTGGGCGAGCCCTGGATCGGCGGCGACCAGATCCATCGCATCACGGCGGGCTTCTTCGAGGGTCTCGGCGTCGCGCAACAGGTCGGCCACACGGAACGGTGGCAACCCGTGCTGGCGTGTGCCCAACAGTTCCCCCGGGCCGCGAAGCGCGAAGTCGAGCTCGGCCAGCCGGAAGCCGTCGGTTGTGGACACGAAGGCCTCGAGCCGTTTTCGGGATTCGTCGCTTTCGGCGTTGGCAAACACCGTACAGTAGCCGGGATAATTGCCGCGACTGATCCGACCACGAAGCTGGTGCAGTTGGGCCAGCCCAAAACGCTCGCCTCCTTCGATCGTCATCAGCGTGGCATTGGGCACGTCGACGCCCACTTCGACAACCGACGTACAGACCAGCACTTGAATTTGCCCGCGGCGGAAATCGTCCATCACGGCGTCTTTCTCTTCCGGGCTCATGCGACCGTGAATCAGTCCCAAGCGAAAGGCTTCGAGCGGCCCATTGGCCAGGGCTTCGTACATCTCTTCGAGGCTCCGGACGTCTAACTGGTCGGACTCTTCCACCAGCGGGGTGACGACGTAGCCCTGCCGGCCCTCGCGGAGTTTCTTGGCGAAGAAGTCCCACCACGCTTGGCGTTTTTCCTCAGGGGCCAGGTAGGTGTGAACCTTCTGCCGGCCGGGGGGACTGTCGCGAAGCGTGGAGACGTCCAGATCGCCAAAGAGTGTGAGGGTCATGGTTCGTGGGATCGGCGTGGCGGTCATCACCAGGTAATGTGGGGCCTCGCCGGCGTACTTCAAGGTGGCCCGCTGGCGTACGCCGAACTTGTGCTGCTCGTCGATTACCACCAAGCCGAGCTTGCGAAAGTGGACCGCATCCTGGATCACCGCCTGGGTGCCGACGACCAGATCGAGTTCCCCGCCGGCCAAGCCGAGGAGAATGGCATCTCGTTCCTTGGTTGCCAGCCCACCGGTCAACAGCCCACGGCGCACCTGGCTGTTGGTGAGGAGGCGGTTGAGGGTCAGGTAGTGCTGGCGGGCGAGGACTTCCGTGGGGGCCATCAGCGCGGCTTGATAGCCGTGGGCGACGGCCAAGAGCATCGCATACACGGCCACGATTGTTTTGCCGCTTCCCACATCCCCTTGAAGCAGGCGGTTCATGGGGACCGGCTTGGCCATGTCGGCGGCAATCTCGGCGATTGCCCGTTCTTGGCTTTCTGTGAGTTGGAAAGGAAACAGCCGGTGGATTCGGGCGTCGATCTTGGTCGTGGTTTCCATGGCCGGGGCGTGTTGCGACCTCTGCTGCTGATGTCGCTTGACGGCCAGCGCCAGTTGGAGGATCAACAGTTCCTGGTAGACGAACCGCCGCCGCGCCCGCTGGAGGCTGTCGTGGCTTGTGGGAAAATGGATTTCCCAAAGCGCCTTGGGGAGCGGCCAGAGGTTGTGGGCTTTCAGATAAGCCTCGGGAAAGACTTCGTCCAACAACGCGGCATGCGACTCCAGCGCTGCACGTACCAGACGCCGCATCTGCCACTGCTGAATCCCTTCGGTCAGCGGATAGACGGGCAGCAGTTGCCCCTTGGGTTCTTCTTCGTTTTCGTCGAGGGTCAGCACGCGGGGATGGGACATTTCCCAGAATAGTCCGTTGAGCTTCGGCTTGGCCGAGACCATCACCCGCTGTCCCACGGTGAACCGTTCGCGCATGAACGGCTGATTGAACCAGATCGCCCGCAGGTAGCCAGAGCCGGCATGGATTAACACGCCGAGGATCGAGCGGCCTGTACCCGTGTTGCGCAACTCGATGTCTTCGACCACGCCGCAGACGGTCTGCAACACCCCCTCTTCCAGATCGGCCACCTCGCGGCGGTCGGTGAGGTCTTCATAGTCGCGAGGGAAGAAGAAGAGCACGTCCCGGGCAAACTCCAAGCCGAGCCGCGCGAGCAGTTCCGCCCGGCGGGGCCCAACCCCTGGCAGGAATTGTACCGGCATGGCCAATCGTTCAGCCGCCGTGTTTTCCTTGTCCGACCTACTCATGCGCCCCATTGTACCGATCGTCCCTCGCAGCTCCATCCTCCTCCCCCACGCCGGGGCCGGTTCCTTCAACGGGGGGATTGGTGTATGCTTAGGAATTTGAGTGATGGAACGTCCCTCCTTGGAACGGTGGCCGATGGCGTCGAAGTCTGACAAAGTCCAGTGCGAAGTGCAGCTTTTTACCGACGGGGCTTGCAGCGGCAACCCGGGACCTGGAGGTTGGGCGTTCATTCTTCGCCATCCCTCGACCGGCAAAGAACTGGAACGGTTCGGCGCTGAACGAGAGACGACCAACAACCGCATGGAATTGACGGCCGTCGTTGAGGGGCTCAAAGCGCTGAAGCGTTCAACCACCGTGGAGTTGGTCACCGACAGTACCTACGTCGGTAAGGGCGTCTCCGAGTGGATGCCCAAGTGGAAAGCCAACGGCTGGCGTCGCCGCGAAGGTGACCGCTGGACCCCGGTCAAAAATGAAGATCTCTGGCGCGAACTGGATCGATTGATCCAAAAACACCGCGTCCATTTCACTCATGTCCGCGGTCACTCCGGCCACCCGGAGAATGAACGCTGCGACATGATGGCCGTGGCGGCGTATCAGAAGTATCGGTAGGGAAATGCCGATGTCGGAAGTTGAATAAATGAAGAAGGAATGGCGAAGTTCGAAGTGCGAACGGGTTTGATGTCGCGATAGCACACTTTGGTCATTCGCTCTTCTCCTCGCTCTGCATCCAATCGCTCAGCCACACCCAATCCTCGCGCAACTCTTCGAGGGTCTCTTGGAGGCCGACGAAGCGGCGGCGGAAGGTACGCCAGGCGAGGGTGCCGATGAGGAGGGAGAGAATCAGGAACGTTAGGGCCAAGAGCAGGAGCCAGGTATGACGCGAGAGGCCTAACGAGCCGTCGAGTTGTTCGGCAGCGTAAACGGCCACCAAGGGGAAGGCCGTGAGGCCCAGCACCGCGGCGATGGTCAGGGCGATGGCGAGCCCCTTGAGCTGGTTCAACGCGGTACGCAGTTCCAGCGAGGCCAATTGCCATCGCAGGGCAAGCATCTTCTGCACGTCGCTGCTCAAGTGCCCTAGCTCGGCTCGCAAGGCGCCCAAGATTGGCCAATCAGGTTTGGGCATGGGGGCCTCCTTGGTCCGACGCCGTATGTTCGGGCGTGGTCGTTCCGGTCCAACGCTGCTTGGCCTCGCGCCGCAGCCACTCCAGTGTCGAGCGGAGAAATTGCTTTATGCGTTCAACGGCCGGATGGTCGCCCCACTGGCAGCGAGTCATACCAAATGCTGTTGCCAAGCCTAACCCCACGATGGCCAGCATGGTCAGGCCCGGGTGCTGAAGAAAGTAGCTGCGCCAGGAAGCAAGCTGTTGCCCCTGTTGTCGCACGCCGCGCACCCGGCGGTCGATCCGGCGTCTCAATCGGCCGATCTGCTGGCGCAGGAGCCGCTTGGCCTGTTGCTCGTGGAGAGGCACACTCATGGCATCCTCGGCGTGAAGAAAGACGCAGCCCGAAGAGAACGCCTCTTCGTGGGGTGTTGCGCTACTCCATTCTAACACACCGATCGCGCACGATCGGGCCGTCAGGTTGAGAAGCAACGCCGGTTTTTCCGACTGTTAGGGTTCGATCAGATAGGCCTGATTCTCCACATTTACCAGCACGGGCTCATCGAAGACCAGGTACTGGGAGAACCGGCGTCCATGGCGACGGGCCAACTCAAAGTACTGGTCGCTGAACTGCTTGATGCGCACTGCGTTGGTTTCTTGCTCCTTGGAGATCGTGGAATCGATCCACTGTCCGTCGCGGCGATAGAAGGTCCGACTGGCGATTGTGCGTATGTTTTGCGCTGCCTGGCCGATTTCCTTGCCGGCTTGCTTCCATTCGCCGGGCAGCCCGGGAACGCCGGCCGGTCTGGCGGGAAGGCCGGCGAGACCGCTGTCGGTCGGCATGGCCGTATCGGCTGCGAAACACTCCAGGGCGGGCGCCGAGGCGGCCGGCGCTTGGCGAGCCGCTTTCATCGCTCCCTTGAACGCCCGTTGGGCGAATCCGCTTTGTCCTTCCGCTTGCTCCAAGGCACGCAGACGCTGGCCGGCCCGGATCTGATTAGCGGCCAAATCGCGGACATTAGTCCCTTCGTCGGCCAGAAACGACGTGTAGGGGGTAAGAATTCCATGTCTGGTCGAGAGGTCGACCAGCTCCTTGATCAACTCGTCGTTTTTCCCTTTCAGATCCAATTCATCGAGAATCTCGCCCACGCGCCGCACGGCCCAGAGTTTCTCGACAAAGGCATACGTGTCGTCGTTGCTCGTTTCGACAAACTCGGCGGGAAAATCGAGCGTCTCACGCTGACCGCCGACGGTGCCGTTGAGGACCACCATGCCCCGGCCAAACTTTTTGTAGCGGCCCACGACGACCAACTGTTCGCCAGCGAACAGGTCGAACGCTTCTTTGGGGTAAACGCGGTTGATCGCTTTGCCTTCTTCAGGGCGAGTCTCGTCCAAGGTGAATTGAAGCTGCACGTCGGTCATCACCGGCGATTCGATCTGGCGGTACAGCCGGCTCACGCGATCTTCGATGTCTTCGTTGGGCCGGACATACTCGCTCTGGCCGTAGTTGTCGCGCACCAGCCGGTCCAAGAGCTTGCTGTTCACGTCGTAGCCCACACCGAACGCGAAGATTCGTGCGCGGACTTGGTTGGCCTGTTGGGTATTTTTGAGGATCTCGGCTTCGTTGGTTACGCCGGTTGTAGGAAGTCCGTCGGTGAGAAATAGCACATAGCTTGGCCGGCGGGAGTCTTGAAGCTGGGCGAAGGCGGCCGTCAGGGCACCGTTGATGTTGGTACTCCCGCCTGCATAGAGCCCTTCGATGAAGCCGAGGGCCGCATTGCGCGTCTGGTCGTCGTACTTCTGCAACTCCGGCCGGAATGACTCGACCTGGCTGTCGTAGGCGATGATATTGAACAGATCGCCTTCGCGCAGGTTTTCGAGGATGAATCGGGCTGCCCCCCGGGCTTGCGCGATTTTCTTGCCGCTCAGGCTGCCCGAGCGATCGCCGACAAAGC
>CAZLDQ010000272.1:0-6592 GCA_964558295.1 uncultured Planctomycetaceae bacterium | reverse complement strand
CTCCACCTTTTTTTCCATTAAAATCTTCTCAGCCTCTTCAAGCGTTACGGTCCCCGTCGCCGTCACCAGATTCTCACGAGTCATCACTTCCGAAACGCAGAGGTTCTGATCCTCCAGGAACCGCAGGACACGGCGGGTAATAATCCCCTCCAACCGCCCCCCCGCACGGATAATCGGGACCCCCGAGACCTTCTGCTTGTCCATCAGTTCGCGAGCCTGCTTCACGGTAGCGTCGGCCATCAGCGTCGCCGGATTGGAGATGATCCCGTTGGCACTACGCTTCACCTTTTGCACCTCAACGGCTTGCCGTTCGATGGATAGATTTTTATGGATAATTCCAAGCCCCCCCTCCTGGGCAAGAGCAATCGCCATCGCGCTCTCCGTCACGGTGTCCATCGGCGAGCTGAGCAGCGGAATCCGGAGCCGTATCCGCCGCGTCAATTGCGTGCTGACATCCACCTCGGACGGCACCACCTCGCTATAGGCGGGCTCCAACAAGACATCATCAAACGTAATTCCGCGATAGGCGATCTTGTCCTGCATGCTATTGCGCTCCTGCGAACTGGCCGGGGAAACCTGTCATTATGAGGCATCCAAGCGGATTTGCAATCGGCCCCGCGAGAAAGTCCCGGCAGAAGAAATGACCAATGACTAACGGTTAATGACTAACGCCACGAACATTAATGAGGAAAAAGATGCCCGCCCCACAGAACCATCACCGTTCCAAGGCCCAAACGGATGCCCCTTGGACATTAGTCATTGGTCACCGAGAGCGCGCCCCGCGGCCCCTTGATACAACGAACCACGGTACGACTTGCGCAGGCGACTGGGACGACGAAGATGAAATAACCCGCCGCGTTCCTTCTCCGGCGTCAGACCGTAGTCGAGCAACTCCAGCGAGGCGCGACGGACTAAGCAACCTTGGTTATTCACTTCCTTGAGCGTATGACAAATCACCCCCCCCGGCACGTCCATCGAGACGCGGGCCAAGGTGGTGATCGTCACCTCGGCATCCTTCTGGACCGTCTTCACATGAGCCGTGTTGAGGATCTCACCCAAGACGCTATAGGGGACATCGAGGGCCACGACCTCATAAATCGTCTCGTTCCGTTTCTTTCCTTGGGGGTCAGTCTTCACGGTTTCCCGGCGGAGTACGTAGGGCTCAACCGTTTCCGAGTAAAAGACTTTGGAGATTGTCTTGCCCGTCACATCCGTCCGTTCCCACTGTTGAATCTTGCAGGCGATCTTGCGTCCTTGAATGGTAACCTCGCCACTACCCAGGTCACGGACGGTTGCTCCCGGGCCGGCCAGTTCGTTGTCGAAACCTTGCTTGAGAGTCTCCGGAGGAGCGTCAAAGCGTTTCCCCCCGACTTCGACTTTCACCCGAACCTCCAGCGTTACCCCTTCGTCGTTGACCTCCACCAGCGTCGTCTTGGCATCCGTCACACTGCTCATCCGCCCCGATGGCTCAAACGTCTCGGTGACAGTGCGCACCAACTTCCAGGCCCCCGGTTCATAGGTCCCCCAGGGGTGATGCTTGCGCATCAGACCTGCTTGCTGCCCCAAACCCACCGACGAACCAAAGCCCGCCAACAGCAAGAGCGTCAGAATACTGGGGACGACTGACCGCACGTTTCCTTCTCCCAACCGCGTCTTCGTGGTACCGACGCAATTTGCGTCATGAACACCTCGAACGCGCCGCAAAGATGCCCAAAATGGTCGCGCCAAAACGGACCCAAGAGGCTCTCGGGGTCTCAGGACAATGTACCTTACCTGGAAGGTGGCCGACAGGCTCCTGATCGGCTTATTCCGAACGTGCCGGAAAAACGAGATTCATCCCTGTCACTATAATTGCCACAAACGGCAGCAACAGGGAAAAAGCGGAAAATTGCCACACCACCCCATCTGGGGATGCAGTCCAAGCCGCCTCCCAAAACGAATCCACCGCAGAACCTGGCGGCCAGACTGGCTCCAGCTCGTCCTCGGCAGTGAATCCCCCTTCACAGGCAACGCAACGCCCCCTTACGCCCGCGACAGATACTCACCCGTGCGGGTGTCAACTGTCACAACCTCCCCCTCGGCGAGATACTCTGGAACCTGGATTACCAGCCCCGTCTCAAGAGTCGCCGGCTTGGTACGTCCCGTCGCCGAGTTCCCCCGAGCGGCGGGCTCGCACTGCGTAACCTTCAGTTCCACGGTCACCGGCAGTTGGATCCCGACGCACTCCTCGTTGTAAATCAGCGCCTGAACCCCCTCCAACTCTTCGGTGATGTACTGCATCTCCTCGGCCACATCCTCCTTGGCCAGCGCATACTGGTTGTAGTCTTGCTGATCGAGGAAATAAACGTTGGTTGCATCGGCATACATATACTTGACCGGCCGGCGGGAGAAATCGGCCTCGTCCAGCGAATCGGTCCCCTTCAGTACGATGTCGACCTTCTGCTTGGTAATCAGGTTTCGTGCCCGATACTTGTAGAGCGTCGCCGCTCCGCGGGCCGAAGGCGTCTGCACCGTAATCGTCTCAATCACGCACGGGGCTTCGTTGTAGTTGAGAATCGCACCGGTCTTGATGTCTTTAGCTAACATGAATCACTCGACATTCGAAAATAGGATTACAGGACTGTTCCTGCTTGCGGATCGAAGGCCACGCCATCGGTCAATTTGACGAGCGCATCGAGCACAACCAGCAATGAGGTCGGATCGAGCATCCCGTCGGTCTCTTCGTCCTCATCCTCCTCCTCGAAATCAACGACTTGCTCAAAGTGGAGGACGTCAAACCGCCCGTTGGAATGTCGCAACCGCTCGCGTTTGAGGCGATCTTCCGGCGTCCCCGGCGAGCCCTCAAGCTCTTTCAACAGGTCGGCACGCTGCTCGATGACCTCATCGCCGTCGACATAACAGATATCGAGGGCGGCAAAATCATCGGGCGAGAGGACCGTCAACGACTCCACGTAGCCCTCGTCATCCCCAGTCAGATTCGTCAGGGTGAAGTGGGCTCCCAAGTCAGCCAAGGCGCGTCGGACGGCGTCCAGCTTCGGCCGATTCCTCGCATCAAAGAGCACAAAATACGTCTCACGCCAACAATACTGGTCATTTTCAAACATCGACATGGGCAGATTTCTCCTTCATGCTGCCAGGTCGGCTGTCATCCGGTCATCCTAGGCCTCGCCCTTCGCCGCCACCAAAAACGGCCGCAAAAGCCAAGGCTCCGGCATCTGCCCGTCGACCCAGAAACTCGTTCCCTCAAGTTCGCGCAGCGTCAATACTGTTCGTCTGTCTCATCATCCTCATTCAAACCGCCGTATTCGTCCCACTGCTGCAAAGCAGCCACCACTGCATCGCGTTCTTCCGGAGAAGAGGCCCAAACCGCTTCGCCCTGTTCGAGCCGAATCTCATATTGTCCTTCGCGCTCACAATCATCGGCGCCACAGAAATGTGGCACCGCCGCAACCCACATGATGCGATATAAAGGCACGTATTTGTCGTCCACTTTACAAAGTGCCGTCACCGCACACCTCCTTCCTCAGAACCCTTCGGCCGGCCCAAGGCAATCGAACGTTCGGTCGCCGCCCTCACCGCGTCGATCAGCGTCCCCCGCACCCCCCCCGATTCCAGGACCGCCAATCCGGCAATCGTCGTACCGCCGGGACTGGTCACACGATCTTTCAAAACCCCCGGATGCTCGCCAGTAGCCAGCACCATCTCGGCCGCCCCGCGTAACGTCTGCGCGGCCAATGTCGTTGCCACCGCCCGGCTCAGCCCCACGCGCACGCCGCCGTCGCTCAGCGCCTCGATCATCAGGTAAACAAACGCCGGCCCCGAGCCCGACAGCCCGGTCACCGCATCCAACAGAGGCTCCTCCACCTGGAAGGCCACGCCAACCGCGCCGAGCAATTGGCCCACCAGCCTCCCGTCTTCGGCCGTCGCCTTGCCGCCGAGGCAATAGGCACTCGCCCCCTGCCCCACCAGACATGGGGTATTCGGCATCACACGTACCAGACGCGTCCCGTCCCCCAACCCTTCCGCGAGAACCGCTAGTCGAACGCCTGCGGCGATCGAAACGACCAGCTTCTCAGGGGACACCTCTGCGCGGAGTTCGCCCAGAAGCTTTCCCATCTGTTGCGGCTTGACCGCCAGGACAATCACGTCAGAAGCGGCCGCCACCTCCCGATTATTGTCCGTCGTCGGCGCGCCGGTCGCCTGAGCAAACTGTTCCCGGGCTTCAGCGATCGGATCGCTCGCCACGAGACGGCTGGCCTCGGTCAAACCGGCCTTCACAAACCCCTGCCCTAAGGCCCTGGCCATCTGGCCAGCCCCAATAAATCCAATGCGCTCGTTCAACATGGTGGCAATAGGTTCCGGAGAGAGAAGAGAGCCATCTGCAGTCATGCTATGAAAAACCGTCCAATTACACAATGGGCCAGATGGGCAATGGCTGCCTCTTCAAGCAAACCAAAGTCAACGACTTCACAGTCCTTGCGACTGGACAATCGTTCATACACCATCGAATCAACGGTATAGCAAATCACCCGAACCGTACCATCACAGAACGCCACCTCATCCCCCCGTCCATACAGTGGTTCACAACCATTCAAGCTCGGCAACACATACCCCACCACCTGTAGGGTGCGTGAAGCGAACTTCTTCTAGACCGGCGTGCCTAAGCACAGAAACGATCCCTCGCAATGGACTTCACACGGCCGAGCAATTGGTTCGCGTAACGCACCATGTCCCTTCGGGTTCCGTACTGCACATATCCTAGGGTGAGACGACCCAGCTAGTCCCGCAAGCGTGCCCAAGTCGCAGTCTCCCCCGCGGGCCCGATATCAGGTGCAAGCTTGATGATTCCATCAAGCCCCAACGACTAGCGATCTCGTCGGGGATTAACAGATGGGGGGGTAGCCGACGCCCCACTTGCGTATTACTCAGAGGCTGCGATAATGGGGGCTACTTGACCGGCAGTGCGGATTTGCATGCTGAGGACTCGCCCCCCATGTCGCAGGTTGCGGTTGCGCAGTCGTCTGAGCCGAAGTCGCTCCAGGAGTTGCTGTCACTCTCAAAGACGCAGCTTGCGCGTGTCGACATTGCCCGGGCCAATCTCCTCTGTGCCGAAGGGTTGCCAGGCGCGGAGGACTTCGACCTTGGCCGCTACCTTGGCGTCCTCGCCCTCTGGGCTAGACGCATCCAAACCGTCACGAACAAGCATCTCGCCGTGTTTCGCAGTAGCCCGGGCAAGTTCGACAAACTCCGAGCCCTTCTGGAGGATACTGGCCCTTACGACCATCCTGCGGGACGAGTTCAAGGTCCGCTACAACATGGAGCGGCTCGAACGGGAAGACTGGTCCGATTCCCGCGACACGTTGATTCACGGCCTGCTCGGACCCAATCGCACCGGCACCTGCACGTCCTTGCCGGTGTTAGTCGTGGCCATCGGCCGGCGGCTCGGCTATCCGCTGTACCTCGTCCATACGCTCGGCCACGTGTTCGCTCGCTGGGAGAACGGAGAGGAACGCTTCAACGTCGAGTTCAACGGCGACGGCATGTCGCGCCACCCCGACCAGTATTACCGCGAGTGGCCAGCCCGGTGGCCGCCGGAGCTTGTCGCGCTAGAGGGTGTCCTTTCGGCAGGCGTGCATGAACTGCTTTGAGGGGTATGGTATCGTTGGGTGTCGGATCACGATGGTGAGGAGAACAGCCGATGAAGACTCGCAAGACTGGGGGCCTTCCCGCCAAGTTGGAGGCCGTTCGACGACGGTTTGATCGCTGGCGAAAGACGCACCGGCCGCGCTCGCGCATCCCCGACACGCTGTGGGACGTCGCGGTGAGGACGGCCGGTACGCATGGCCTCCATCGCACCGCCCGGGTGTTGCGGTTGGATTACTACCGCCTCAAGGAACGGTGCGAGCGGCACGCCGCGGCAGAGGCGGAGTCGGCGGAAGGGAGCACGGCGGGAGCGTTTCTGGAGCTGGCCGGTCCATCCTCGGTCGGGCCTTGTGCATGCACCGTGGAATGGGAAGACGGGGCCGGGGCGAGGATGCGGCTTTCGCTCCAGGGCGTCGCGACGCCCGATCTGGCGGCGATGAGCCGCAGCTTCTGGAACCGCACGTCATGATCCAACTCACGCCTCAGATGCGGATCCTCGTCGCCGTCGAGCCGGTTGATTTTCGCAAGGGGATCGACGGGTTGGTCCAGCTCTGCCAAGCCGTGCTCCGGCAGGACCCTTTCAGCGGCGGGGTGTTCGTGTTCCGCAATCGGCCCGCCACCGCGATGAAGGCACTGATCTATGACGGCCAAGGGTTTTGGCTTTGCCACAAGCGGTTGTCCTGCGGGCGGTTTCGCTGGTGGCCGGCCAGCAGCACGGCGGCGGCCAAGACGCTTGCGGCGCACGAGTTGCACGTCCTGCTCTCGGCCGGCAACCCCGACGCCACGCAGGCGGCGAGTCCCTGGCGGCCGGTCGGTCCGGATCGCTGAGGCCGAACCCGTGCGACGATTGTCCCAGGAAGGACCGCGCGCGGAGCGAACTGGTCTTCCCACCGGCCTCGGGTGTGGGTATCGTGGGTCCATGCGCGGTTGGACGACGGTGGTGTCAGCG
>CAZLDQ010000271.1:0-6656 GCA_964558295.1 uncultured Planctomycetaceae bacterium | reverse complement strand
AGGCATCGGGGGTTTGGGGGGAACCGGGGCCACTGGCAATGCTAGCTGACGGAGCCTGGGGGGCGTCGTCCTAAATCGCAAGGACCGTTCAGGTTATCTCATCCGGATTGTTCGATTCGCAGTTGCAGTCGGATGCTAGTATTATTAAGATAAACACAGGGTTTTGCTAGAAGGTTGCCGAGAACTCCCCTAGGGGATTTTCCGCGACTGTGCGACCTTGAGGTCGTTGGCAAACCCCAATTTGTCGGGATCGTACTAATTACTTGGTGACGAGTTGGAGACGAGTGTCTTCCATGGTCCTGCGAGGAGACTCAGGGACAGTCGCGAGGGAGTGGACGGCCGGACAAGTCTAGGCTTTAACAAAAGTTGGCCACAAGAACCACCCAACGTTGGGGAAGTGATCGTTCGATGCAGGGCGTTTTGATTGCGATTCAGTATTGTCTGGGGCTGTTGGCCGGTGGGCTCTGGGGGCACCGTGTCCAATTGGTTCCAGTGCTGATTCCCGGGATGCCTGCCCGGGGGCGGGATGTTGCCTTGCATCGTGTGAGCCCGTCGTTTGGCTGGAGGATTGTGTACCCTGAGTTGGGAACGTTTGGTAGAGAATCTGATCGTTGGCTCTCTGTCCTCGCGCTCGTTTGGAGCGGCGGGGGGCAATGGCGTGGAACGCTGCGCCATTGTGACCCACCGCGTTCCCGTATCTAGCCAAGACCTGTCTGTGTCCTGTTGGGCCCCTGTTGGCGGGGGCGCTCTCAAGCAGTTTGGTCTCCTCGTTGGTTGCCGTGAATCCGGGCGGTTGGTCGCTGACCGATTGTCGAGGACTCGCTCCGGACGAAGATAGACGAGGGGATTCGCCGTGGATTTGGGACAAGTATTCGCTTTTGTGCTTCTGATTGCGATGGCTTCGGGGTTGACCTTCGCACTGACGAAGCTGTTGGACCGTCTGCGTCGGAAGGATGCGGAATCGGAGGCACGCGAGATCATCCACCGCGCGGAGGTGGAAGCGGAGACCCGCCGCCGGGCCTGTGAGCTGGAACTCAAGGAAATGGCCATCCAGCAGAAGGCCGAGGGGGAGAAGGAGCTGCGGAAGATTCGTGAAGAACTCCACGAGCGGGAGCGGTTGCTCGACAAACGCCAAGATGCCTTGGAACAGCAGTCCGAACAGATTCGCAAACAGGAAAAGATCGTCGAAAGTACCCAGCGGAAGCTGACCGAGCGGATCCAGGAGGCCAATCGTCGCAAGGAGGAACTCGGCAAACTGCTCGATCTCCAGCGGCAGACACTCCATGAACTAAGCGGCTTAAGCCGCGACGACGCCACGCGGCGATTGCTCGAAATGCTCGAGACTCAGCTCCAACAGGAAACTGGAGCGGTGATCCTCAAGCACCAGAAGCAGTTGAACGAGATCTGCGAGGAGAAGAGCCGCGAGGTCATGCTGACCTGCCTGCAACGCTACGCCGCCAGCCACACGGCCGAAACCACGACCAGCACCGTCGATATTCCTAGCGATGAGATGAAAGGGCGGATCATTGGCCGCGAAGGACGTAACATCCGGGCGTTTGAAAAGGCCACCGGGGTCGACGTGATCATCGACGACACCCCAGGAGTCGTTATTGTCAGTGCCTTTGACATGATCCGCCGCGAGGTCGCCCGGCTCTCGTTGACCAAGCTTATTGCCGACGGACGGATTCACCCCTCGCGGATCGAGGAGATCGTCGCCGAGACCCAGAAGGAGATCGAACGGCACATCCAGAAGGTGGGCGAGGAGGCCTGCCAGGAGGTTGGGGTTCACGGACTCCACGAGCGGATCGTCAACCTGCTCGGCCGGCTCCAGTTCCGTACCAGTTACAGTCAGAACGTGTTGCGGCATTCGATTGAGGTGGGATTCGTGGCTGGGATGCTCGCCGAAGAGATCGGCTTCGACGGCACGCTGGCCCGACGTTGCGGCTTGCTGCACGACATTGGCAAGGCGGCCGATCACGAGGCCGAAGGCGGCCATCCGAAGATCGGCGCCGATCTTCTCAAACGCTACGGTGAGCGGACCGAAGTGATCCAGGCCGCGGCGGGACACCACGACAATCTCAACGTGGAGAATCCTTACACGGTGATTGTGGCGGCCGCCGACGCCTGCAGCGCTTCACGCCCCGGGGCCCGCCGCGAAACCCTCGAACGCTACATCAAGCGGATGGAAGAACTCGAATCGATCGCCACCGACTTCACGGGCGTTGAGCAGGCCTATGCGATTCAGGCCGGCCGCGAGCTCCGCGTGATCGTCAATTCCAAGGATACCACCGACGAATCGGCAGCTAAAATCTGCCGCGATATCGTCAAAGCTTTTGAAGAACGGCTGACCTATCCAGGCGAAATCAAGGTCACCGTGCTGCGGGAAACACGGTATACGGAGATGGCGAGGTAGGAAATGACGAATGATGAATAATGAAGAGGGGGATGATTGCGGGATTCGGAGTATCGGCGATGGATTGAACTGCCACGGCTTCGCATCTGACGTTCAGCATTCCTCCTTGATCATTCATCATTCCCTTAGAAAGTCTTGCTCGTGCGACTACTGCTGATTGGCGACATTGTGGGAAAACCGGGGCGGCAGATCGTGCTTCGCGCGATGCCCGGGTTGCGGTTGGAGGAAAGACTGGACTTCGTCATCGCCAACGCGGAGAACGCCGCCGGCGGTTCTGGGCTGACGCCGGCGATCTATCAGGAATTGATCCTCGCCGGGGTGGACTGTATCACGCTGGGCGATCACGCCTTTCGCCGCCGCGAGATCTTCCCGATTCTCGATAGTGAGTCGAGGATTGTGCGGCCGGCCAACTACCCGGAGCGGGCCCCGGGCAAGGAGTTCACCGTGGTTCGGGCACGCAACGGAACACGTGTGGCCGTGTTTACCCTCTTGGGACGCGTCTTCATGTCGCCGGTCGATTGTCCCTTCCAGGCCTCCGATCGCGTCTTGTCGCGGATTCCGGCCGACGTAAAGGTCGTGATGGTCGACTTCCATGCCGAGGCGACCAGCGATAAGCAGGTCATGGGCCGGCACCTGGACGGGCGCGTAACAGCCGTCCTGGGGACCCATACCCATGTGCCGACGGCTGATGAGTGTCTGCTGCCCCATGGCACGGCCTTCCAGTGCGATGTGGGGATGACCGGGCCCCATGAAAGCATTTTGGGCCGCCGGATCGACCGGGTTTTGGAAACGACCCGGACCTTCCGTCCCACCCATTTCGAGGTGGCCTCCGAGGATCTGCGGATCAATGGGGCGATCGTTGATGCGGATCCGGTCACGGGCCGCGCTCTGAGCATCCGCCGCATCACCGTTCGCCAAGCCGACGTTGAGCGGCTCAGTGCCCTGGCTGAGAAACAGAGTACGAAGGCTGGGGGGGGGAAGGGGACGGCCTAGGCTTTCCGGTGTTTGCGCGGTAGTCGCTGACCGATCAGATTCGGCGCGCGTCGTGATCAGTTTGTGCGGACAGTACCTGTGCTCAGGGGAGGAATCGACCTTGCAGGGGTTGTCCGTTGTCGCTATCTTCTCCCAACCATTTGGCACGTGTGACTGCGAACCGTGAACGAGAGTTGACCAGGTTATCCGGGCGGCACCGCCTGCAGGTGGTGGTGTTGGCGCTAGCGTTGTTGACGCTGTTTGGGGTTGCGGGCTTACTCCATGCGGAGGCCTGTGGCTACGGCACGCATCAGCAGTTGGGCCTGCCGCCTTGCACGTTTCTGGTTTTGTTTGGCGTTCGGTGTCCATCATGCGGCATGACGACCGCTTGGAGCCACTTGGCACATGGGCATGTGGTGGCCGCCTGCGAGACCCACCTCGTGGGGACCGCGTTAGGCGGGCTTGACCTGGTGGCTGCCGTGTGGCTGCTGCTGGTGGCCTGGCGGGGACGTTGGCTCGGCTGGACGCCCAATAGCACCACCGGAGCCTGGGTCGCCACATTGCTGGCGGTCGCAATGCTCGTCGAATGGAGTGTGCGAGTACTGGCCGAGTAGGCTTTTCGGCGACAAGGATGTCGCTGCTTTTCTCACTGCCTTACGAGGTATGACGATGGATCGTCCTGCTGCGTTGCGTTGGAACCGTCTGGCGATTGGGCTGGCCCTGGTGGCGGTCATGCTGGTCAGTACGGGTTGCACAGACGCGCTCGTCACCGCCGTGTATCTAATCCGCGGCAGAGAGGTGCCCGGCGACTATGAAGGGCTTAAGGGGAAGAAGGTGGCCGTGGTCTGTCGGCCCCTGGTCGGCTTGGCCTACCGGGATTCGCATGTGGCCCAGGATCTTAGCCGAGCAGTCGGCCTCTTGCTGAAACGGAATGTCAAGAAGATCGAGATCGTCGATCAGGGCAAGGTGGAAAACTGGATCGACGAGCATTCGTGGGAAGAGTACACGCAAGTTGGTAAGGCGATGAAAGCCGATATGGTTGTCGGCATCGATCTGGAACAATTCAACATTTATGAAGGCCAGACGGTCTATCAGGGGAAGGCCCGCGTCAGTGTCAAAGTCTACGACTGCCAGAAGAAGGAGCTAGCCTTCGAAAAGCAGCTGCCGCAGGTGGTTTATCCGCCGAACCATGTGGTTTCTGCTGCTGAAGTGCAGGAGTCCGATTTCCGCAAGGAGTTTTTGGGGGTGCTCGCCGACTATATCGGGATCCTCTTCTATCGGCACGATCCCTACGCCCACTTTGCCATGGATGCCATGGCCCTTCACAACTGAGTCTTGCGGAGCTCTGAGTCCTTTCGAGGTGCCCCGTTCGCACTTCCGAGATATGCCGTCCGCGGCTGCGTTTTGCGACAGCATGTCCTCCGCGTGGTTGAAGCTACCTGGGACGTGACCGCCGAGGACAATGGCTTCCTCTCATTCTGCATTGTTCACTCTCCATTTGCCCCGCGTCCTGCTGAGGGTTGACGAACACAACCTGGAGCGAGCACCTCCGTGGTGTTTCGGGGCAACGAGACGCCGGAATGCTACGGAGGACGTTCCCTCCAGAGGCCATTACTAGGGGCTGCAGGGGTGGGCTGATTCCCTACATCGAGGTAAGCTGCGTTGACGAAGACGCTTACGGGACTTACCATAGACTTTAAGAGGAGTCCTCCCTGACTGCTTGTGTGATTACCCCTTTTGATGGAGATGGGAGCGCATCATGTTTGTTCGACAACTCCAGTCGGCTGGCCTTTCGACGACCCTGGGGCCCACCTTCGGACATACTTGGTGGTGCTTGGCCTTGGCCGTCCTGTTGCCGTTGGCCAGTGTCTCCGTCGGGTGGGCCCAGGCGAAACCTTCTCCAAAGGCTGCACCGGAGCCCCAGTCAAGCAAGGAAAAGAAGGAACTGCCGCCACCGATCGAACTCAAAGGGAACGACCTGCTTACCCGGGATGGGGTGATGCTCAAGGGGACCTTCTACCCGGGGACCAAGGGGAAAGACACGGTCCCCGTGATCCTTCTCCATTCCTCGAAAGGCGACCGTAAGGAGTACACCACCCTGGCTCCTCTGTTGCAACAGCGGGGCCATGCCGTGCTTGTCCCCGACTTGCGTGGTTTTGGCGAGAGTTCGCAAGTGATGGTCGGGGGCCAGATTCGCGAGGTCGACAATCTGCGTCTCAAACCGGCCGACTACGAAGCGATGGTCGCCTATGATATGGAAGCGATCAAGAGCTTCCTCCGTCGGCGAAACGACGAAGGAGAGTTGAACATCAACAAGCTTTGCGTGGTGGGGGCGGAAATGGGGGCGTCGGTCGCCATTCAGTGGGCCAAGCTGGATTGGAGTTGGCCGATCCTCACCGGCCTGAAGCAAGGCCAGGACGTGAAAGGCTTGGTGTTGATCTCGCCCAAGTGGTCCTTCCCCGGACTGCCGATCAATGCGGCAATCGACCATCCGGCTTTGCGCGAGCAGATTTCGATGCTGCTCATTGTTGGTGGGGGAGACCACGACGCGCTCTCCGATGCCCGCCGGTTGCACCGCGTCATCAAACGTGATGAGAGCGACCTGCCGCCTCAGAAACGGACTGTGTTCTTCTTCGAACTGGACACGAAGCTCCAGGGGGCCAAGCTGCTTGGGCTGGAATCGCTGAGTGTGCGGGGGTCGCGCGGCAAGGTGACGGTCGAGAATCTCGTCGCCAGCTTTGTCGAAGCCCGTCTGGCTTCACAGGACTATCCCTGGGTCAAACGCAGCAAGTGATGGCTTCTTCGGTTGTCGCTTAGCGATTGAGTGAGGGCCGAGGCTGGACGGGCACCAAGGGAGGCGCGGCTAATGCGCTGGCAGCCGTCGGCGGCTCGGGGCGGCGTGGAGGGATCTCGAGTTCCACACCGATTGGCAGGACCTCTGGGTCGGTAAGCAGATATCGATTGGCCTCAAAGAGGTCCGCGGCCCGATCGACGCTCCCCAGGTATCGTTTGGCCAGCGCAGGCAAGGTGTCTCCATCAACAATCGTATGGGTTCGTTGTGGGGGCGGTTCGTAGGTCGGGCCGAGTAGTCCAATCCCGCGCGCCGCCTCCTGGTGGGAGCTCGGTGGCAGCGGGAGTTCGGGATATGACCGGGCCAGGCGGGGGGGCGGTTCGTGGGGGTCCAGTGAGGCCGGCGGCAAAGCGTGAGGGGCGGGGGCGGGGTGAGCCTCACCCCTTGCGGGGCTGGACGCGGCGGGGGGCGTGGCCGGCG
>CAZLDQ010000270.1:0-6658 GCA_964558295.1 uncultured Planctomycetaceae bacterium | reverse complement strand
CCCCCTAGCGTCTAGCACCAACCCCCTAGTACCTAGTCCCTAGTCCCTAACCATTCAGTTCGCCCTTGACGCCAATCGCCCGAACATCTACCGTAAGGCCCCCCGGGCAACCCCGGGCACAAATCCGCTTTCATGGACAGGGGGGAACTGTCGAAGCCGGAACCATCGATGATGAAACCGACCACCAATGCCCACGCGGCCGTAACGTCGTCCACCACCCCGTCTGGAGTCCCCTTGCTCGACTTGGGGCGCCAGCATGCACCTCTTCAGGACCAGATTACGGCGGCCTTGTGCCGGGTCTGCCAGACAGGGGCGTTCGTCCTCGGTCCGGAGGTCAAGGAACTCGAAAAGAATCTGGCCCCCTACTGCCAGGTCAAGCACGCGATTGGCTGCGCCTCGGGGAGCGATGCCTTGCTTCTGGCCTTAATGGCCTTTGACGTTGGGCCAGGGGATGAAGTCATCGTCCCCAGCTTCACCTTTTTCGCCACGGCTAGCGCGGTCACCCGGCTGGGAGCCACGCCGGTGTTTGCCGACATTGATCCGGTCACCTTCAATATGGACCCGGCTGCAGTTGCCAAGCGGATTACCGCGTCGACCAAGGCGATCATTCCCGTCCACCTGTTCGGCCAATGCGCCGAAATGGACGCCTTCTGCCGGATTGGCCAGGAGGCTGGGGTGCCGGTGATCGAAGACGCCGCGCAGGCAATCGGGGCCGAGTACAACGGGCACCGCGCCGGCTCGATGGGCCAGATCGGCTGCCTGAGTTTCTATCCGACCAAGAACCTGGGCGGGGCCGGTGATGGAGGGATGCTTACCACGAACGACGACACGCTGGCCGACCGGCTCCAGTTGCTCCGCGTCCACGGAATGCGGCCGCGCTACTACCACAAGCTCGTCGGGATCAACAGCCGGCTCGACTCGTTCCAGGCGGCCGTGTTGAACGTGAAATTCCCCCACCTCGACCGCTGGACCGCCGACCGGCAGGCCAACGCCCAACGCTACACCGAACTGTTCACCGACGCGGGACTCGACCGGATTCTCGGTCTGCCGCCGACCGCTCCGCGGCGCCGGCATGTCTGGAACCAGTACGTGGTTCGCGTGCCGGATGGCAAACGCGACGCGTTGCGGGAGTTCCTCAATGAGGCGAAGATCGGCGCTGAGATCTACTATCCGCTGGGACTCCATCAGCAAGAGTGTTTCCGCGACCTGGGCTACGGGCCAGGCGATCTGCCGGAGACCGATCGGGCCGCCGCCGAGGTGCTTGCGCTGCCGATCTTCCCCGAGCTGACCGCTGCGGAACAGGCGATCGTGGTCCAACGCATCGCCGCGTTCTTCAACCAGTCGACCGGCGGTCACCCCTTGGCCGGACCAAACTACCTGAAGCATCCGGCAGCCCGGCGCACGGCTCCTTAGAACAACAACGAGCCGAGGATAATCAGCCAGACAAGTCCGGTCAGGACGGCGACGCCTCCGACAATCATCCCCGCCACGGCGAAATTATCGCCGGTCAGGCGGGGATTCCTTTTGATCGCTTGGCGGGCTTGCGACGCTTTATAGAAGGCGAACGGCCCGAGCAACAACCCCAGCACAGGCAACACGGCACCGACGATTGCCAGAGTCAGCGCGCTTTTGGCCTCGGGGGACACTTGCTTCGTGCGGCGTGGCCCTTGCGACGGCATGGCTTTCTTTTGCTTGCCGTGGAGTTGTTCGGCGGTGATCGAGCCGGGCAAGGCTTCCTTCTTCGTGCGGTCTTCACGGTAACTGGGACGGCAAATGATCATCATCCCCAGGCCGACGCTCAGCAGGACGAGGACGTAGGGCAACAGATAGGGCTGCGGCGCGCCCGCATCCTCTTTCTTCTCTTCTTGAGCCAGGACCAGGCCGGCCAGGGCAGTCCAGCAGAGGGCCGTCAGGAGGCCCAGCTTCAGTTTGCCGCAAAGGTCGCACAATTTGCTCATCTTGTTCTCACTACGTCTGAGAGCTTGGATTCCGAGGGGCCGATCGCCGCCCAGCCAGTCCCTATTGTAAATCAAAGCGGCCGGTCTGAAAAATGGGCCGTGCCAAGTTCCCCGGTGGAGAACCCTTCGTCCCCCCCCACGGTTTTGGTATAGAATGGGGAGAGTTGCCAGGAAACGGGGGCGTCAGCGGCCGCCCCCCGAGAAGGTTGGGAGTTGGCGCCATGGCTGAAGACGGGATCTGTGCGGTACTCGATTCGCGGGGAGTGTTTACTATCGCGCTGAACCGGCCCGAGGTACGTAATGCGTTCGATGATTCGGTGTTGGAAGCCCTTCGCAACGCCTTGGAACAGGCCCACACGACGCCCGAGGTGCGGCTCGTGGTGCTCCGAGGCGAGGGACCGGTGTTTTGCGCCGGCGGCGACGTGCGGTGGATGGCCCAGTTGGCCGACGCCGGGCACCGGGAGAGCGTGCGCAGCGCCCGGCGGATCGTCGACGTTTTCACGGCGATTACCCACTGTGCCAAGCCGGTGGTCTGCGTGGTGCAAGGGGCAGCGATCGGCGGAGGTGTCGGGCTGGTCGCAGCGAGCGACATTGTCATTGCCTCGGCCAACGCGTTGTTCGGCCTGAGTGAGGCCCGGCTGGGGCTAGTGCCCGCCTGCGTGGCCCCGTTTCTTTTGGCCAAAGTCGGCGCGTCCCATGCGCGCCGGCTGCTGCTGACCGGCGAACGGATCAGTGCCGACGAAGGCATGCGTGTCGGCTTGGTCCATTATCTCATACCCCCGACAGAAAGTCTGGACACGGCCTTGGAACGTCGTCTCCACCACATGCTCCTTTGCGGCCCGAGTGCCTTGAGCCACGCCAAACGCCTTTTGGCTGAACTCTCGCCGGTGGAACAGAGCCTCTTTTTCGAATCGACCCTCGGCCATGTCTCGCAGACGATGGCCGAGTTGTGGATTTCCGCCGAAGGCCGAGAAGGGATGCAGGCGTATCTGGAGAAGCGTCCCCCGACCTGGGCGGAATAATGGGGGAATGGAGGGATTTGAGCTGGGGCTTGCCAGCGCAACGACTCGGCAGACAATCCTTTTGCGCCTACGGCCTACGGCCCACCGCTTCGAGCATGGCCAGCAATTCACGGGCCGCCGCGGCTGGATCAGCCGCCGTCGTCACGGCTCCGGAAACGGCAATCCGCAGGAGACCTGTCGACAAGACCTGAGGCAAGTTCTCGCGGTGAATGCCGCCGATCGCAAAGGCCGGCAGCCGGATCTCCGCCGCCACTTGACGGAGGAAGTCGAGCCCCGGAAAGTGGTCGAACGGCTTGGTGCCCGATGGGAACGTCGGGCCTGCGCCGAGATAATCGGCGCCGTCAAGCACGGCCTGCCGGGCTTGGGCCAACGAGTGGGTCGAGACGCCAACGAGTCGCGTTGGACCAACGATTGCCCGAGCGTCCTTCACACTCAACTCTTCCTGGCCCACATGAACGCCGTCCGCTCGGGCCAACACGGCCAGATCAGGCCGGTCGTTCATCACAAACAGGGTCTCCGTCCCTTCCGTCAACTCGCGCAGCAGTCGGGCACGCTCCAAAAGTTGGCGATCGTCGAGCTTCTTGTCCCGAAGCTGGAGGATGTCAACTCCGGCGCCGACGAGGGCACGGACCAACGCCATAAACGCCTCAACGGAACTCTGACCGTCAAGGAGCACGTAAAGCCGGGCTCCGCCGAGGCGCTCCAAACTGGCCCGCGTGATCTCCACGGCCCGATGGAGCGTATACGTGCGATATCGGAATCGTTCCAGGCGAGCGGCCAACTCGGGATCGAGGATTTTGCTAAACTCCTCCAAACTGCGCAAGCCCTCCTGGACCCGAACGAAATTGGCCGTGAGCACTTCGCTCGAATCTTGCCGATGGCGTTCCCCCTCGGTCGACAGCCGGGTCCCCACATCGGCCTGCGTTTCCCGTGCGGCCAACCGCTGGTGGAGTGGGACAGTGGCCATGGCGCTGGTCAATTCATGCCGCAGTTCCTTGAGCTGATTGGTCAAGTGGCGGTCGTCGAGGACAAAACGTGTATAGTCCTCCACCACGCGCAGCCCCTCCCGCGTCCGGTTCCAGGCGGCATCCAACACACGCAGGACTCCGACGAGTTGGGCCGGGGAAGCCGACGTTCTCGCGTCCCCCTCCGCGAGCGGTGGCCGTGGAGGGGGGCTGTCCAGCCCCTCGGGATCCAGCCCAGTTTCAGAATGAGGGGGACGGTTCGAAGAATCCGCCGGGAATGCTGCTTGGGTTGGCCCATCGGCAGGGGAACAGACCTCCTCCTCAAGGGGAATCGGCTCGGCCGTTTCCTCGGGCAGCAGCAAGGGGACAGACGAGTAGCCATACCGTCGGTGAATGTCACCTTCCAGGGCCTTGGGATCGAGCCCTTGAGCCAGAAGCCAAAGCCCGGTGGCATGCTCAACCAACAGTAGCCCAAGGAGGAGATGTTCCGTTGAGAGAACCAGGGGGTCTGGAATATCCCGCCAGCGACGCCGGACAGCGGCCAACGAGGCCTGGACCTCGTTGGAGAGGCGGGGGAGTCCCGGCTGGACCTTCAAACGCATGAGATTTGGCCAGTTCTGGCAGACGGCCTCGGGAGAGACCGCGTGCTTTGCCAGCAATAGCGCCGCCGGACACTCGGTCTCAGACAACAGCCCCAAGAGGAGGGCCGGGGCCAACAATTCGTCACAATCAGTGTTTTCCGTCCAACGGGCCGCTTCGACGAAGACACGTTGGGCTGCCGCGGTGAGTTCATGTTCCATAACGATATAGTGTTACACAGGAATCGGTATATCCGCAACTAACTGAACATTCGTAAATGGAAGCGGCACTTTTGGTTGCCTTGATTGGGGCAATTTTAAGAGTTACAATTCCGTGGCCGAAGTGCTGTGAACGGTCCACTGCCAAGGCCAGGAAGGAGCGACACGAGGATGGGCAGGATGCCATGGAGAATCTATCTCTGGCCCGGACTGCCCCAAGTCGCCAGGCAGGGTGCCTGGGGGGCTTTGGGTGTGGCGGTGGGGTTTGCAGCCCTGCTGAACTTAGCCCTGGCCAGTACGCTCCTTTGGAGTGAACTGTTTACTCCCACCGTCCGTAATACGGTGTGGGGAGCGGTGGTAGTGTTCTGGGCTGCTTCGGCGATTCTGTCCTATCGATGGGATCGACGCTACCAAGTGCCCAATGATTCGCGTGGCGAGGAAGATGCTTTTCCCCAAGCGCTGGATCATTACCTGAAAGGCAACTGGTTCGAAGCAGAACAGATCCTCTGTGGCTTGCTGCGAGCCAATCCTCGTGATGTGGATGCCGGCTTGATGCTGGCAACCTTGTTGCGCCACACGCGCCGATTCGACGAAGCTCGCAAGCATCTCGATCGGCTCGGGCGATTGGAGGGTGCCGGGAAGTGGCACTTGGAAATGGCTCGCGAACGGGAACTGCTTGACGAGGCCCAAACGGAGGAGGCCAGCGCGCCTTGCAGCCAGTCTGCCGAAAAAACCGCAGACCCGCCCGGCGAGGTGATGGAGGCAGCCTGAGCTACGAGGATAATTAAGGGGAAACCGACGTAACGAAGAGGAAGGCATATGTACGAACGATTCACTGACCGCGCCCGAAAGGTCATGCAGCTGGCCAACCAAGAGGCGCAGCGGTTCAATCACGAATACATCGGCACCGAGCATATCCTCCTTGGCTTGATCAAAGAGGGGAGCGGGGTGGCGGCCAATGTATTGAAAAATCTCGACGTGGACCTGCGCAAGATCCGCCTCGAAGTCGAGAAGCTCGTGCAGAGTGGCCCGGATATGGTCACCATGGGGAAACTCCCCCAGACGCCGCGAGCCAAGAAGGTCATCGAATATTCGATGGAAGAAGCCCGTAATCTCAACCACAACTACGTGGGCACCGAGCACATCCTTCTTGGCTTGCTCCGCGAACAGGAAGGCGTCGCCGCTCAGGTCTTGATGAATCTCGGCCTGAAACTCGAAGAAGTCCGCGAAGAAGTCCTGAACCTCTTGGGGCACGGCATGGAAGGGGGCGAAGGGTCGGAACGCGCCGGGATGGGGGGAGCTGGCGGCGTGGGCGCCGGCGGCGGCGAGCAGCCGCGGGGCGGCAAGTCGAAGACTCCCGCCTTGGACAGCTTCGGCCGCGATCTGACCGAATTGGCCCGCCAGGGCAAACTCGATCCGGTCATCGGACGGGAAAAGGAAATCGAACGCACCATGCAAATCCTTGGTCGCCGGACCAAGAACAATCCGGTGCTGTTGGGCGAAGCGGGCGTGGGCAAAACGGCAATCGTCGAGGGCTTCGCCCAACGGGTCGTCGAAGGCAACGTCCCCGAGCTGCTCATGGATCGCCGGATCGTCGTTCTGGACCTGGCGATGATGGTCGCCGGCACCAAGTACCGCGGCCAGTTCGAGGAACGGATCAAGGCCGTGATGAATGAAGTACGCCGCGCCAAGAACACGATCCTCTTCATCGACGAGTTGCATACCCTCGTCGGGGCCGGCGGCGCCGAAGGGGCGATCGACGCCTCCAACGTCCTCAAACCGGCTCTGGCCCGCGGGGAAATCCAGTGCATCGGCGCTACACCCCTCGATGAATACCGCAAGTACATCGAAAAGGACGCCGCATAGGACCGCCGCTTCCAGATCGTGATGGTCGAGCCCTCCAACAAAGAGGAGAC
>CAZLDQ010000269.1:0-6734 GCA_964558295.1 uncultured Planctomycetaceae bacterium | reverse complement strand
GGGGGGGCGCGGCCGCCCCGTCGCGCCCCCGGCGGCGTGGCGCTGATCCTGGACATGGGGGCGTTGATTGATATGGCGTCTCGCCGGGGGGCCACGGCGGCGATGGCGTGAGGGATGGTGAACAAGGGACTGCGGAGGAGGCGACGTACCCAGGAGGTCCGTCCTTCCTGGACGAAGGAGAATCCAAGGTTGACAGGATGTTCCGGGACTCCCTAACTTTGCGAGGAATATGGAATTATGATGACTGGCTCCTGCACAAAGGAAACGAAACTGGAATTGTTGCACCAGTTGTTCAGCTCGGCCACGCACGACGCCTCGGCGGCGATGTGCCGTTGGACGGCGGGGGTGATCACCCTTACGCTGGATGAGGTGCGGGAGATCCCGTTGGAGGATGCCTGCAGGGAGTTGAACTTCGGTGACGAACTCTTGACGATGGTCGTGCTCAGCCTGAACGGGCAGTTGGGTGGCGAAATGATCCTCACGTTTGATGAGGTCAACAGCCGGCAACTGGTCGCTTCGCTTTTGGGACGTCCGGTGAATACGAGCGACAGTTGGAGCGAGTTAGAGAAATCGGCCTTGACCGAAACCGGCAACATTCTCGGTTGTGCCTATATGAACGCGCTAACGCGTCTGATTGACACGGAACTCGTGCCGACCGCGCCGTACTTCATCCAGGATTACGGCGCCAGTGTGCTCCAGCAGGCTCTGTTAGCGCAGGCGGCGACCACCGACTCACTACTGGTGTGTCGCACACTGTTCCAACGCGAGGGGGAAGAGTTGAATTGGCGGGTACTCTTCATCCCGACGGATGCCTTCCGCAAGGCCTTGGAAAAAGCCCTGCACAGTGCTCGATAGTCTTCTCGCGGCGAACCTCCAGATTACGAGAATCGGAATATGACCACTCGCATGGCAGTAGACTGTGAAAAAAACCAGAGCGTGGGGATGGGACAGATTCTCCTCGCTTCGGCGCCAGGGCAGCTCAACGCGGTGTTGGGATCGTGCGTGGGCATTGCCTTATATCATCGGCGGTTGAAGCTTGGCGCCTTGGCTCACGTGGTTCTTCCCGATTCCACGGGACGCCCTGGTCTGCCGGGAAAATTCGCGGATACGGCAGTTCCCCATATGGTTCATCAATTGGAAGCCAAAGGGGCAATGCGGAACCAGTTAATGGTCCGGATTGCCGGCGGTGCTTGTATGTTCGGCGTTGGTGGGCCGCTGCAGATTGGAGACGCCAACATTGAGGCGGTGACAAAGGCCTTGAATGCAATGGGACTCCGTGTGCAGGCTCAAGATGTGGGGGGCACCAAAGGACGGCGCATGACGCTTGACTGTGCCACCGGACAATTGTCTGTACAGACGGTTGGCGAGGCGCCCCGCACCCTTTAAAGGAACACTACCCATGACACGGACTCTGTTGGTTGTCGATGACGCCATCGTGATTCGCGAATTGATTAAAGACATTGCTTCGTCGGCAGGCTGGGAGGTCGTCGGTGAAGGAACCAACGGCCAAGAGGCGGCGGAACGCTACGAAGCGCTGCGCCCTGATGCCGTTACGCTTGATCTCGTGATGCCCAAGTACGACGGCTTGCACGGCCTGCGGGCGATTAAGTCGCTCGATCCGGAGGCTAAGGTAGTGATTGTCAGCGCGCTGGAACAGAAGAACATACTTAAGGAAGCCTTCAAAGCCGGGGCGACCGATTTTCTGGTCAAGCCGTTTGAACACGGCAGCTTGATCAGCACCCTGGCCGGGCTCGTCCCCGAGACAGTCGGGGAGTGAGATCTCGAGGATACTCTGACGAATGTCGAAAAGAGAGAAGTCACGAGATGTTCGTAAGGTGTGAACATCCCGGCCCCTGACATCCGGTCTCCTTTCTGCTTCTCCGGTGCGCCGGTTGCGTAACGCTTGTCGTCTGTTGCATCGCTACGCCAAGATCCGGGACAGTTCGTCACGCACTTGCTGCTCGATGATGCCCTTGAACATCATGGCCGCCAGGGGCAAGTCCGCGTTGAGCCGGATTTCGGCCGGTTCAGAGGCCAGTTCGCCTTGGATGGAAAAGCCGAAGGTATTGAACCGGAACGTGAGCCGGTGCCCTTCCCAGTGCTCTTCGAGATTCTGCACGCGGTCGTGAAACGTTTGTCGGGCAACGTTCAAACGTTCCTGAAGCCGTCGTGTGGCTTCTTCTTGACTCAACGTGTGTGGGACAGTCAGCGCAAGCTTGGGCATACAACGGGTTCCTTCAGCGGACACGACGATGGCAAGCGGCGAAGGAGTGTCTGTGTCTACGCCTTTGCGATTTTCTTTTTCAACTCGTTCAACAGGCGCACGGCTTGGCCGATTTCGGCCTTTTGACGGGCTGGTTCCTCAGGAATCTCCCGTTCGATTGTCAAGGGACCGTCGTAGCCGATGTCGTGGAGGGTTTGCAGGAACGTTTCGGCGCCCACATCGCCTTCGCCAAAGGGGACTTCGCGTCCCCACTCTTTTCCTGGATTGGCGGCCCATTTGGCGTCCTTGCAGTGCACGCTCCGTACGTAGGGGCCGATCTTCTTAAGAGCCTCGATGGGGTTTCCCGAACCGTAGAGAATCATGTTGGCCGGGTCAAAATTGACAAACAGATTGTCACGATCGACGTCTTGGAGGAAGGCAAGCAGGGTATCGACCGGTTCTTGTCCGGTTTCCAGGTGGAGTCGCTGACCATTGCGACGGCAGTGATCACAGATCTCGCGGGTCACCTGGAGGACCTCCTGGTACATTGGATCGGACTTATCATGCGGCACGAAACCGATGTGCAAGGCCACAGCGTCGACTCCCAACAGCCGGGCGAAGTCGGAGATCTCTTTCATCTCCTGGGTTCGGGCTGCCCGGGTTTCGGGCGGCACCAAGCCGACGGTTTTGGCGACGGTGGGGATGTCGGCATAGCTCTCCCCCTCAAAGCCTCCAAACACGACGCTGATCGTGATCCCCAACTCGCGGAGCCGGGCCAGGAACCGCTCGGCTTGCTGGGGCGTTCGCGTGCTGGCATGCGGGGCGTGAAGATGGACGGTGGGGACCCCCAATTCGTGGGCCACTTCCAACTTGACTCCCAAGCCGGCATCAATACTGGCAAACACGCCGATCGGCCATTTTTCCACGAGAGGCTCCTTTCCAAATGTGAGGGGGCAGTGACCAAACATGATTATCAACAGGATACCGCAGTGCCCCGCCCCCTTCAAGTAGCGGCTTGGCTGAGGACAACGCGTTGTACAAAACAAACGGTGGCTGGGGTTCGTGTTTCCCCAGCCACCGTGGCAAACGAGTCTGATTGTCCTGGGCCGCGTGGGCAAGCCATGGCGGCGTCCGGCGTTGCTCAGGAGTAGCGTTTGGTGTCGTTCGGATTGGGCTTGACGCCTTCGGGCGTTTCGTCGCTATCGATGTCGAACCATGCGGGGTTGAACTCGATCCGCTTGCCGTCGCGGGCGGCCATGTTTGCCGTCAGGGCAATGATTGCATCGCCCATGGCCACTTTGGGATGGCAGCGGGGGAGGTTTTCCGGGGCCGGATTGCGGATGCACCAAGCCCAATGTTCGATCTCCTCGGTGTACCCACGGCTAATGTCCTGCATGGCCATTGCGCCGACAGCGGCGGCCTTTTGGGCCCCGCCGCTGGCTTGGGTGTCCATTGTCGGGCCACCTTTGCTGGCCTTGACGCCGACCTTGCTGTCGGTGTCGGAATCCTTGAAGATCAAGGCTTCTTGTTCGCGTTCCAGGATCAACGTCCCCTTGGTGCCGAAGACGACTTCGCCGTAACCGCCGAAGCCGTTGCCATTGATGGAGGAATACTGTACGGAGATCCGCTTTCGACTGGCTATCGGGCACTTTGGGTCATAGCCGGGGGCAGGGAACTCAATGACACAGACGACATGGTCTTCCACGTCGCGGTCGGCCGGGAAGAGCGGCCGGTTGCCGGCGGCAGCCACGGTCAGTGGGATCTGCTTGTGGCCGTCATGCTGGGCGGCGATGAAGATGCTTGCCGCGTCAAGCTGGTGGCTGCCCAACTCGGCCATCAGGCCGGCGCCAGTACGGTCCCAGAGCCGCCAGCGGATCAGCTCTTCGGCCGGCGGGCAGTTGTAGACGACATTGCCCTTGCCGTCCTTGATCGTGTAATCTTGATAGCCATACTTGGCAGCGGTGTCTTTGAGGATCTCGTCGGAGATCTGGGCCTTCTTCTGGGCGATCCGGCGGTCGAGCAGAGCGATTTCCTTGGGATCCTGGCTGGCCTTCAAGGCGGCTTCCCAGGCCTTCAACTCATTGAGCAGAATGTTGGCACTCTTGTCGCCCGCTTTGACGCCGGGGGGGAGGGGCATCTGCCAACTGTCCTTGCCCGGCAGGTTGCCGCGATGCCACTGGGCGCGGATGTAGTGGATGTCGCCCAATAGGCCCCGACTGATCGTGTCTTTGGCGTTTTCGTAGAGGATGTTGTAGTGGCGCTGATGGCCGGTGGCCAGGAGCTTCTTGGTCTCTTGGGAGACACGGGCCATCGCTTTGCAGTCGTAGACCGTGTGGCCCATCAGCTTTTCGGTCAACACGTGCAACCCTCGCCGCATGGCCAGGATGGCCGCCGGAGCATGGAGGTGCAAGGGCAAAGCGATGATCACCGCCTCGATGTCCTTTTCTTTCTCCAGCAGCTCGCGGAAATCGTTGTAGACGTTGACATGCTTGCGGGCCTCGGTCTCATTGGCCCAGCCGTACTTCGAAATCAGACCGGGGCGGGCTTTCAGGGCGGCATCGGAGTAGCAGTCACCGTGGAATGCACGGTATTGGCTGTAGGGGCGGATGTCGGCAATAGCCTTGACCTCGATGAAGTTCGGGTTGATCGCTCCGATTAGCACGCTGCCTTCGTCGCCCGTGCCAAGGACAGCCACGCGGACGGGATTCGGAACGCTGGCTTCATAGCCGAAGTAAAATGCGCCGAGGCCGCCGCCGGAGACGACGCCGGCCATGATACCCTTCTTGAGGAAATCTCGCCGTGTGGTGCCGATGACGGAGTAGAAGTTCTCTTTGCCAATAGCTTTCTGTTCGGGAGTCAAATTCATCGGATTAACCTTCTCTTGCTTGTCATTCGTGCTTGAGTCGTATCGCTGCCCGCGGTGAGCGAAGCGGGGATTAACATTTCCACTCGCCGACGCCGTCCCAGAGGCGGGTCAGGGCTGTCGCGGCGACGTCGCCGTGGGCGCCGAAGCGTGGATGGCTTTTGATCAGGGTCCAGACTTGCCGCATCCCATTGGATCCCCAACGACTGGAGATCTCGGACCCAAGCTTGCGGATTTCTTTCTCGGCGGCCATGAGGCCGAAGTGGTCTTCGGGCTTGTTGTGGATTGCCAGCATGGCGATTTCGTCGGCATAATCGTTCATGGACCAAGTGGCATGGCCATACTTGTCTTTCCACCAGGCTTCCATGGGGCGGCCGAACAGGCGGTAGAGGAAAAAGTCCAAGCCGGCCCAGCGTCCGACGGCGGTGGCCGCCACGAGGAACAAGGCCACCATCTCTACGAAGTTCTTGTCGACGATCAGGGCATGGCCGACGACTTCGGGAGCGGGCGGATAGATCGGTGGCCAGGGGGGCTGCGTCATGAGCACGAAGATCAGGAAGACTGCGCCGCCGAGCGCTGCCAGACGCGTGCAAAGGCCCAGCAGGAGGCAGAGGCCGATCGCCGTCAAACCGTAGGTGACGGCGAAGTTCAAGAGGTCGGTTTGGGTCCACCCCACCGGCAGTGCGCCTTCGGCCTTCTGATCGTCTTTGAGCACGTTCCACAGGGCAGCCTGGTAGCTTTTCCCCGTCTTGTCAAGGCCGGTGAGCCAGACATTGACTTCTTTGCGCAGCTCTTGACGGCGATCCCAGTTACGTTTTTGTTGGTAGGCTGCGCCGTTTTCTTCCTCGGCCAATTGCTTCTCGAAGCGATCAAGGCTGCCGAAGTAGGCTTCGATCTCTTCCAGGTTGGCGGCCAGGAAGGTCGTTACGGCGTCCTCGAAATGGGCGTAGATCTGATCGACCTGAGCTTTTTGCTCGTCGTCAAGGCGGTATTTGATTTTGACTTTTTCGGCGAGGTCTTTCCAGGCGTTGAGATAGTGTTTGCCGGTGATGACCTTCTTGCCCTTGTCGTCTTTCTCAATCCGTAGCCGTTCGCGTCCGTCGATGTCGGGGATCATCGCGTAGAACAGCGGGGCCAGGGGGCCCTTGGCCTGCGTCAGAAACGGTTCGGCCGAGAACTCCGGATGTTTGATCTTCCACACTCCCTCGTAGAGGAAGTGAAAGCCGAGGCTAAGCCGTAGAACAACCAACACCACTACGGCTGCCAGTCCGATTTGAACTTTGCAGTATCTCAGGGGAAACCTCCTTCCACATGCAACCAAAGCGCCTTTTGAAGAAAACCGGTTGCGGTCCAGGTGGGAAGTCGACCGGACATATCAGACCGCATATCGGCAGGCAACACCGGCTTCTGCCACGCTCCGGTCAAAACCCGATTCTAATTCACTTCGGCCGTTTGTTCCACAAGGGGGCACGGCGTTTTTCCCATCAAATGGCAGAATTGGGCGCGGGGATTCCCCTCGATGTGGGTGGAAAGGAAGGGATGAAGGGCGAAGGGGGAAAACGATAGGTGGGTTAGTGCGGGTGCGGTGGGGTTGGGCATAATAGAACGGGCGGGGGACGGCCCTTCGTCTGCTGTCCGTGGGCTTTAGATTGTCGCCCTTGCGGAATT
>CAZLDQ010000268.1:6323-6777 GCA_964558295.1 uncultured Planctomycetaceae bacterium | reverse complement strand
AAACGGCCCTGGTTACCCAAGAGAATGCTGTCGGGCAACATTGGCTTGCTGCGGTGCGTACAGAGCAGACCTCCGCCGTAGCCAGCGCTGCTGTCGTTTGGATCGGAAGCGGTGTTGTCCACAATCGTGCAGTTGCTAATCAGCAGACCGGTGTCCCACTGGGCGCTGACGCCGGCACCTCCGCTCCAGGCGCTGTTGCCCTTGATCAGACAGTTCTGGAGCCTAGGCAAACCACCGGCAAAGTACAGACCGCCGCCGACGCCGCGGACCATGTTCTCGCTGATGAACGAGTCCCGGATGACCGCATCGGAGGACAGGCAGTACAGACCGGCGCCTGAGCCGCAGTCGCGGTCGCCGAGCGTGGCGATGTCCGGAGGTGTAAATGGGTTGTTTGGATCGAAGATGGAGTTCGGATCGTTTGGATCAGGCCTCTGATCCGAGGGTGGCCACGTGG
>CAZLDQ010000268.1:0-6313 GCA_964558295.1 uncultured Planctomycetaceae bacterium | reverse complement strand
CTGACGCCGATCTGCACCTCCGTCTCGGTGCCCTACCAGTACTTGCCGGCCCCGACGGCCGCGACGTGGGTCTCGAAGCGGCTTTTGTTCACGCGGATCGAACCGCCATTGAAGAACTCCTTCGCGTCGTCGTCGAAGATGCCGCCGCCGTAGATGGCGCCGCCCAGACCGCTGGCATGGCTGGCGGCTTGGTTGTGCGTGAAGGGCGAATTGTTCACGTCGAGGTCGCAGCCGTACCAGAGATAGATGCCGCCGCCGTCGCCGGATGCGGTGTTGTTCAGGTAACTGGTATTACCCGCCGTGAGCGAACAGGCGGTACCAAACGCCTGGGCGCCGCCGTCGCGGCCGGCGGTATTGCTACGGAAAGTGCAACGATCCAGGACACTCACGCAATTGTCGAAGTAATACTCCGCACCGCCGTTGTCGACCTGGGCCGAGTTGGAAATCAGGGAACAATTGGTCAGCTTGACAGTGCAACCGGTGCTGTAGAGGACGGCACCGCCGAAGCTGGTGGTCGTGCTGCGGACATAGGACCCGCCGCTCCCGGCCGCGGCGTCACCGCCGCCTGCACCGCCATCGGCAGCGGGGGCACCGTTGCCGCCATTGCCGCCGACGCCGCCTGCGGCGCCATCGCCGCCGACGCCACCGGGGCCGCCTGCGCCGCCGGCATATTCAACCGTCACGCCGCCGGAGATGGCTTGGCAGCCACTGATGGTCGTGTCGGACATTTCAATCTGGCAGTTTTCACCAAAGAAGATGGCGCCACCCCAAGCCATGGTTCCGTTGCGGCCTGTGTTGCCGCCAGCACCGCCGGGGCCGCCGGCACCGCTGGTGCCATCGGGGCCATCGGCTCCCGGCGCACCGTCCGGCTCGCCAGCACCGCCGGCACCACCGGCACCACCCGTACCGGCGTTACCACCGGCGCCACCGGCACCGCCGGCACCGCCAGCAGCACCGAGGCCTTGTCGGACTGTGGTGTTCTGAATCGTACAATATTTGATGATCGGCTTGCAGTTGGGACCGAAATACATCGCGCCGCCGAGCGCGTCACCGCCATCGCCGCCGTTGCCGCCAGCCCCGCCGGCGCCACCGGCGCCACCATTACCACCGGCACCACCGTTGCCACCGGCCCCGCCGGCGCCTTGAGTGCCATCTCCGACTCCGTCGCCGCCGTCTTGACCATCTTGGCCGGCTTGGCCGTTTTGACCGGCCTGGCCGTTCTGACCGGCCTGGCCGTTGCCGCCGGCCCCGCCGTTGCCGCCGGCGGCGCTGCAATCAATAATCGTGCAATGCAGAATTGTCGGAACACTGTTGGCATCAAAATAGAATGCGCCGCCGTAGCCTTGACCGCCTTTACCACCGTTGTAACCGGGGGCGCCGGGCGCACCGTCGGCACCGGGCGCACCGTCGGCGCCGGGCGCACCGGGCTCGCCGGGCGTTCCGTTGGCGTTTGGATCCGCCGCCTCATCCGGAGCGGCCGGAGGGTCCAAAGCAGCAGGCGGATCCGCCGGGTCCGGGGGTGCCGGGTGATCCGGTTGGGCCGGATGTACAAACGTACCTGGGGCACCGTTGAAACCGATGGCGGTGCAATTGCGAATGATCAGGTTCGATAGGGTCGGGCTGCTTCCGTTGAAGCAGGCAATCGCGCCGCCGAGAGCGTCGGCGCCGGAATCTCCGGTATCGCCGGTGGGAGCACGGGTGCCCCACTCATGGCCGTTTCCGTTTTGGATGGTGAAGCCGTCGATGACCGAATCGGGTCCCTCGCCCTTCTGGAATTTGAAGGCGCGTCCCTGGCCCTGGCAATCGAGAACGGTCGTGGCCACGCAGGCCGGGTCGTCCGGGTTATCGCTGGTCAAAGTGATCGCTTTGCCGTCGAAATCGAGCGTGCCGTTCAGACGGTAGGTGCCGCGTTTGACAATGATCGTATCGCCGTGGGTCCGCGCCGCCGCGATCGCCTGCGCGATGCTGGGGAATTGGCCGGGAACCTCAAGAGTCCGCGGCAGCGTGAAGCTGACCGTCACTTCCTTGTCAGAAGTCATCGTCACGGTGTTGGTCAGAGCCCAGCTGGCGTCGTTGTCGGTTCCCTTCCACCGATCAATGATGTACGGGCCGACCGGGATCGCGGTGACGGTGACAATCTGGCCTTCGCGATAGAGCTCGCCTCTACGGTGTTCCGGTTGGATCCTACAGGTGTCCGTGCTACCGGCAACCGGGTATTGACCCTGGACACGCGTGATCAGACGGTACAACGGGATCTCTTCGAACTCCACCTGAATGGCGACGGGCCCGTGAACCACAAACGTTTGGCTCAGATTCTTCGTCGTGTCGTCCGCCGTGCCGACCCACCGTTTGATCCTCCAGCCCTCCTTGGGCTGAGCCTTGATCGTAACCACTTCGAATCGTCGGAACGAACCGTTGTTCGGAGTAACCGTGCCACCGGCGACATTGGGATCCACGGGATTGCCGGCCGCGTCAATCACGGTGACGATCAGCGGATAATAGACCGCGGGCGCGGCCACGTAATGCGCGCCCACGTCGAGCTTTCCGGCGTCTGCGACGCCATCGGTGCGTGTGGTCATCTGCGCCATCTGCGCCGCCAGGGACCCGTCGATATCCGACGTACCGGCATCGACGCAAGGACTGTCGCCAAGCTGTCCGGCGGCCGTCTGGCTCAAGTAGTAGACCCCATCGGGGCCCTGAGTGAACATCGGATGGGCGTGGAAGTTGCCGTCGCCGCCGTCCTCGGTGTCCTCGATGCAGGAGTACGTGGCGGTGCAACCGAACAGGTCGTCGCCATTACCCCACAGAATACAGTTGGTGATCGTCGGATTGGAGCCGTCGAAGGCCCAGATGCCGCCGTCCCGCGAGGGCGTGGTATCGTCCACAACGATCGTGCAGTGGGTGATCGTCGGCGAGGAGGCGACCAGATCGATTTGGCCGCCGCCGCCCACGGCCGAGTTGTTCAGGAAGAAGCAGTTGCCGATCGAAGCGGAAGCGTTGTACATCGCCAGGCCGCCGCCGGCGCTCATGGACCGGTTGTTGCGGATGACGCAGTCGATGATCGTTGGCGTAGCCTCTTCGATGTTCAGACCACCGCCGACACCCGCGGCGTCGAACACCACGTTGTCGCTGATGACGCAGTTGCGGATCAGAGGCGAGCCGCCCAGACAGTCGATGCCGCCGCCGAAAGACCGCGCGTGGTTGTTGGCGATGATGCAGTCGGTGATTGTGGGCGAAGCGTTCTCAATGCGGATACCGCCTCCGTTTTCAGCAACGCCCCAGCCGATCGTGAAACCTTTGAGGACCGAGTCGCGGCCCTCGCCATGGGCGAAAGTCACGATAGAACCCTGCTTGGCCAGACCGAAGAGGATCGCGCTGTGGGGATACAGATTGGGGTCTGAAGGGTTGGTGATGGCGCCGCTTCGCAACGTGATCGCCTTGCCCTTGAAGTCGATCAGTTCGAGAAAGAGGGTGTTTCCGGTCCTGCGACCTTCGGCGATCAAGGTGTCGCCGTCGTTGGCGTCGTCGATGGCCTCCTGGATCGAGTAATAATAGTTGTCCGGGTTGGTGGGGTCTTTTCGGGTGTTGATAACCCTACCCAAGGTCCCACCGGGCACGGCCGCCAGAGCTTTGGCCACGTTGAGCCGTCCATGCGACTGGCACAGGCCGGGGACGACCTTATCGGTCGTCTGCATCAAGACCTGCTTGACCTGGTGGTGCGACAGCGCAGGGTACTTGGTCCACAGAAGCGCTGCGGCTCCGCTGACGTGGGGCGCCGCGACTGAAGTGCCGGAGAGTGTGCCATATTCGGCGGTCAAACCGGCGGCGGTCATCGCGTCGGTCGCCTTGGTCGGCATGGTGCTGAGCACCCCTTCGCCCGGCTCGGCCAAATCCACTGAGCGTACGCCGTAATTGGACGTCGTGGCCATCTGGTCACGATTGTTGGTCGCCATGACCGAGATCACGTTGTACAAGGGATAGCAAGCCGGATAGATCGGCGTGTTGTCGGTGTTGATCCCGCCATTGCCCGCGGCGGCGACGACCAGAACGCCCTTCCTTCCGGCCGCCGCGATCGCATCATACAAGCTCTGGCTGTATTGAGGCCCCCCCCAAGAGGCGTTGATGATCTTGGCGCCCATGGCGGTGGCGTACTGGACGGCCGCCACCGCGGCATCCAAGTTCACACCGTCCCGGTTGGCGACTTTGCAGATCATCAGGCTGACGTTCCAGGAAACGCCGGCGATGCCGACGCCGTTATTCGAGGAAGCGCCGATAATGCCCGCGACGTAGGTGCCGTGATAGACGTCGTCGGCCACGTTGGCGTTGTTGCCCAGGAAGTTGAAACCCGAAACGTCATCAATGTAACCATTGCCGTCGTCGTCTTCGCCTTGCTTACCGGAGGCTTCCCTTCGATTCGACCAGATGTTCTTGAGGTCGGGATGGGTCGCGTCGATGCCGGTATCCAGCACTGCAACGAGCAGATCCTTGTTGCCGGTGGTGATGTCCCAAGCCTCGGGGGCATCGATATCGGCGTCCACGATCCCCCCTTCTTGACCGGTGTTGTCCAGGGCCCATTGATCCTTGAAACGAGGATCATTGGGCGTTCGGCTGAGTTGGTATCGATAGTTTGGCTCGGCATAGAGCACATTCGGAGAGGCGGCGAATCTCATCACCGCCTCGACGGTCGAGGTGCCCTTAGGCAACTTGACAAGGGTCAGACCGGGAACCACATCGTCGTACTGGCCCGCCACCTCGGCGCCCGGGACCAGACTCTGGGAGATCACCGACCTGCGGGCCCGCGTGGTCAAAGGACCGATCAAGTCGGGAGCAGCCGCGGACGGGGCATCCAAGTCCCCAAAACGAACGAGCAAGGCATCACTCCCGGGGGAAACTACGCCCTGCTGTTCAAAGACGATGTCCGAGAAAGAGAAAAGGGAGAGTTCGCTCGCCGCTGCCAAGCCCATCTGCACGCAGACGATCAGCACGGAGCTGATCATCAGTCGCCAGGCGCTCGGTCGCTCCTGAATCTGCTCTGTCATATGGCTACTTCCGTTCAACTATGCCCAAGTCCGTACACTGACTGTATAGAGTACCCCTCGCGTGCAGACTATCGTCAAATCCGCGTCGACACTGAACTTACCGCCGCAATCCGCTGAGAACCGGTTCCTCCATCGCCGCGATCGCTTCCTGCTCGGTTTCCTCCTGCAGAATGATCGTCGGCTTGACAAGGATCAGCAGGACCTTCTGGTCGCGGACGCTGCTGCGATTGGAGAACAGACGTCCGAGAATCGGGATCTTGCTGAGAATCGGGACACCGGCCTCCTTCTCGACCTGAACCGCCAGTTTGTGACCGCCCAGCAGGAGGGTCCCGCGGTCCGGCACACTCACTCGCGTCATCACGGTGGCCTGTTCCAGCTCGGGAACGCTCACGTGCGTCGTGACTACGTCGTTGGAGTCGTCGCCGCTGTCGTCGCTGGTGTCGTCATCGTCGTCGTTCTCCTGCTCGATCGCGTGCCGGGCGAATCCCAGCAGGTCTGTCTGGTTCGTCACAATATTCAGGAGGACGTACTTCTTGTCCTTGGAAATCGTGGGTGTAATACTCAGCGTGCTACCCACCGGCAGGAAATTGACGTTCTGATAAGTGCCGGAAAGCCCGGTGGTCCCGGTACCGGAGGTGCCCTGGAACACGCCCTGCGTCTCCGTCGGAGGCAATGCGTAGGACACCATGCTCTGCAGACTGAACGAGGCGGACTCACCGCTGAGAACCGTCAGTTTCGGCGCCGCCAGGGACTTTGAATCGGTCCTGGCCTGGGTCGCCCTCAGCAGGAAGGCCACCTGCAAGTCATCGAGAACCGAGCCGTACCCGCCGGTGACGCCCATCCCGGGATTCTGGCTCGTAATGTTGCCCAAGTTTCCGGTGACCCCCGAGGCGATGCTTGGAGCCGCTACGTCATAGGAACCTTGGTTGAAGGTCCCCACACCCCATTTACCGCCAAAGTTATAACTGAAATCCACGTCCAATCCGATATCTTCGAGGAAATTCTCGGTAACCGCGAGGAATCTGGCTTCAATGGAAACCTGATGCCCCAGAGCCTTGCGGAGTTCGTCCAGCAGAATCTCGATTCGCTTGTGCACTTCCGGCGTCTGATAGATCGCCAGTTTCTTGGGGCTTTCCTGGGGGAAGATCGTGATCGTACCCAAGGCGGTATCCGGATAGAGATCATACCAGCTTTCCGGATCGATGCGCTGCTCGATCAGGTCTCGCAGGCCATAGGCCATCGACATGCTTTGGTAACTGGTGTTTCCACCCATG
>CAZLDQ010000267.1:0-6913 GCA_964558295.1 uncultured Planctomycetaceae bacterium | reverse complement strand
CCCAACCACCCCAGCCCCAGCCCCAGCCTCGGCCGCAGGCGTCGGCCGGACTTGCTGTCACGAAGGCAATCAGGGCCAAGGCCACAAGGATCACGAGCAATCGTCGCATGACACATCCTCCATTGAAAAAGGGAAGAACGGGTAAGTCCTGCGTGGCCACCAGCGAACACAACTATCACGCTTGTTCTCCTCGGTGGCCACAGTGTCAAAGTGTCGCGAGGAGAACACGTTAGGTTGCTCTGTTGCGTCTGCTCGTAGGAACTGATACTACTGGCCTGATCTTCGAGTCAAGCCGCGGCTTGACATTGCCGCACGTCAGGTTGAAGGGCGCAATGGGCAATCGCCAGAAGGGCCTTGCGCAACTGACGAGAAACGTGCTGTTTCGGAGACGGCAATCTTGGCGTTCAAGAAGAATACTTCAGGAGTTTCCCGACCAACGCAGATCAGACACGCGGGCCGTTCTGCCGATCGGACACTCGGGAAACGATCATGGCGCGGAGAGCACCGGGGCCGGTCCGATCAGTTCTTCAGGCACGGAGGGGGTGTCGATTTGGAATTCCATGGGGAAATCGTAGTGCGGCCAAATGTCGCAGTCGCCCGTGTTGAAGCTCTGCACCGGCGATCGTTCTGAAGGCGTTGCCGACGAAGGGGCACTCGGCGATGCCTTCTGGGATCCTGGCGGAGCAATCGGTCGATAGGCGGTCCAACGTTGCGCTGAGGTCGTGGGCGAGACGTCCGGCGGCACCGAGGAATCGCAGCCGATAAGCCCCACGAGCACCACGATGACTGTCGGAAAGATGCGTTGCATCGGGACCTCGCTTGCTCTGGTGGGAAACGTCTCACCGCAGAGTGTAAAGAGTGTTGGTAAGCAGAACGGGTAATGGCCTCGGTAGGGGCCGCCCTCCGTGGTGTTCCGCCGTTTTCGCTGCTCAGAACGCCACGGAGGGCGTTCCCTTACCGGCATGATCTCACCGCAACACGGCGGTTAAACGCGAGGCACAAGTGCCGCGGCAGAACGGGTTGCCGAGGGGTTTGCAGCACAAGCCATCCAAACGTCCTGCTATCACTATGTAGCATACCGACCCTCATAGAATTATCTCCGCATTAGGGGGGGCGTACAATCGCGAGACGGGACGAACGCAACCGATGCGGCATATTCCCTTGACTTCCTACGGCTAGCAACATTGTAATAAACCGATCCCCGCTCGACGCAAACGACAGGCTTCCCGGAGTTATCGTCATGAACAGTACACGACGCGCTTTTCTGGCCGCTTCCTCCGGCTCGTTGTTGGGCTTGGCGGGGCTCGACGTGCGACCGGCCACAGCGGCGTCGGCGGGGAGAGCATCGCCGGCGATGTACACCACGGTCTGCCCCTTTTGTGCGGTGGGCTGCGGAGCCCTGGTTGTCGTGGACCAGGGCAAGGTCCGACACATCGAAGGCGATCCGGAGCACCCGATCAACGGCGGCACGCTCTGCGCCAAGGGGGAGTCGATGAGCCAGATCAGCGATAGTCCCCGGCGCGTCACGACAGTCAAGTACCGCGCGCCGGGGGCCACCGCCTGGGAAGAGAAGGACTGGGAGTGGGCCCTTGCAACCATCGCCGCCAAGATGCAGAGTGCACGCGACGGCGGTTTTCAGACTGCCGACGCGGCCGGCCGGCGGGTAAACCGCACGCGGGCCGTGGCCAGCTTGGGCGGAGCGACCTTGACCAACGAAGCGTGCTATGCGTTGAGCAAGCTGGCGCGGGCCTTGGGACTCGTCTTCCTGGCCCCTCAGGCCGGCGACGGTCAACAGGCGAGCCTGGTCGCGCTCCATGCGACCTTGGGTCGCGCTGCCACGACCAACCACTGGATCGATCTGGCCAACGCCGACGTGATCCTTGCGATTGGCTGCAATGTGGCCGACAACCATCCTGTCGCGATGAAGTGGATCGCCGAGGCGCAACGGCGCGGGGCAAAGCTGCTCTCGGTCGATCCCCGCTTCACACGCACCGCCGCCGTGGCCGATCGGCATCTGGCCTTGCGCGCGGGAACGGATCTGGCGCTGATCGGCGGGTTGATTCACCACGTTCTCGAACAGGGGTTGGTAGACCGGGCCTATCTGACCGCGCATACCAATGCCAGTTTCCTGGTCGATCCGGCTTACACGTTCGACGCCGGACGGTTTGGGTCGATGAAAGACGGGACGTATACCAGAGAACACTGGCAGTTTCAACGCGACGCGCAGGGGCACATCCGGCAGGATCTGTCGCTGGAAGATCCCTGCTGCGTGTTCCAACAACTCAAGCGGCATTTTGCCCGATACACGTGGGCGACCGTTTCCCAAGTCTGCGGCACGCCGGTCGAACAGCTCCGCGAGCTGGCCGACTGGTTCGCCAGCACTGGCCGGCCGGAGCGTTCGGGGGCGATTGTGTTTGCCGATGGGCTGACGGAGCATTCGCAGGGCACTCAGAGCGTTCGCGGCCTGGCGATTTTGCAACTGCTGTTGGGAAACGTCGGCGTGGCGGGGGGCGGACTGTATGCGCTGGGAGGCGCGTCGAACGAACAAGGGGCCTGCGATCACGGCCTGACTTCGGCCTGGTTGCCCGGCCACCTGCCTGCGCCAAGAGCCGATGGGGAAGAAACGGCTCCGCTGGAGCCCCCCCTGGTCAGTCTGCTGAAGGCCTGGTGGGGCAACCATGCGGAGGCCGGAAATCGGTTTGCCTTCGACTATCTGCCCAAGCACGATGGCGACGGCTCGCTGGGGGCCCTGTTCAAGGCGATCGACCAGGGGGAGGTACAAGGACTGTTGGTGTGGGGACAAAACCCAGCGGTCCGTCGCCCGGATCTTGAGCGCAGCCGTCGGTCGCTCGAAAAACTGCGTTGGCTTGTGGTCACCGACCATTGGGAGACGGAAACGGCCAACTTCTGGAAGCGGCCGGGAGCGGAAACCGAGAAGATCGAGACGGAGGTGTTTCTCTTGCCGGCCGCCACATGGTTGGAACAAGCCGGAAGCGTGACCAATGCCGGGCGCTGGGCCCAGTGGCGAGCGAAGATCGTCGAGTCGCCGGGCGAGTGCCGGAGCGAGTTGTGGATCGTCGATCGGTTGTGCCGGGAACTGAAGCGACGGTACGCGGCGGGCGGGGTGTTTGCTGACCCGATTGTCCAGCTTACCTGGGACTTTGGCGATCCGCCCGATCCGCATCGCGTGGCCCAGGAGATCAACGGCCGGGTCTTGGCGGACGTGCCGGCCACGGGCAGGAGGCTGGGGCTGCGCCCGGGGGACCCGGTGCCGTCGTCGACCATGCTGGCCGACGATGGTTCGACCAGTGCCGGCAACTGGTTGTATGCAGGCAGCTACACGACGAGTAATCAGATGGCTCGCCGCGGGCTTCGCCGGGCAGAGGATACGTTGGGGCAGTGTCGTGACTGGGCCTGGGCGTGGCCGGAAAACCGGCGTGTGCTCTGCAACCGGGCAGGCTGCGATCTGACGGGCCGGCCGTGGGCCGAGACGAAAGGGGTGGTCCGCTACGAGGAATCACAAGAGCGTTGGACGGGCGATGTGCCCGACGGCTACTGGCCACCCCCCTTGCACGAAAATGGTTCTCCGCATCCTCAAGGCAAGCGGGCCTTTCCGTGGTTGGCCGAAGGGCGGGCGTGCTTGTTCACTCCGGCGTTGGCCGACGGCCCGTTGCCGGAATACTACGAACCGCGGGAGAGTCCGGTGGTCAATCTTCTCTCGCCCCAGCAACACGGTCCCCTCGTGACCGTTGCGGGCGATCGTTTGGGGACGGCCGACAAGTATCCGATCGTGGCCACGACGTTTACCGTGGCCGAGCATTGGCAGACGGGCAGTACGACGCGCAATCTCCCCTGGCTCGTGGAACTCATGCCCGTGGCTTTTGCCGAACTGAGCCGGGAGTTGGCCCGACAGAAAGGGATCGCCAGCGGCGAGCTGATCACAATCCGTTCCGCACGAGGCGAGATTACCGTCCAGGCCATGGTGACCAACCGCCTCAAGCCGCTGGAGGTCGCCGGCAAGCAGCTCGAGCAGATTGCCATTCTCTGGCAGTTTGGCTACGAGGGACTGGCTACCGGACACTCGGCGAACGTTCTGACGTCGGAAGGCAAGGCGTTTTTGTGTGACGTGCGTCGAGCGAAGCAGTAGGAGATGGTAGAGGGTGGATGGAGGGGGCACAGCGGCGGGGCTTGCCCCGCGTTGCCTGCGGGAAGTTTTAAGACCAATGATTGTCAACGTGCATTCCATGAGCATGCGTCCACCAATCATCAGGGGCGAATGCGTTCCATAACGCTTTGTGGCGTCAGCAGTTGCGGAGGGCAGCAACGGCCGGCGGCCGGCTTGGTCCGAGGAGCGAGCGAACCGTTTGGGGAGTGAATTGCGTAGAATGAAAGCAAGCAAAGGCACAAGAAGTCTGTGGTCGAAGCGAAGGAAGGGGTGGATCCCCAAGTGACGCAGGCCGACCGGACGGGAGAAGGAGGAGATAGCCGTGTTTTTTGATCCGATGTACTTTCTGTTTGTCGCGCCGGCGCTTCTGCTGGCGTTCTGGGCGCAGTATCGCGTCCATGCCAGTTACGCCGAGGCCCAGCGCGAGCCGGCCCCGTTGAGCGGGGCGGCGGCGGCCCGGCATGTGCTCGATTCGGCCGGTCTGCGTGACGTGGATATCGAGATGATTCCCGGCCAGTTGAGCGATCATTACGACCCGCGGGATAAAGTGCTCCGGCTGAGCCAAGACGTGTATCAGAGCCGCTCGTTGGCGGCGGTGGGGATTGCTGCGCACGAGGCGGGACATGCGCTGCAGGACGCTCATGCATACGTACCGTTGGTGGTGCGCAATGCGGCAGTGCCGATCGCCGGGTTCGGGAGCAATATCAGCATCCTCCTGCTGATTGGGGGGATGATTTTCACTCTCCCCGCCTTGATCTGGGCGGGGATCATTCTGTTTTCGAGCGTGGTGTTCTTCCAGGTCGTGAACTTGCCGGTGGAGTTCAATGCGAGCCATCGGGCCAAGGCGCAATTGATGGAACTGGGGATCGTCAGCCCGGACCAGATGGTCTATGTGAACCGCGTGCTCGACGCAGCGGCGATGACCTATGTGGCGGCGACACTCCAGGCGATTTTGACGCTGCTGTACTACATCATGCGTTTTGGGGGGAGCAACCGGGATTAGGGGCCTGTGGAGAGTGGAGAGTGGAGAAAGGGCCGTCAGTGGGACGGCCCTTTTTGGTTCGTGTGGGAGACCGGTGAAGCGACTGTGCCCCCCCGGGGTGGGCCAAATGTCGAAAAACAAATGACGAAGGCATGACAAAAGAACAAAGCCCGAAGGGGAGCACGCCATGCGGCCTTTGGTCCCTCGTATTCGTTATTGCTTGGATCTTTGGGCTTTCGACCTGCGACGTTTTCTCTGCCGGTCTGGGGAACTTGCCATCGATTGCCGGTTTCGAGAGGGCCCAAAAAACGGGGCGTCAGACGCACAATCCGTTTGCGTCTGACGCCCAACGTCGCGACGTTTCATTCCGTGGGGCTTAGTAGACTTCGTCGATCTTGACGACGCGTCCTTCGGCGGCGGAGATCAAGGCAGCTTCCAGGACCCGCTGGGTCTGGTAGGCATCGTTGAAGTCGGGCAGCGGCAGCGTGGGCTCTTCCCCGGCCAAGACCCGGAGGATGTCGTAGGCCTCGTTGGTGAAGCCATGTTCGTAGCCGATCGTGTGGGCATCGGGCCACCAGTTGGCCACGTAGGGGTGATCGGCGCCGTGGGTGCACATGATCGTGCTCCAGCCCTGGACGGCCCGGGGGAGGCGGGCATCGTAGTACTGCAGCTCGTTCATCCGTTCGAAGTCGAACTTCACGGAGCCCTTGGTGCCGTTGATTTCAAAGGTGTTGCGGTTCTGGTTGCCGGTGGCCTGGCGGGCCGCCTCGAAACTGGCCACGGCACCGCCGGAGAAGCGGGCGAGGAAGAGGACAGTGTCGTCGACGGTGACCTTGCCCATCTTGTCGCTGCCGGGGATCTTGCGTTCCTTGATGAACGTCTCGGCGATTGCGCCGGAGACTTCGGTGATGTCCTGGCCGGTGACGAAGCGGGTCATGTCGATGATGTGGGCGTTCAAGTCGCCGTGGGCGCCGGAGCCGGCCCATTCCTTTTCAAACCGCCAGAGCAGGGGCACGTTCTCGCCGGCCCAGTCTTGCAGGTAGGTAGCACGCACGTGGCGGATCTGGCCAAGCTGGCCTTCCTTGATCATCCGATGGGCCAAGCCGACGGCCGGGCAGCGGCGATAGTTGAACCAGACGAACGTCTTGACGTTGGCCTTCTTGGCGGCTTCAACCATCTCGCGTGCGTCGGCCAGGGTGCCGGCGATGGGCTTTTCGCAGGCGACAGGTTTGCCGGCGGCGATGGCCGCCTTGGCGACCGGCGCATGCATGAAGTTGGGGGTGACGATATCGACCAGGCCGATCTCCGGCGAATTGATCACGTTCTGCCAGTCGGTGGACGCATTCTGCCACCCCCAGTTGTCGGCGAAGACTTGGGGGTTCTCTTCCGGCTGACCGAAGACGGTGTGCATGACCGGCTTGAGCGGCGGCTTGAAGAACTTGGCGACTTGACCCCACGCGTTCGAGTGGGAACGGCCCATGAACCCTTGCCCGATCAAGGCCACATTGATCGTTTTCATTGTGTGCTCCTTAGGAAACGTACTCGGTCCAAGCCTGAGGATGGGAAGAAGACGGAAATCCTCGGGATAACAATCAGAGGAACAGTCAGAACGGTCGAAGTGAGAATCCGTCCTCTCACGTCCGCCATCCAAGGCGGAACAACGACCCGTGCTTGGCGGTTATAGATTGATTTGACGCGGTTGGCAAGGGGGGGGCCGGAGATGGGTTTTGGGGACGCCGCTCGAAAGAGGGCTCAGGAGGTCGGGG
>CAZLDQ010000266.1:0-6932 GCA_964558295.1 uncultured Planctomycetaceae bacterium | reverse complement strand
CGCCGCATCGAACCATGCCGTGCGGGTGTAGGTCCCGGTGGCGGCGTTATAGGTATAATTCGCAAAATCGTAGGGGTAGTCGCTCGGATCAAGGTCTTCCGCGGCCACCGTACTGCTCGGAGCCCTCGCTGCAATCTCGGAATTCCTCACCAGCCGAACGTCCACCACGCCTTCGAAATCGTCGCTCTCGCTCCAGGTCTCGCCGAGACGGAGGACCGATTCCAGGGCCGCGTTGATGTTCTGGGCCGTCTGTTGCGGGTCAAACAGATTGTTCGGTCGTGCCCCGGTCCCCGTAACGTCCGTGTAACCCGTCAGACGACTGTTCCACCCCCGCAAGACAAACGCCACCCACTCGTAGGCGCCGTCGAGGCAGATGAGGTAACGTTGATTCTGGCCGTCACGGTAGGCGTTGACAATGTTGTCGCTGTAGAGGACCGTGGGGGTCGAGTTCCAACCCGGCGCGGCGTCGTAGCTGGAGTACATCGCCCCGTTGGCCTCACCGCGCAGCAGCCCAAGCCCGGTCTCCAGAATCTCCCGCAAGCGGCCGATCTTCTCGGTCCGGGCGGCCCGGAGTTGATCCTTGACGTTGTCTTCCGTGGCTGCCTCGATTTCCCGGGTGAGAGTGCTCCAGGCGTTGATGAGAATCTCCTCAATCACGCCGTCGACGTCGCCGTTGGAGCCAAAGGCGGAATAAGCCTCGTAGCCCGGCTGATTATCAGGGTGCCCGTCGAGAGACCAGATACTGATCAAGTCCACTAGATCTGAGTTCGTCGTCGCATTGATCCGCGACTGGAGATATTCAAGGAAATCCGCGCTGGCCACAGCATTTTCCGAGACATCCGGCCCATAGCCCTCGTAGGTGATGATCAGATCGCCGTCGGCGTCGACCATCGCCTGCCCGCGCTGCTGACCATAGGCCCAGTTGGGTGTCGTCCCGGTCGAGGTGCTCGCGCTGCTCACACGGAAGGGGCTGCGCAAGGTCTGGGATGCGTCGAGATTGTACATCGCCCCATAAACGCCAACGCTCTGGTAGCCAGTCGAATCGTTGTCGGCAATGACATCCCAACAGATGATCCAGTTGTCGGCGGAATCGAAGGCGACCGACGAGCCGCCGCCCCCCCCCACATTGAATTGATTGCGCAACACGTTCCCATTTGCATCGTACACTTTGGCATAGACACCCGCCGTGTAGCCAGAACCAATCACGTACGACGTATCGGTGGTTCGGGTCCACGAGACGACGACGTTGCCGCTATTGCTTAAGGCCACGTACGGATCGAAGTGGATGGCCGTGTCTTCGCGGTAGACCTCGAATTGGCTTCCCAACAGGCCGCCGTAGCGGTCGTACCGCTGGGCGTAGATCCCATTGAAGAAGCTGAGGTCCTGGCCCGTGGAACACCAGGCAATGACGAAGTTGCCGTAGTCGTCCATGCCAATGGCTGGCTGGGCTTGGCGTCCCGTGGTGGTCGTGTTGACCTGGAAGGTGGACAATTCAGCCCACTTGACATCCTCGTTTTCCCCAATGTACCCCTCCTCAGAATAGGCCGCTTTGTCCTCTTCGTGCAGCGTTGAGAAGGACTGGAGCCGCAGGCTCGTGTCGTACGAGGCCATCGTAATGTCGGCCTGGCGCACGCCACCGCTGGTGCTGGCGAAGTGGACCTCGAACTGGAAGCTCTTAGCGCTGCTCGTCGACAGGCTGGTGACCACCACGCCCGCATAGCCGAGCTTCTCCAACTGGGCCTCGATATTCGCCGCCACCTGGAGCAGATTGTTGCTGTTGAAGTTGATCTCTTCGGTCTCGGAGCCGCCGACCGATAGCTTGAACTTGCCGCTGAACGGGCCAGTCTGGGTGCCGAAGTTGAAGGTGATCGTCTGAACGTCGTCGACCCAGGAACGAATCCCGTCGGTCACATAGCCGCGATAGCTCTCGTCGATGGTGCTGTTGAGGCCCATCGGCGAAAAACGCCGGGCAAAGATGTCGGTCACCGATCCATAGGTCGCCGAATCGGGAACGTCGCTCTGCCAGGTAATCACGAAATCGCCGTCGGCGTCCATCGCCACGGCCGGGGCCGACTGCGAGTAGACGTCGGGCAGCTCGGTCGTGGCTTCAAGGTCGAATTCCACGGGGTTGACGCGGAACTCTTCGCTCGTCTGCTTGAGCGTGGTCACCGAGGCGCCGCTGACCACGGTGCGGTCGGCGTTGACGACAATCAGTTCCTGCTGATCCTGTTTGGCCGAGACGCCGACGAAGGTAACGTCGAACACCTGGCCGTCCAGGTAGCCGCTCAACCCCAACACGGGCGAAACCTCGATCTCGAAAGCCTTCTTCCAGACCGTTGTCGGTGCGTAGTAGGGGCCTTCGCCACTAACCCCAACGCGATCCGGCGGCGGGAACTCGGTCGGCGCCTGCAGATATTCCGCCCCCGTGCCGCTAAAAGCCGCGGCGATCGAGGTGGCCGTGGCAAACGGATCATTCGCATTCACCGTGATCTTGTAGGAACGCACCGGGACCGACTCGTTGGTCAAGGTGGCCGAGGGGAGGAAACCGGAGGTGAAATGGGTGTAATCCGACGTCGTCAGCGGATCCACATCGTCCGACCCGATGATTTTCAGGAGCGTCAGGTCCGTCCCGCCGGTGGCCCAGGTGGTCGCATACTTAATGGTGAACTCGCCGGAATTGGTAGCGCTGACCGTGACGGCATCCGGATCACCGACTCCCATCAGATCGATCAACACGTCGTGGAGTCGCAAAGCGAGCGTTTCAATCGCCTCGTCTTGATCGTAGTCGAAGGGACGTGCCTCATCGCCAAAACCAATCCAAATCGTGCCGACCACGCTCGACTGAGACCCGGTAAAGGCCCTATAGTCGGAGGTGATCGAAAGTTTCTGCGTAATCGTATCGCCCGACATCAGGTAGAAGGTCCCCGTGGTGGAACCATCGACCATGGACGCAGGCAGGACGATCCGCTGAACCTCGTTGGTGAAATACCGCGCATAGACGTTGTTGTCGACGAGCACGGTTCCGGTATCCGGATCAATGACCGACTCGTAAACCACGCGGCCGCTCGTGTCCCGATAGAGCGAGCCATCGCTGTTGAGCCTGAGTCTTTGAATCTGATCTTCTCGCGTGTAGGTAACGACAAAATCGCCGTCGTTGTCGGACGCGGTGGACTGAACGGAGGTTGTGACCGGCGTGCCAAGCCGCGTGATATACACCGGATAACCGCCGACGTGCTCTGTTCCGGCAAGAGCCTCCCAGCCTGCAGGGAAGTCGCCAAGCGACGCATATGCCTCAGGAACCGTGTACACCAACGGCGAGGTGACCGCGATGTCCTTGAGGTCAGCAGCCGCCACGCTCAGCAATTGCCGCTCTTCGAGCGGATCGCAGAACAGACGGCGATACTTGAGGTAATTCCCGCTGGCACGTCCCTTCTTAGGGCTGAAACGGTCGCGGATGCCTTCAATCGTGGAAGAGAGACGGGTGAGCTTAGGCAATCGAATAGGCGACATCTTCTGCTGTCCTCAAAGCTGGATTCCAGTGTCCGAACGCAAACCACCGGCTGCCCCCTGTTGCTCAGAAGGAGCGCACGACCAGGAGGTGGAAAGGGACTTGATCTTCGATTCAGAACGAGTAACGGAAAGCTCCTCCCTGGCCTGCAGCCAGAAGGAGAGGTCACAAGGGAAAATGGCATCGCAAACCGCCGACCTCTCAACGTCGAGAAGCCTCGGTCGCTGAATGCCCGAACGCAACTGCACCTCGCACAGCTCTTCACATCCTGCGATGTATCCAAACAGGCTCATTTCGATTCCTGACAAGGGGACGATTCGTTCAGACAAGAGACAGGGAAACGAACTCAAAACTGGCGTGGCCAAGCAGGCCGCAGGAGCCAGCCAGCAGGCTGAGAAAAGCAAAATGCGCCAGAAAGGCACACGGCGTGCGGCTGGCGGCCGCCCGTTGCCCAAGCTCGGTGAGTCGGAAAACTCTTCCCACAGGTTTCTTGCCTCGAGGGGATCCTTTGACGGCTCTACTGCCTTGCTCAGCATTCCCGTCAAACTCCCCGCAATAGGTTCATTGGAAACGGAACCGCGCAAATTTGTCAAACAGTTTATTTGGCGAGTCGAAAGGGCTCAGGTCTTCTCAAAGCGCCCAGAACACACGCCCCATCTTTTGCAAATTCACCAGTTTATCTTGATTGGGGCGAAAATCGGCGTCAATACCCTGACACGCCAAAAGGAGAAGGACCGTAGCGGCAAGCGGGAGGGGACTCCCCAAAGAGTCCTCCCGGCGAAGGGAAACCAACAGCCATAAGTTGTTGCCATTTCATCCGTTATGCATTATCCGCAAACTGAGATACCCCGCTCCGGCACTAACCGCATACCCCTCTTCTGCAAACAGAGCGAAAGGATCGACAACAGGTCATACCCCCCGATAATGCGATAGCGCTAAGTGCGCTAAACAACCGGCCGTTAACTGGGGAGACGCGAGCAACCGAACCGCTTTTCCTTTGTCCGGTGGTCGGCCGGAGCATATACTTGGCCAAGGTCGCCCTACGCAGGTTATTTTGCCGTCACGAAACCGTGGCCAGGGCAGCAACTAGACACCAACCGCCGAAACCAAAGCCAAGCGCATCGCCCAGACGCAAGAAGACAGAAGGGGCACGGAGATGGAGATCGTTACAGTGTTTGCTCGTCGCGCAGTATTGTGGGCTCTCTGGTTCAGTTGCCTGCCCTTCTTTGCCGGCACACTCCCCGCACAGGAGCCGGAAACCAAGCCCCACGAGGCAAAGCATCGGCAGTTTTTGCGGCTGGTGCACGACGACGGCCAACCGGTGGCCCTGGAAACGGCGATCGTGCGTCACGTTCCCCGAGACGGCGGACGTGCAGGCCCAACGGTGGACCTGGTCTCGGCCGTGCATGTGGCCGAAAAGAGCTACTTCGAAGAATTGAACCGCCGATTCGCCCAGTACGACGTGGTGCTCTATGAACTCGTGGCCCCCGAAGGGACGCGGATTCCCAAAGGCGGTCCTGCGGGCAGTCAGCATCCGGTTTCCATGGTCCAAACCGGATTGACCGGTCTCCTCGGCCTGGAATTCCAGCTTCGTGCAGTGGATTACACGGCGAAGAACTTCGTTCATGCCGACATGTCGCCCGAACAGTTTGCCAAGTCGATGGAACAACGCGGCGAAAGCATGTTTCAGACTTTCATGCGGATGTTCGGCTACGCGATGGCTCGCCAGCAGGGCAAAGATGCTTCCGACGCCCAGATGCTGATGGCCTTGTTCAGCAAAGATCGCACGCTGGCCCTGAAGCGTCTGATGGCCGAGCAGTTTCGCGACATGGAAGGCTCCTTGACGGCCGTCAACGGCCCAAAGGGATCTACGCTGATCACCGAGCGAAACAAGGTGGCTCTGGACGTGTTGCGCAAGCAGATTGCCGCCGGCAAAAAGAACATCGCCATTTTCTACGGCGCCGGCCACATGCGCGACATTCAACAGCGGCTCGCCGCAGATTTCGACCTCGTGCCGGTCGGCACGGAGTGGCTCGTCACCTGGGATCTCAAGGGCGACGCAAGCAAGAAGAAGACCAAATAGCGGCAGAAAACGCGAACAAGCAAGCCCGCCTCAACGCGGTTCGCTCGTCTCCATCCACCATCCCTTCTCCCCTCAATAGCGCAACACCTTCCGAAACAGATAGCATCCCCAAAGCAACAAAAGAAGGTTGCCGATCCAAACGGAATAAGCGGGGATTGTCCCATTCTTGGCGCCGTCGACGCCAAACATGAGCAACGGATAATAGACGATCAGGATGGGGAGAAAACAGAGGAAGAAACTGGTCAGAAAGTCACGATTGCGAAGCCAGATGGCCATCGGCGCGCCGACCCAAACGAAACAGAAGCAACTGAATCCGGCTGACCAGCGTCGGTGGGGTTCCGTGTAGAGGCGGTAAAGTTGGCCCCAATTGGCTTGGCGGGCCTTGTAGCGGTTCTCCCATTCGTTGCTGGTAAGCCCTTCAAAGTCGCTGAACAAGAGTTGTTCGCCCGCCTCGGCGGCCAAGTCTTCTTCGAACTTTTCAAGCAGCGCCAACTGGTCCTTGACTGCCTCGCGAATCTCGCACAATGCCATGCGCGACGGAAGGCGTTCTTGCGGCTTGGCGTTGCTCGCATCGGTCAAGGGAATCTCCTGCTCGTAAACGCCCGGATCACGGAACGTCACTTGGCCTTCGACATCAATCGTGCTGTTGCAGAGGATGATCTTGAGCAGGTTTTCCTTGCGGTCAGAGCGTAATTCGGCCTCTTCGGCGGTGATGGTCATCGTAGCGCTGTCGCCGCGTCCCTTGATCGTAAGCACGGGAAAGATCAGTCGCCGGCCTTCGACCCGCTTGACGTTGATACTGAAGTTCGGCGAGCTGTATCCCCCCTGGGTTTGTAGCATGTTGTAGACAATTTCTTCGACTGCTTCGACAACAACCCGCTGCACATTGTTACGTCCCCAGGAGACGGCCAAGTCGTTGAGCCAGACAGTCAACAGGCTAAGCAGGAATGAGAGAATTACCGTCGGCCAAATGATCACCATCGGCGAAATTCCCATGGCCTTGATGGCCACGACCTCATTCGATCCCGACATCGCTGAGTAAACAGTCGTGGTGGCCAAAAGGATCGTTACCGGCAGGGTGACCCGCAGGACTTCCGGCAAGAGATAGGGCAAGAGCCGGACGACCTGCGCCGGCGGCAGGTTGTGTCGCATCGCTTCCTGCACTACGCCGCCGATCATGAACATCGCCGTCAGAGCGAGTAGCGCGAAGACGAAGACCTTGATGATCTGGCTGAGAATGTGGCGAGTAAAGATACACATGGTCCGGGTAGTCTGGCGATCACAGGAAAAGCGGTCAAGAGCAGTTCCCCTCGGGCCACGGTTGCCCCCATTTTCCGGCCG
>CAZLDQ010000265.1:0-7065 GCA_964558295.1 uncultured Planctomycetaceae bacterium | reverse complement strand
GCTTGACCCGTTCCGTTGCCGTCTGCACACTCTTGGGCGTAAACTCGGCCTCGGACGAGATGAACGCGATGTGCCCTTCGTAGACTTTGCCGGGATAGGTGTCGGTAGTGACTTGGGCCTTTTGGCCGACCTTGACGCGGCCGAGGTCGGTTTCGTTGATGTAGGCCCGGAGCCAGACGTTGACCAGATCGCCAACGGTCACCACGGGCGTTCCCGGCGAGACAAATTCACCGGGCTCGATGTTCTTGGACAGGACCACGCCCGAAAGCGGGGAGACGAGCGTCGCATAGCCCAGCCGGGTTTCGGCCAATCGCAATGCGGCCTTAGCTTGCTCGACACGTGCCCGGGCTTGATCAATCTGTTCTTGCCGGGGGCCGATCTTGATCAGGTCGTATTGGGCCTTGAGTTGATCGCGGACCGCCCGGGCTTGGGCAATCTGCTCCTGGCGCACCCCCTCGCGCAACAGATCGAGCCGTTCGGCCGCCTCGCGGGCCCGGTGTGCGGCCACATCATAGTTCGAACGGGCCCGATCGTAGGCTTCCTGGGAAATCGCGTGCTGTTTGATGAGCCGTTCCGCCCGAGCCAACTCGGTTTCCAACTGGGTGGCCTCGAGGGTCGCCGCTTTGAGCGTGGCTTCGGCCGCGGCAATCTCCTGGGGCCGATAGCCATGCTCCAATTCGGCCAGAGAGGCCTCGGCCTTGTCGAGGTTCGCCTTGGCCGCGGCAATCTCTTGGGGCCGGCTCCCCGCCTCCAATTCGGCCAACGCCGCCTGGGCGGCCGCCAATTCGGCCCGGCGCAACTCCACTTCCTCCCGCAAGTCGGAGGAGTCCAACACGGCCACCACCTCCCCCTGTTTGACCAGCATCCCCTCGTCAACCAACCGCTTCTCCACGCGCCCGGCAATCTTAAAGGCCACTTCCGCGTCGGTAACCTCGATGTTCCCGGAAACCCGGATGCTGCCCGGATTGCCTTCCCGCGGCACGGCAAAGTGGAAGACCAGCGCCCCGATCGCGGCGACTACCAGCAATCCCAGGAGGAGTCGAATCGGAAGAGACATCGGCCAGTTCCTTGTGAATTCTGATTCACACCGAGGGACAAAAAAAACGCTTCGGTCACCCCTTAATCGGATGGGCAAGCCACGGCGTGACAGAATAGCTGCCAGGCCCGTTCGGCATGTTGGGTCAAGTCGATCCCGCCATCGGTCAGATGCCAGAACAGCCCGACCGGGACTACAATCCCGAAAAACATCATCGCCGTCGTATTGGGGTTAATCTCCGCCCGAATGCGGCCGGCCTTCTGGGCTTCGCCAACCAGACGCTCGACCTGACCGAGATACGTGGTCACGATCCGGCGCACGCGCTGCTTGCGTTCCGGGTGGCCGCTGTGAACGTCGTCGGAGAAGACAATCCGGGGAATGGCCCGGCCTTCGCGAATAAACCGCACGTGCCGCCGCAACACACCGTGGAGGCGCTCCAAGGGATCGTTGGTCTCCTGCACGGCCGCTTCGACGAAGTCACGAACCCGTTTTTCCAACAACTCCAACACGGCGTCGAGGATCTCATCCTTGCTCTTGAAATGCCGGTAGATCCCCGAGGGGACCAGCCCAACCCGCCGTGCCACAGCCGCCACGCTCAACCGCCGCACACCGCTGGTGGCCACCAACGCCAGGGCCGCCTCGGCGATCTGCTCGCGGCGAATTTGGGTATCCAGTTTCTCATCGGCCATCAGCGACCTCCTATTGTGATTCTACATTCACAATCGGCCGCGTCAAGCAGATTTCTGAAGAGGACCCCCCTGCACGTTGCTTGACACAGATGAGCAGGCGGCTACACTAAGCTGAAGAGACCCCCGCCATAGCGGGGATGCCCGCGATCGCTTTACCGCAGCGTCGGCTACCGGTGAAGTCGGATAAGCGGGGCAGGCATTGGGTATCCTTGAGGAGGAATCACCATGCGAAGCGAACACGTGTTACGGCGCGGTTCATCCACCGGCGACAAGCGTCTCCCACGCTGCAGAGGTTTCACGCTCGTCGAGCTTCTTGTCGTGATCGCGATCATTGGCATCTTGATCGCCCTGCTTCTGCCTGCGGTTCAAGCAGCCCGGGAAGCGGCCCGCCGCGCCCAGTGCACAAATAACCTCAAACAAATCGGGCTGGCCCTGCACAACTATCACGACAGCAACCGTCGATTCCCGCCGCTCTCCGTGCGGTTCTCCCCGCCGCCCAGTGGCGTTGATAGTTGGAACACGCAAGAGTTGTCGTGGCTGACCCGAACGCTGCCGTACCTCGAACAGCAGGTCATCTACTCGCAGATCGATTTCGCCAAGGTGCAAACCTGGAGTTCCTCGCCGGGGAGCACCTTGAAGAATATCGATCTGGTCGCCTTCCGCTGCCCGAGCGATCTGAGCGGCCGGCCCAAAGGTCAACCATCGAATTGGGCGCCGACAAACTACGTGGCCTCGACCGGGGCCGACGAATGCATGGATCTGTGCACTACCAGCACGTTCACCACCGATGGCCAGAAAACGCGAGGCCTGTTCCGGATGAATCACTTTCCGAGCTTTGCCACCATCACCGACGGCAGTTCGAACACGATGGCCGTCTCCGAGTGCATGATCGGCGAACCTTGGGTCTGCCGCGCCAGTTGTACCTCGGATTTAGGATCTTGTGTGGCAGGCACTGATGGCGTGAACCTCACCGACGACGAGGAGAACAACCGTGGGTTCAGTTGGTACTACGGCTATGGCTATTACAGCCTGTCGTTTAGCACCCTCCTACCGCCCAATGATCGCCTGACGAAGAACCACGAGTGCATGTCCAGTTCGACCCGCGGCATAGGAGCGGCCCGCAGTCGGCACCCAGGCGGGGTGAATGTCTGCATGGCCGACGGCTCCACCCGCTTCGTCTCCGAGACGATCAACATCACCATCTGGCGTGGCGCCTCCACCGTCCACAACGGCGAAACCGTCTCCTTGGGAGACTGAAGAAGGAAGGCAGAATTCAGAATGCAGAATGCAAAACGGACGAAAGCTTAACCACGTCCATCTTCTTTCTGCATTCGTCATTCTGCTTTCTGCATTTCCCCCTACTCCATCCCCGGTATCCAGATCTTCGGCTTTTCGCCCTGGGGGGCTTGGCCGTCGGGAGTCCAGAGCTTGCCGGGCTCGGCCACTTCCTGGCCGGGCATCATGATGCCCGGCTGCGGTTCGGCGGCGGAGCCGGCGGGCAGGGCCATCGAGCCGTCGGGGCGGAGCACGCCGACTTGCATCAACAGATCGGCCAGCGCTTGGGCCACCCCCGGCTCACGGAGGTGAGCACGCTGCAAGTGCTCGATCAAACGGACCGCCTCGGGACCGTTGCCATGCTGGAGGCGGAACGACAACTCCAACAGGTCCCAGGTGGCCGACGACTGGCCTACCCCCTCGGCCGCCTGACGCCCACGGTTGACGTACTCAATCGCCTTGTCAGGTTCCTCGGCGGTCCGGGCTAGGATCATGAAGGCGTGGAACTGCTCTTCGCGTCCCACCAAGCTCGGCCGCTCGACCAATGAGCGGGCAAACTTGGCGGTCGCGTTGCGGGCAGCGAAGGCCATCGCCCGGTGATAAACCAGAAGCAACTGGTCGTCGCTCAGCTTGTCGACCGCCAGCCGCGACAAGCGTACTAGCGGGAGCTCGCGCAAATCAACTCTCTGCGGATCGATTGGTGCGAGCGTGGGGAGTCCAAGCTGAGCCCGCAGACGGTTCATGTCCAGATGGCCCCCCTCCTGCTCCATCCACTGCTCCAAGATCAAGATGGCCGCCAAGAGCTTGAGGCGATAGGCCTCCTGGCCGTTGACCTCTTGCGGGCTCTTGCCGTCTAGGAGTCCCAGGGGCGTTTGCGGCCAACGGCTCAACACGGCCCGTTCCAACGCCTGATCGCTGAGCCGTTGAAGGTCCTCTTGGGTCGTTCCTTCGGGCAAACGCCAGTTGTGCGAGAGCATGTCCTGACTGACCGAAAGCTTGCCGGTCACCTTCTCGTCGCTCGGACGGCTCAACTGGCCGCCGCCGACTTCCACCAACAGCGCGTTGATCTCCTCCAGCTTCCGGCGGGAGACGTTCAACACCTCCAAACGCGGTTCCCGATCGGTCTGCCGCCCAAAGAGCAGCATGTGCCCCAACAGGCAGGGAAGCGTATCCGGGTCCAAGGGCTGGCTGGCGTCGGGCTGTCCCCGGTCGAACAACATGAACACGGCCTGCGGCGGCGGTTCGTCGTCCTGGGCAAACGCCCGCGGATCGATCGGCGCGAGCGAGATCCGCGGCGAGGAAGCCAATGCCACCTGAAGTTGCTCGGCGTCGCTAATGGTGTAGGTCAGATCTACCAGGTCGATCTGGTCGCCCAACGGATCTTCCGTGAGCAACCGGGCGAAGCTGATCGCCTCGACAGCGTCCTCCAACGGCACGTCGAGCGCGGCATAACGCTCGAGCGCTTCGATGGTTCCCTCCCTGTCGCCCAACCAACTCCGCACGATCGCCAGGTTGCGCCACACAACAGGAACCTCGGGATGCTGTTGGGCCAACGCGGCAAACTGGGCGGCGGCGTCGGCCCAGCGGGCGGAACGACTCTGCTTGATCGCCTCATCGAACGCCGCTTTCCATGGGACCCCGTCTGGCGCTTCATCCAGACGCCGCGTGCTCTTGAAGAGCAAGGGGACGTTCGGGTGCGTATTGAGCTGCATCATCAGCTCCATCGCCCCGCGGTCTTCGCGGTTCGCCGTCGTCAGCAACATGGCCATGGCCTGGGCAGGGAGATACTCCCCCTCCGCCGCCAGGACCGAGCTGACCACGCGAAGCGCCTCGTAGACCCGCGTTTCCAACTGTTGGCCCATGGCGCTCAGGGCCCGTTGGAGCAGATCGATTGCCGGACGCCCCCCCTCGGTCGCGGCCGTCACAATCGCCGACTCGGCCAAGGCGACGGGATTGTTGGGATGCTTTTCCAGGAAGCGAGCGGCCGTCGCCCGCGCCTCGTCGAGCTGGCCAAGAAACCGATAAACCATCGACTTGATCGCCAACAGCGCGGCGCGATCCGGATAGCTCGGCTCCAATCGCTCAATATGCTGGATGACCGCACGGAACTGCTCCCCATCAAGCATCCGATCGATCTTCTCCAACTCGGGGAGCAAGTCGTTGCAGCAAAACTTGATCTTCTTGCCAGTGCCGCAGGGGCAAAGCGAATATGTGTTGAGAACCATGGAGAGATCGGGGGGTGAGAGGGACGTCAGGAAGCCACAGGCCACCGGGCACTGCAAACCGTAATCGTGTAATCCTACCAATTAGGGTCCCGCCTGGCGAGCGGCTCGAAAGGGCCAATCTCACCCACCCCCTCCTAATGGGTCTGACGCACGCGCCGGAGCCAACCGGATCTGTGCGACCCGCCGACACGATCCCGCGCCCAGCATCACGTCAGCAGCACCGGGCCCGTTCGTCAAAATCTTCGGGCTCGATCTGGATCGTGATGTGGTCCATGCCAAACCGGCGATGGAGCATCGTCCGCAGGTCAGCAAGCAACGCGGCATGGGCATGGCCGTCGGCCGTCACAACGTGGGCGGAGAGGGAATCAAGGCCCGTGGTGATCGACCAGACGTGCAGATCGTGGACCTCCAGCACCCCGGGCACTGTCACGAGCGCTTCGCGGACCTCGTCCACGTCGATCCCTCGCGGGGCGCTCTCCATGAGCACCGACACCGATTCGGCCACCAGACGCCAGGATGAATAGATCACCAGGCCCCCAATCGCCACCGAAATCGCCGGATCGGCCCAGTACCACGAAAAACCCCAGACCAATAACCCGGCCACAATTGCCCCCAGGCTCCCCAAGGCGTCGGTCAGCACATGGAGCCAAGCCCCGCGCACGTTCAGGTTCCCCTCCCGGCCGCCACCGAGAATCCACAGTCCCAGGAGGTTGACCACTAACCCGCCGGTGGCAATCACCATCATCAGCCCCCCGTGCACCTCAGGCGGCGAGAAAAAACGCTGATAGGCTTCAAAGAAGATCACGAGTGACACACCGACGAGCGTCGCCCCGTTAACCAGCGCCGCAAGAATCTCCGTGCGGTAAAACCCGAAGGTCTGTTTCGACGTAGCCGGACGCTGCGCGGCCCAGACGGCAAACAGACTCAACCCCAGGGCAGCCGTGTCGGAGAACATATGTCCAGCGTCCGCCAGCAAAGCCAGCGAATTGGCCAGCCATCCGCCCACGATCTCGGCCACCATATAGCTAGCGGCCAAGAGCAGGGTCAGCGTCAACCGACGCCGGTTTGCCGCACGCTGATGGTGGTGCGCATGGTGGTGGTCATGGGAATGGCCGTGATCATGCATCACGATCGAATCCGTGAAGAATGCGCGGAAGGCGACCCACCACGTTGGGGGCCGCAACAGATCCCAAGAATTCTACCCCCAAATTCGATCTCGGCCCAGGCAAGAAAACCCAGGGGCCGCTGGTGATCGACAGACTGCTGTCACCCCATGATGGGCGACTTGCCCCCCATCGCCACAAAAGACCGGGTGTCGCCAACCGAATCTACAGAGGTAGGCGATAATACCTCTCTCAATGCATTTCGCCCTGTTCGTTCTGCATGACAGAATTTATTTCATTCACTCTTCGGCACAAGAACCGCCCGAGACTTTTCTGGAGTTGCAGATCGACCTTCGCCTTGGTCAGTTTGAATACCATCAAGAATCGCTGCGATGCCGGGTAAGCACAGCGCTGCCGGGACTGGACGTGCCTATTGCAGTGCTTCGCTCCGAGGACTTGCTTCTCCACAAGCTCCTGGCTGGGGGAATTCTAGATCGTGTCGATGCGGCCGCACTCTTGCGGTTCAATCGTGATCAGATGGATCAAGCTTATCTGGCGCTGTGGAGTACACGCCTGGGAGTAATCACCGAACTGGCAGACGCGTGGCGGGAGGCGTTTCCAGGAGAGCCGACGCCAGGTAGTAGCTCGCCATAGATCCCCGGATTGCTTGTCAACCGGACGCCCCCAAGAAAACGCCTGGCCCGGGCCGCGACTCTTGCGAGCAACAGCCCGGGCGC
>CAZLDQ010000264.1:0-7070 GCA_964558295.1 uncultured Planctomycetaceae bacterium | reverse complement strand
GGAGTTCCCTTCCTGTACATCGGCCCCATCAAGCTGGTGAGCATCAGTTGGGGCTTGCTCAAGTCCATGTATCCCTGCCGGGCATAAAACGCGGTACGCATCCAGGTGTTTGCCTCTTCCGTTCCCCATCCCCAGGGGTAGGTCTTTCGACCGCGGAAGGTGTCCCAGTAATGCGAAGCATAGTCGCTGACTCCGCCTTTTCCCATCCAGTTACCGTGCACTACGGGTGGACTGACACCCAGTGACGGCCAGCTGATCGGCACACTTGCAGGTGCGCTGCGAAGCCAGTCACTGATCGTTGTGATGGCCGTGTTCGGCACCGCTGGGCTGCAGGGAGTTGTCGGGCAGCCACCAGCGGGTCCAGCCCACCATAGGAACTCCAGGTTCGGATCGTTGTCGGCTGTGAACGTGCCAGTCAGCGGCCCCGCAGGTTTGAATTCGAATGAATCCGCTGTAATGTTCGTAGCCTTAAACATCTGGCCATCCGGAGTGTTGAGGTTCGGATTTGTAGAGCCCGTCATAGCAAAACTCGTGCCAAAGGGGAAACGGGAACTGTTGACGGGATTGGACGGCCACGAAACGATGCAAACCTCTCCGGAGCAAGTGATCGACGTGAAGCTGTTCGGAGCCCCAACCTTACCCGGTGGCCTCGGCGTTCCGCCCCACATCATGCTCACCTCATCGACGACATCAACGGCGACAGCGGTTCCTGATTCCGCCAGCTTCTGCATCGCATATTGAACCGCCTGCTTGCCGTATGGCCAGTTGAGCGTCCACCAACCCTCGCCACCAATGTTCCTTGCCACATCGTCTCCCGATGGCAACAAGTGCAACCCATTAGACACAGCGTAGGCCCAGTTGGGGACAAACTGGCTGTCGTACTCGCTCTTCCAACTCTCCCATGTCTTCGACAGGTTTCGCGGATTAGGATAAAAGCCCTGTTGAAGCGTGTTGACACTGGCGCGAAGAACCTCGCCTAACAAACCTGGCGCGCGGTCGCGTACCTCCGCCGGTTCCAGCACAAAAGGAGCCACTACAAATAGCGATTGTCCCGGCGCATACTGCCGGAGAATCTGTCCATTGCCAGCGAAGTGTGGGATGTGTTGGTCTGGTCGCACCCAGACATATGCTTTGGTCGTCTTGCCGCCGGCCGCCATTGTGATTTGAGCAAACCCTTCACCCGTAGCTGTGACAACACCGGAGGAGTCCACGGAGGCCACAGAAGCGTTATCTGAAGAAAAGCTCGGAGAATTGCAAGCCCCGACGGTTCGATCCGTAAACACCGCTTTGCATGTTAATGTGACCCGCTGTCCGGGAGCAAGATAGAGATGCAGGTAGTTGGAAACTACTTCCATCAAAGTGTGGCCGTTGTCGATGTTCACCATCCGGGTGAACATTCCCCGATAATCTCTAGGAACGCGACGGTCACCAAGTAGTTCCAAAGAATGCATCGTGATGTGCAGTTCGTGCTTGCCGTTGAAAAAGCGCGTCGTGTCGAACGTCAAGTTCCTCGTCTGTGTTTGCTGAGACGGATCGCTCCCCGTATCTGCGTATGCGGAATCCTCTCCATCCAGACTGCCAAACCAGAAGGTAGGGCAATACTCGGGTTCGGACGACGTCACCGACATCGTCACCTTGCCGGAAAGTGTTCCATTAATGGACGGCGAGTTGACCGTCATGGTCACGCCGCGATTGGACACCCGGAAAGGCAGTTCCACCTCGGCAAGCAAATTCCCGAACGCGTTACGAGCGTTCGCCTGCAATACCAGGGATCCGTCGAGTAGGAGGGCCGTGTTGTATGTCAAGGAAAACGGAGGCTCGTCCACGATTCCCAGCACCTTTCCTCCAATCGAATACTCTACGCTTGCCGTAGATGGCAAGCCGCCCGTATCAACGGCGAATATGACGGTGCCAGTCACGGTGGCCCCAGCTATCGGTGAAGTAATCGTCATGTTGCCAGGGTCTTTAATAACGACGATTGCGCTGGCGGACTTCGTTGGGTTTTCGACACTTGTCGCCTTCGCTTCCACCACTTGCTCCGCGGTGATCGTGGAAGGTGCAGTATAAAGCCCGGCGTCGGTTATCGCGCCAACTGAAGGGTTAAGTGACCATGTGACCGCTCGGTTTGTTGTCCCAGTCACCGACGCCGTAATCTGCTGGCTTCGGGACGGCAGTACGTTGGCGTAACCGGGCGTTACGGACACCGAAACGACCGGCAGGAGAGAGATAACCGCTTTGGCCCACTTGGTTGGATCTGCCACGCTTGTCGCAATAACCTCGACGTTCTGCTTCTGGTCGATTATATCAGGGGAGTTGAAAAGCGCGATAGTGCCGTTTGTCGACAAGCCACCTACGTCTGGCGGACTCAGCAACCAGGTGATCCGCTCATCGCTGCTGCCGGTCAACGTCGCCGTGAATTGTTGCGTTTGCGAAGCTGTCAGCGTGACGCCAACTGGGCTGATCGAAACAGCCACTGTCGGACTGAGGGTAACCGTCGCCGTCACCGACTTCGTTGGGTCGGACACACTAGTAGCTGTCACGGTGACCGTTTGCTGCGTATTGACCTCAGCCGGAGCGGTGTAAACACCATCGCTTGAGATCATACCCACCGTTGGATTTACGGACCAGATGACTTGGCTATTGCAGCCGCCAGCCGCCGTGGCAGTCGGTTGCTGAGACTGCGGTGAAGACAACGTGGATACCGTTGCAGTGAATTGCTGCGTTTGGGACGCTTTCAGCGTGATGCTGCCCGGACTGATCAATAGAGCCACGGTAGGATTCAAGCTCACTGTCGCCATCGCGAATTTCGTAGGGTCGGCAACACTGGTAGCCGTCACCATGATTGTCTGCTGAGTGGTAACTGTGTTGGGTGCAGTGTAAAGTCCAGCCTTCGAGATCCTACCCTCTTCCGGATTCAGCGACCACGTGACCTGGTCATTGCTGCTGCCGGCCACGGTCGCTATGAATTGCTGTTTTTGCGACGCTGTCAACGTGCTGTTTGCTGGGCTGACCAACACAGTGACCGTCGGAATCAAAGTCACCGTGGCCGATGCCCGTTTCGTGGGATCGGCCGCACTGGTAGCCGTCACAGTAACACTTTGCTGCGTACTGATCGTGCTCGGTGCGGTATAGAGACCGTTACTCGAAATCCCACCCACCGCTGGGACGAACGACCAAGTGACCTGCTGATTGCTGCTGCCGGAGACTACGGCGGTGAATTGCTGCGTCTGTGACGCTGTCAGCGTCGTGCCAACCGGCGTAAGTGCTACCGTTATTGGCGCGGGCGTGGGCTGCAGAACGGTTGGTTTTTCAACGACGAAGTCGTCAAACTCCGCCCCCGCATTTGCCCAAGTGTACAAGGCGACCTTGCCTGCCAGGAAGCTGATGTCATCCGCATGAAACAACAAGACACCATCGATCCAGATTTCTGACCACCCGGGAGCGAACCTCACCTGTACCAAGTACAATTGGTTTCGCCGGTATTCCACGTTGTCTTCAGCTAGCCGGGTTGCAACGCCGTTCACCACCTTTACAAGCCGGCGATATGCTGATTCTTGATCCATCGAAAAACGATAGTAGTTATTCGCATTTTGATAGCCGAACATCACCCCGAAGCTTCTGCTATCCGATGATCTCATCTTAAAAGTCACCACATAAGATGACCACGAGGGATCTCCGGTCAAGAGGTATGATCCCCGTTTTGCCAAGTCGTCGATGCCCGGCGCGCTGTCAGAGATTCTTGATTTTTGCTCTAGCACACCCGCACTGGTCCGCCACTTCGACGGAGCGTTCTTGGTACCTTCATCCACGATCTTCCAATGCGTCGACAGGGGGGCGCTGAAGTCGTCGCTGAATAGAAGACTGCTACCTGCGGCACATAACGTAGTGGGGCTCAATAGCACGAGCAGGCTTGCAAGGACACGTCGGCCTCGTTTTCGAATTACATAGTTCAAAGCGGTACCGGCCGTGTGGAAGTGGGGCAGGGGCCGTATATTCTCTTGCGCATGATGGACGATATGAAACATGAAATCCGACGCAAGAATCTGGACTTGTCTGAAGACCCCCGGCAACGGAACGAAGTACACAGCCCGGCTATTGCAGCGACACCGGCACAAGGTGTTTGTGGACTTCATCAACGATTGTGATCGGCGTGTCGAGGGGCCTTCTCCGTTAGTCCTTCGCCTGCAACGGCCATCATGAGATCGCTTAGGGATACGTAGTTGGTACTTACTAAGCTGCGAGTACTGTGAATGACGATCAGCGGGATTTGGCAGGCCGCCAGTGCTCTCACGATTTTCCGCAGGGACTGGCTGCATCCGAGGAGGCAAAACGGTAGCACGCCCGTTTGTGTCCAACCCTCATCCCCCCGGGGCATAACGCTCGGCGTGGGACTCTCGGACAGCGGCTTCGAACTCCAGGTGCAGGATGAAATGCAAAAGTTGGGCGGGGCGCCCCATACTTGATGCATGGCAGCGAGTGCCTGATCGTCGATTGGTCTCTTGACGAAAACTTCAATGCAGCTATTACTACGATGTTATAAAAGGAACATTTTGCGCTAGTCTTGTCTTCGTGGGAACGCGTCTCTCCGCGCCACCCTCTGTGCCAATATGACTGAGACACCTTCTCCGCGTCAATCGTATGGCTTCTACCATTTCACGCACCCACGGCTGAGATTCTGAGCAGGACACAGCCCAACCTGCTGGATTTTGGAGTAGCCATCCTCTCGGGACTTGCTGGTTCGGTGGTGGTCTGTCGAGGTGGAGGAGGCGGTGGAGTTACCGCCCTACCGGGCGTCGCAATCGCCGTGGCTTTGATGCCCCCGCTATGCACCGTAGGTTTCGGGGTCGGTAGTGGCTTTGTCGGGCCCATCATTTTGGGGTGCCGGCCTCCTCTTCTTGACCAATCTGGCGGCGGTTGTCGCCAGCGCACTCCTCGTCTTCCTGTTAGTCCGGATGGATGCTCCTGACGTTCGCGAGGAAATCGGCCAATCGATTCGGGACCGAGGTCCGGCGACAAGTTCTTCCTGCTTCTACAACGTACCTTTCTCGCTCGTTCCCTGGCCGACATTGGGAGGCTCCGCTGGAGCGCATTGATGCTTGCTCTCATTCTCGTGGTACTGTTCGTGCCGCTGAGCCGCGCCCTCATGCACGTGCGAAATGCAACTCTGGCCCGGGCGGCAATCCGAGACGCAGTCCGTCAACTTGCTTTGCGAGATGCAATCGTCTCTGCGATAATTGACCTCGCACCGGATCGAATCCGCGCTCGTCTGATTATGGTGGACGCCGTGCCGGACGCGAAAACAGGAGAGGCCCGAAAAACCATTCTTAAGAGGACCGGGAGGGACGTGGACCTGTTTGTCCGGAAAGTAGCCGGCGAAGAGGAACCGGCGCCATTACGTGAGCGGCTGAAGCCGGCGCTGCCGGCTCCACGGGAGGACTTGGATAGCGTGAGGCGTGAATTGGTCGCCCGCCTGGAGCAACCCATTCAAGAGTCGTGGCCTGCCGGCTCCGCTACATTGCTCGGCTATAAGTTAGGCTTCAGTCCCAGCGGCATCATCGTGCGGCTGCGCTATCAGGCGCCCGTCGCTTTGGACGAAGTCGCGGCAGCGATCCTGCGCAAGGTTTTCCAGAGCCGCTTCCACGTTGAGCAGTTGCACGTGGAAATGGACTGGACTCGGCCGGAGCCACCCCCACTGCCGGCCAAGATGCCCAAGGTATCACCGAAGGAGGGGAGGCGGTGACATTGTGAATCTAAACTGTCTTGCATTTCTTCTAGCGTCCGGTCCCGAGGCCGTAAAGCTGCCTCTGGCGATGCTGGCTGTTTTTGGCTCGGCCAAGATCCTCGACGAGTTATTCGAGCGATTTCATCAGCCGGGTATCGTCGGCCAGATTCTCGCAGGCGTCGTGATCGGTCCGAGCGTGCTCGGCTGGATGGCGCCCAATGACTTCCTCACAGCGCTTGCCGATCTCGGGGTGATGTTCCTTCTGTTCCGGGTCGGGCTTGAGGTGAAGGCCTCTGATTTGATGAAGGTCGGGCCGACCGCCACCTGGGTGGCGGTTCTCGGTGTAGTCGTCCCGTTCCCTCTAGGATGGGGCCTCTCGCGGCTCTGGGGCGAGCCGCAAATCGAGTCGATCTTTGTCGGAGCTGCGATGGTTGCCACCAGTGTCGGCATCACGGCACAGGTGCTGGCGGCCAAGGGTCTTCTTCAGGAGCGGGCAAGCCGGATCATTCTGGCAGCGGCAGTAATCGACGACGTGCTCGGCCTCCTGATTCTCGCTCTAGTCAGCAGCCTCGCCAAGGGAACGCTGAACGTTGTGGAACTGGTCCTTACCGCCGCGTTCGCCATCGGGTTCACGCTGACCGTGGTCTTGTGGGGTACGAAGACCATGAAGAAGCTGGTCCCTCGCATCCATGAGCAACTGCGAGGCGGAGAGCCGCAGTTCGCGATGGCGATGATTCTGCTGTTCGCGCTTTCCGTGCTGGCAGTCTACGCTGGAGTTGCCGCGATTATCGGCGCCTTCCTGGCGGGGATGGTTCTGGCTGAGAGTGTTGGCCATCGGGTCCATGATCTCGCGCAGGGGGTAAGCGAGTTGCTCGTTCCGTTCTTCCTGGCCGGGATTGGCCTTCACTTTAGTCTCTCCGCGCTTTCCAGTTGGTCTATTGTGATCCTGGCCGGTCTTGTACTGCTGGCTGCGATTCTTTCCAAGTTTATCGGTTGCGGGTTGGGGGCGTACCGTTTGGGCTGGTCCGACGCCTCGCGGGTCGGCGTGGGGATGATCCCACGAGGCGAGGTTGGAATGGTCGTGGCCCAAATCGGACAGTCCCTTGGCGTGATCGGGGCGCACGTGTATGCAGTCGTCGTTTTGATGTCGGTGGCAACGACTCTCGTTGCCCCTCCTCTGCTCAAGCTCGCTTATCGCGGCCTCGAAAAGTCTACTGCGTCGGAGGAGTTTCGGATCGGTTGACTTCGCGTCACGAGCGAGGACCGTTACATCTTCCCTCGGCCCCCTCTGTGCCAACATGACTGAGACATCTACCCCGTCCGCAATTACTGACCGTGAGGGGGGCGG
>CAZLDQ010000263.1:0-7074 GCA_964558295.1 uncultured Planctomycetaceae bacterium | reverse complement strand
TCGCCCCTTGGACAACTCGTCTGGCCGAAAGTGACTTGTTCAACGGGCTGTTAGCTCCCACGTCGGAAAGCGTCAGGTCGCGCAGCTCGGGATAGCTGGCAAGCACTTCGAGGCCCTTATCGGTGATCTTCGTGCACTGGTAGATGGTCAAGTCCACGAGCGGAAGTCTTCCCAACTTGGCAATGCCGACATCGGTGATCGCGCAATTGTCCAACGCTAGGCCGGTGAGGTGTCCCATCGCGGCGACCAGATCCAACACGCTGTCGTCGATCTTCGGCCCACCGATTTTTAGCAACCGGAGCGACTTCTTTGTACCTGCGTGCTCGATTCCCTTTTTCGTCACCCCCCGGCAATTGCGCACATCAAGCTCAGTGAGTCGCGGCAAGGTCAGCAACACGGCGACTCCCGCATCGGTAACGTTTCCACCGACCAACCGAACCGCCCGCAGCTCGGGCATCGCGGCCAAGGTTTGCATCGAGGCGTCGGTCACCATCGGGGCCACGCGCAGGTCGATGGTCTTCAGCGATTTCAGGCCGGAAAGCTGGGTGATGCCGTCGTCGCCGATCAACGTGTTGCGCAAAGCCAGCCAGGTCAGTTTGTCGCATTCGGCGATGCGAGGCACCAAGGCATCCGTAATGCTCGGCCCTTCGAGGGTCAGCGAGCTCAGCCGCTCGAAGACGAGGATTTCCTGCATCTGGGCGTCGCCGACCCAACTGCGTCCCGCAGCCATATCGAGTGAGATAACCTGGCCCTCGGCGTCTTCGCCGATCTTCGCACCCAGTTGCGCGGCAAGTTGCTTAGCCGCGACGATCTGCTCGGGAGTGTACTTGGATACCGCCGTGGGTTTCACCTCCGGTTCGGCCTTCGCGGCTGGCGGCACGGAAGCAACTGCCGGCTCCTTGGGCTGTTCGGCTGGCGACTCAGCCTTTTCTGCCCACGACTCAGCCTTTTCGATCGGCGCCGGAGCCGGTTGGCATCCCGTCAAGAGGAGTCCCAGAGTCAAACCGAACGCAAGCGCAGTCCTTTTCATGGCAGATCGCATTTCCTTATGAAGAATGGGCACGACACGTCCCTCGAAGAAGAGCTATACCACTGAAGTGTGAGACAAGTATCCGAAGTGGCATTCGGTGCACGCAAGGAAAAAGGGGAGAATCGGAAAACCGGAAAGAAACGAGTCAGGCATTTGTCGCTCCCTTGGGGGCGAGAGCGAATCCCACAGACTTCTTTCCCCTCTTCCCCCTTTTTCCTTCTGTTGCACTCGGGTTGTCTCGTCACACGCTGTGCAGCTCGTAACCCTTGCGGCGCGGATAGGGATAATCACGCCAGGCGTTGGCTGCATCGTTGCCGACAAATTCCCACTTCTGCGGGTCCCACTTGAGCGACTTGCCGCCAATCTCCTCGGCGTGGAGGTAGGCCACGTTACCCAGGTGGCAGACGGCCACCGAGCGGGCGCCGACCTCGATCGGGCAGTTGGGTTGCTTGCGGCTGCGGATGCAGTCGACCCAGTCCTGGCGGTGTCCCGAGTGGCTGTGGCCGGGGGCCAGGTAGAGGTGGACATCGTTGTCGCCAAGCGGCGTCTTGACGATCTCTTCCGGCTTACTAACGATCTTGCCACGGTCGGCGAAGATTTCGCCGTCAGTGCCGATGAACGTAATGCCTGCAGGACCGCCGTGAATCATTTCGACCCCGTTGGCATAGACGTACTTCACCCCATGGCCCAGTTTGGGGTTTTCGGGCAGGACGATTTCGACCGGGCCTGATTTGTCCATGTCCAAAGCCCATTGGCCGATGTCGAAGTGGTGGGCCCCCCAGTCGGTCATCCCGCCGCCGCCGTACTCGCAGAAAGCACGCCACGAGGGAAAGTGATTGTGTACGCCGCGCGGGCTCAGGATCGAGTGGTAGGGACGCATCGGCGCCGGACCGAGCCAGCGATCCCAATCCAAACCAGGCTCCATCTCTTCGCCAGGAAGCTTGCAGGGGGTCGGCGGGCCGCCGACGCCCACCTGAATCTGCTGGAGCTTGCCGATCCGCCCGTTGCGTACCAACTCGCAGGCGATGCGGAAGTTCTTGTTCGCCCGCTGCTGGCTGCCGGTCTGGAAGATGATCTTAGAGCCGTTGACCGCATCCATGACCGTCTTGGCTTCCATCAGATTGTTCGTCAGCGGCTTCTCGCAGTACATGTCCTTGCCGGCCTTCCACGTGTCGAGAATCACCATCGCGTGCCAGTGGTCGGGCGTGGCGCAGACAATCGCGTCGATGTCCTTGCGGGCAAGCATCTCGCGATAGTCGACGTAGGCCTTGCAATCCGTGTTGCCGTAGGCGTCGTCCACCCGTTTCTTTCCCGCCTCGCGGCGTGTCGTGTCAACATCGCACACGGCCACGACCTTCACTTCCGGCATGCGCACGAAATGCGGCATGTGCGAGTCGTGCATCATCTTGCCGATGCCAATCATGCCCAACGCGATCTTCTCGTTGGCCGGGACATTCTTTTCATCACCCAGTACGTGGCGGGGGATAATCGTCGGCGCAGCCAACGCTGCCACTGCACCGCCGAGGAAACCACGACGCGATACACGAAGACCGTTCTTCTTCATGGAGCCTCTCCTTGTGGATATTGAGAGCGTCAAATGAACCGGGCTGCTGGAGTGCGACCGTCGAGAGACTCCAAAACCTGTCTCTTGGGCGAGAAAGCACCCCAACATCAGACGACATTTCTCCTGTAGACTATTGCCCCCAGCCAACCGGGTGTCAAGAGTCCCGTCAAACGTCCCGGGGGGCCGGCTAGTCAAACACGACCTCGTAGTTTTGACCTGCCTTGGCGCCCAAAACAGGTGCCTCCCGATCTGTGGTCATGGCGAGATCCTCTCCCACGCACTGCACTCGGACGATCCGCTGGCCCGCGGGTGCACGCAGCGTGTGGATGCCCTCAAGGGATGCCCGCACCGACAGCAAGGGAACCTTCAACAAAGACAGTTCCTCGAGCTCGCCGTATCCGAGCGAGTTCCCTGGAAATCAGACTGCCAGGACTCGAACGGGGCGGTTACCCGAATGGCACCCTTGGCTCCCAGTAGTCGCATCACGGTTGACGTGGTTGATAAAGAGATCCACCGCCTCGAAAGGTAATTCAAGCAAAGGCTTGCCGACCCACGGAGGCTTGAAACCACGATCTGCAAGCTCGTTTCCCCAAGACACTGGGAAGATGCCAGTGCCACCCGATGGGTTTCAGCCCCGAGACGACGAGCGGCTCTCGCTTTCCCCATCAGAAATGTTCGCCAGCCGTTGCAGGCCCCTGGGGCACACTCGACGCGAAGCGTGAAAGTCTTGTCGGCGACTTTGCCCCGAAGGCCAATGCGTTTTCCGAACGAGTCTACCGCGAGCCGTTCGTCGTGCCGCGGGTTGTGTGAGAGATTGTCCCCCCGGAAAGCCGGAGACTGAACGGGGGGTACTCCCGGTGCGCAATCACCAGGTCATCACGAGGCCGCCGCTGCCGGTGTGGAGAGTCTGGTTCGCGTTAAGCAGCATGTCGTAGTCGGTGAAAAGGGTGAGCGTGTCGGTCATGCGCCATTGGAGGCCGGTGCCGAGCCAACACCAGTCGCGAGCCAGGTCGGCGCCGACGACCGAGAAGGATCCGGATCCTGCGGAGGCGGCAAACTGGGCGTTCATCAACGGGGCCGTGTCGTGGAGCAACTGGTGGACCCAGGCGGCGCGGAACTCGGCCGAACTGAGATGTCCGCCGAGACAGAACGTTCGGGCGAGGCGTGTGCCGAGATGGGTTTGGAGGGCATGGAAATCCGCGCCGTTGGCCAATAGGGCGGAGGTCGGAGCCGCCGCGGTCTCCTCGGCGAGGCTATTGCTGCGGAGGTAGAGGTATTGCAGGCCCACATAGGGTTGCAGGACCATGCAGCCCCAAGTAAGATCCCAGCCGGTTTCTCCATAGACCTGCGATTGCCAACCATCAAAGGTGGCGCGGGCCGTCTCGTTGAGCGAGGCGAACGAGACCTGGCGACGCGATTGATAGCGATCGTAGCCGGCCCCAAACGTGGTCAGCCAATACCAGCTATCGCGCCGGTCGGTCAGGTACGTGCCGAAGGAGTAATCATCGATAGTCGTGGCGGCGTGGAACGCCGACTGTCTGCCGGTGTTGTGGCCGTAGTTGTAGAAGAACCCGAGCGTGGCGTTGTCGCCAAGTGCACGCTCGATGCCGACTAGCATACCGCCAATCCCCGCGCCGGTGGCCGTGGTGTTGCGGTTGCCATGGATCGATCCGCCGACACCATAACCGGCTGTCCAGCCGCTCCAGAGCACGCAGGGGGTGCATTGCCCCCGCAGGAGCATGGCGTCTGAGGTGTCTGACGAAGCGGCGGTCGTGCCGGGCCCGTCAAATCTGAGGCTGGGACGGATCCGGTTATGGAGCAGGCGAGTGAAGACCATCGTCCCGTCGAGGGTCAGCGATTGCGAAGTGGCCAACGACTCGCCGGAGAGGCTTTGCAGTGCGGCGGCCTGCTCGTCGGAGGTCAAGCCGTCGAGCGTGTTGAAAAGGGTGGCCATCTGCCCCAAGTCGTAAAGCGCAACAAGATAGTCGGACATGCGCCGTTCGTTGGGCGTCGTAGCCGAGAACCCGCGGGAGAGATCGAACCAGAGCCAGTAGCCGGTGATGTCGCTGCCCAGGACGTTTTGCGTGCCATACTCGACGCCGTACTGGCCGATGGTGACTCCCGGCAGATTGTCTTGGACCTGGGCACCCGACAGATTCTGGACCCCTTGTTCGGCCACGAGGGCGTAGTACTTGTCACCGACCTTGTAGGTGCCGGTGTTGGTGCTATCTTCGGTGATCAGGAGAGTCCCGCCGTTTTCGAAGGTCAACCGGCCGGTGACGTGTTCGACGTCGTTATCAGTTCCCGGATGGCTAACGGTCTGGCCGGTAGGTAGGGCGACGGTTTCGATTTCGATTCCGCCATTGGATTGGACGGTGAGGTTGCCATCGGTCGTGTGGGAATTGATCGAGTTGCCGGGGGTCAGCCAGCCGCCATTGGCCAGGATGATGTCGCCTTGGATCGTGCCGTTGCCCGACAAGACACCGCCGCTTGTGACGGTCAACGTATTGACGGTGAACGTCGCGCCTTGTTGGACGGCGAGGTTGCCCGCACTGACTTGGGCCGCCTGGGCGACGATGGTGGCGCCGGCGCCGATTTCGGTCTTGCCAGTACCGGTCTTCTGGAGCAGATCGACATTCTGGAGCGTACCGGTAAACGCTTGACCCGCGTTGAGGTTGCTGCCGATGGCCAGGTTCTTCCCTGCGGCGTCGACGTTGCCGGCACCCTGGAGGTTTCCAGCGGCCACCGTGTTGCTTGCAACGTTGACGAATCGGAGCGTGGCCCCGGCCGGAAGTTGGAAGCCGGCGAAATCTTGGGGATTCACGATCCCGCCGCCGCAATCGATTTCCACGGTCAGCGATCCGCCGCTTCCATTTTGTTCGAGGGCGAGGAAGCCGTTGTTGGTTAGGAGGTCGGCGGCGTTGACCCGAACCGTAACGTCCTGGGTGCCGTCGACGACGAGGGAGCCGCCGCCGGGATATGGGTCGGCGCTTCCTGCGTCGATACTGATGGCGCAGAGTTTGTAGCCGCGCAGATCGACGGTGGCGCCAAGGCTGGTCAGATCGAGCTTTCCGCCGCAGAAGCCGAGGTTCTGGGGCAAGCTCTCGAGATTGGCCTGATTGGCGACGACCAACGTGGTCCAGACAGAATTGTCGGCTCGGCCAGCGAGGAAGTTGTACCCGCCGCCGATCGCCAAGGCGTCAGTATTTGCGAAGGTATCGTTGGCGAAGCGGAACGACCCGACTCCCGCAACGAGAAATGCATTCCCCCAAGCACGGCCCACGCTGTCGATGTAATTTGTACCGGTGTAGGTAATCTGCCCGTTGTAAACGACGTCGGCGGCGTGCGATGTCCCGCTCGATCCACAGATACCGATTAGGGCTACACCAGCGACATTGGTCCAATTGCCAAGATCCGAGTCAACCTGATAAGTGAAGTTCGAGCCGATCGTTGTGCCGTCGGTTGGAAGGAGCAACGACGTGGAGTATTGGCCGATCAGGGTGGTATTCAGGGACAACGAGTTCGGATTATCGACGCTTAACCCACCGCCGCGAAACACGAAGGTGAGATCACTTGACGGATTGGACTGTGTGCCGATCAAGTGGAGGATGGCCTGCTGGGTCGACGGATTCTGGGCAAGGAGCGATCCGGAGGAGGTGAGGGTTCCCCCTCCGTTCATGTCGCCGAGGATCACATTGGCCACGGCGCCGGTTCCCGTATTGACGCCGGTGTTCAGCAGCGTCAGATTCTGACCGTTCAAGGTTAACGTCCCACCCATTCCGAGCACCGTGTCACCGACGCTGCCGTCGTATTGAAGCGTGGCGTCGCGCTGCAGGGTCAGGTTTCCGGTCAGGATCGTGCTGCCGCTGCCAGGCGGGAGGAGAAGGAGTCGGCCCGTGTTGCCGGTTCCGCTGGAGAACGTGTAATTCGTTCCGTCGGGATACGAGGAGACACTAACATCGGAACTGCCGATCTCGACGCTCTGGCCGAATGCTGTCAGAAGCGGACCGGTTGCCATGGCAATCAGGACGGCTGTGACACAAGCTACGAGGCGATGGTTTGTAGCCATAGGCGTCACCTTGAGCAAGATTCCGTTCTTCGCGCAAGTGCACAGGCAACAGAGCTGATTTAGGATGATCGACCAAAACACCAGGGAAGATTGAACATAATCTCCGTTACCCCGATCCACGCGACTTCTTTGCCGAGTCTTCCGTCTTGTGGCAGAAACACGTTCCTGAAACCGTCATCTCGAAGACGCTGTTTGTCTGGGGACTTCTCAGTTTCGTCAACAGCCTTTCCTGAGCAGGAATCGGGGCTTCGGAGGGCGGGGATCGCTGCCGGAACAGGTTTCTGTTAAACGACTTCCGTCCAGACGTTCGCACCGTGTGTCGGACGAGGCGTGCCGGAGCGTTTGAGTGGGCTCGTCCTGTAGTGTTTCAGCCCAAATGGCACAGCGGCTAAGGTAGGTGACGGCCTCCTC
>CAZLDQ010000262.1:0-7120 GCA_964558295.1 uncultured Planctomycetaceae bacterium | reverse complement strand
AATACGGGCTGGGAATGACGAAGCCGCGGATGTGCCGCCGCTCCTCTCGTTTGCCGATCTCGTTGATTACCTTGCCGTCCTGCTCGCAGTGCCAAACGCTCCGATTGCCCGCATCCGCCAGAAAGACGCCTGACTCGCCCGCCGCAAGCGAGGTGAGCAAGGCCTTTTCGCCCAGCGTTGGCCAACGAGCCAGGGACGTGCCTTGTTGATCGTAAACCTCGACGTGCTCTTTCATGCCTATGTAGACCCGATCGGCAAGCACGGTCAGGCAACGCGGCGAGTCCTCCAACTCGATCTGGCTTTGCCTGGTCCCATGGCGATCGAAGACCATGACCGCCTTATCGCCGGCCACAAAGATCCGGTCTTCCGGCCCAACGGCGATGGCCCGCGGCTCTTTCAGCAGAACCAAAAACTCTTTGCCCTCCCGATAGCGGAGCAACCCTGGCGCAACCTTCTTGTGCTCGGCCAGATCATATTCAAACCGCTGCGACTCTTGACTTCCCCGATCACTCCACGGCCCATTGCTCCAGACAGCAACGCCCCCGACCACGACTGCCATCAAGACAATCGCGGTAATCCAAAGTTCGGGCTTTGTCACCGCCGGTTCGTTCTCCATCACACTCCCTGTGCACCTTCATCGGGCGGTGGCGAGCCTGCGAGGCCCGTCTTACCGCCGGCCGCCATCAGCCATTGGTCATTCTTCCGCAAACGGCCCACTTGCCGGCTCCTCCGCAAACGGCCCATCCTCCTCCGCTTTAGGCTTCCCCGCCGGTTTCTTCTTCTCCTCCTTCTTCTCCTTCTTCTGCTCTTCTCCGTTTGTTGCAGGAATGTTCTCGACGCCCCCTTCTGACACATCAAGGCACACCATGCGGGTCATATCCCGGACCAGCAGGCGGCCACTGATCAAGGCCATAGGCGCCCAGGAGTCGTGGCCTTCGAGTACCTGGGCTTGGGCCAGCTGCTGGTAGCCGTTGGGGGTGGCTTCGGCCAGGGTTAACAAACCGGCGTCGTCCATCACGTAGATCAACCCATCGGCGATCATATACGGCCCGATTCCGAAACGGTGTTCCGTGCCGCTTGCCCAAATCTCCTGTCCTTCCAAATCCAGACAGACCAACTGCTTATCTTTCTCGCGTACCCCAAATAGATGGTTCTGATAATAGATCGGCGTATGTTGCGTAGAGCCGAACTGGCTGGGCTTGAGGCGAAAAAGCGTTTTCGCCGTAAACCGTCCACCGGACTTGCTTACCTGGAGCATCAGCGCGCCCGAGTTGTAGCCACCCGAGAAGAACAGACGCCCCTCAGGCAAGACAACCGGCGACGGGCACGTGGCAATGCTGATCTTCCAGTCGGTCGTCTCCCAAAGGATCTCGCCGTCTTTGGCCGATACGCCGGCCACGCCCCCTTTGCCGCAGTAGACATACATGCGGTGCCCGGCCAATTCCATAGGTGTAATCGACACGTGAGTCATTTTCCACGCCTGACGATTGGGGCTCTTCCAGATAACCTCGCCCGATTCGCAGTCAACGGCCACCAGCAGGGCATTTCCTGCGGGAGCGAGAATCGCCCGGCCGTTTTCGATCAAGGGGCACTGGCCGGCATACCACTGTGGAACGGTCGTACCATACTGCTGCACAAGATCAAGCATCCAGGCTTTTTCGCCCGTCACCGCATCGAGACAAGTCACATGACACTTTGGGCCCAAGGCGACGACATGCTTCCCGTCTACGGCGGGAACGGTCCGCGACATACCATGGTTTCGCTTGATGGTAACCGGATAGCGATAGCACCAGATTTCTCGGCCATCGTCCAGCGAAAGACAGCGCAACGCATCGGCCGAGGCCTCGCGATCGTAGTCGAGCAAATAGACCCGGCCAGCCCACACGGCGGGACCCGCATAGCCTTCACCCAAGTTGACCGACCAAAGCACCCGGGGACCGCTGGCCGGCCACTGCCGCGCAAGCCGCACGCTGCCATCCCCGATCCCATCGAGCTTCCGGCCACGGAACCAGGGCCATTCGCCCGACACACGCGAAGGGATCCCGTCTCCGGGAGTGAGTCGTCCTTCGAGATTAACCCGCTTGGCACTCCCGGTGCCGACTCCGGGCGGCCGATCCAAGCCGGGGAGTCGGGCATGCAACGGCTCAACCGGCCCGGTGTTGAACCAGACTACCAGCAGCACGACTCCCACGACAGCCAAGGTCGCAGGCAACAGGATACCAGCCACGACGTCTTTCATAGGCTCCAATGTATCCGGAAACGTTTGGGCGTGCCAAGGCACCAGGGCAGGAGGATCGGCGGGTACGGAGGAGGTGATGAAAGTCCTACTATAATGATAATGAAAGGAGAATAAAAGCTGCATCGACTCCACTTAGAACGACAGGGTAGCGATCAGCCCGGGAGCAGGGGGGCCTGCGGCCTCATTCTTCATTAGTCTTCATCAAGGAACGACACGCTTATACCCTGCCCTGACAGACTCCTTTCATCGTTGGCCCGATCCACTATACTTGGGGGTGGAACCAGGACGGTTCCGGCCTGCCCAAAGGATCCTGTCTCCCCGTGCTCAAAGAACCCAGGAAAGGGCCGACCGTGCACCCGTTCCTCCGATCTCTGGCTCATCAGCAGACGGATACGGGCTCTTTTTCGCTGGGGCTCACTTTTCGATCGTGCGGAAAGCGATCGGAAGGGGGACGTTTGCAAGGAGAAACGCTTGTGCCGGGGATCGATTCGCCGGTTCATGTGCGGTTCGTCGGAAACCCCACTCGACCTCCTAGGGTCACGACCCAGGACTCGCCACATCCCGAACAGAAAGGCGGATCCCGTCGTTAAGCAACCCCGTCTCCTCCGCAAATCCACCCACCAATGCTGCGGAGGAGATCAAAAAGAAAGGCATCCGTGCCTTGCAGGGCAATCCTTTGCGGTGTACGCACTCGTGTGACTCCCCAAAAGCCTGGCTGCCACGCCGGGCCTGCGTGCCAGGAGAGTCTCACACCTCGGGATACTTCCACGGGGCACGATACTCGCGCCGTAGGAGCTTATTGGCTTCTTCGTCGCCGACAATCGTCTCGCGCTCGCCGTCCCATTGCACACTGCGCCCAAGTTTCAGCGAGAGCATTCCCAGGAGACTCATATTCGTTGAGTAGTGACCGATCTGAATATCACAAATCGGCGTTTCGCCCGTTTGGATGCACCGGAGGAAATCGGCCCACAGTTCGCGAATGTTCTGGTGATCGGGCAGGTGCAACTGCGGCTCTTCGTGGATCGGCTCGCGCCCCTTGGCGTGCGGATAGAAAGTCCATCCGTCGATCCAACCAAGGTGAAGCGTCCCTTCGGTGCCATAGAAATAACAGCCGATATTGTGCTTTTCCGCGTTGTTGGCCGCATACTGCCGATGCTCCCAGACGGCCGTGAATGAGTCGAACTGGTAGCTGACCACTTGCGTGTCAGGGGCATCGGTGTTGTCTGCTTTGATATGGCGGGCCCCGGTGGAGAAGACCGTCTTGGGCCACTTCTCCTCCGTCCACCAGAGAATCTGGTCCATCCAGTGGATGCCCCAGTCGCCGAGCGTGCCGTTCGCATAATCAAGGAACGCCCGGAATCCCTTGGGGTGAATTCGCGGGTTGAACGGGCGCAAAGGGGCCGGGCCGCACCACATGTCCCAATCCAACCCCTCGGGAACCGGGGCATCGGGCGTCGGCGTGCCCGGTCCGCCTGGATAGTGGACAAAAGCCCGCACCATGCCGATCTTGCCTGCCTTGCCCTCCTTGAGGAATTTCATGGCCGAAATGTTATGCGGCGAAGCTCGGCGGTGGGTGCCCACCTGGACGATTCGTTTGTTAGCTCGGGCTGCTTTGACCATCGCCCAGCCTTCGTGGATCGTGTGGCTGATTGGCTTTTCCACGTACACATGGGCCCCGGCCTCCACGGCGGCGATCGTCACGAGCGGATGCCAGTGATCGGGCGTGGCCACGATCACGATCTCCGGCTTTTCCTTTTCCAACAACTCGCGGTAGTCGGCGTACCTCTTGGGAGCGTTGCCAGTCTGCTGTTCCACTTTGGAAACAGCACAATCCATCTGTCGCCGATCCACATCACACAGGGCGACCATTTCCGACTCGCCCGCCTCGATCGCTACCTGGGTGATGTTCATGCCCCACCACCCGCACCCTACCAACGCCGTCCGGTACTTCTTGGTCTTTTCGGTGCCATGAACGGCTGGGGCGACAGACAGTAGCCCAGCGGCGCTGGAGGCCACCAAGAATTGGCGACGTGATACACTCATCGGGACCACCCTCCCCAGAGAAGTAACCGGAGTTCCCCATGAACCATTGCGACGAGCTTTCACCACCCGGGGCCGTCGCCGTACCAAAAGGATCTTCATTACGAACGTATATGACGATGACGCAGAACGCGATTTCTGTCAAGCACCTCTCGGCAGGTTACGCGAAAAAGCCGCTCTTCCCCCCAATCCAATTTTTCGCGAGAATCTTGACGCGGCACGCGGCGACTGCTAAGGGACGTTTCGGGGTATTCTCTGCACTCTGACAGTGCAGAAACGCAAGGAGTTGGCGAATGAAACGTGACGGCTCGCGACGATTGGCCATGACGCTCTGTGTCGGGCTCATGCTTGCGGCACCATGCGCCAAGGCCGCCGATTCGCCGTCTCGCATCACCAACGGAATTCTCTCGATCGAGTACGATCCCTCAAGCGGCACTTTCTCCGCCTCATGCGGCGAGAAGCTCTTTCTTCGCGGGGCCACGTTCGGCGACTTCCTCGTGGCCCGGGAGGCGAAACTCGAAGTGGCCGAGGTTGGCGACACCCGACAGCTCACCTTCGAGCATCCCTCGGGGCATACGGTTATGCTGATGCTCCGCGGGAAACTCCCCTTTGTCTTGCTGAAGACGATCATCAAAAATACACACGCGAAGCCGCTGGTAGTCAACGAAATTGTTCCGCTTCGCGCCCCCGTGGTTCTGAATCTTCCCGCACGAGATCTTCGTCTGTTGAGCTACGATGGACTTACCCCGGCAGATCAGAATCGGACCGGCTATTTGTTCCTGGCTGCGTCTAATCCGCTCACCGCGTCGGGCATTGTCTGCGGCTGGCTCACCCACGAACGGGCTTCCGGACTTGTCCGTACGGCGGCCGATGGCGATACACTGCGGTTCGAAGCGATCTCCCAATATGGCCGACTGCAGATTCCGGCAAACGATACGGCCGTCGGCGAGACGGTGGCCATCGGCTATGTCGACGATGCTTCCCTCGGCTTGGAACAGTATGCCGACGAACTGGCCCGGCTCCATGCAATCAAGATCCGGCCGGCCCCCTCGGGTTATACGACCTGGTATCATGCCGGGGCTTCCGACGAGAAACGAATGCAAGAACTGGCGGTGTGGTGCAAGGAACACCTTAAGCCGTATGGCCTTGATGTGCTCCAGATCGACGATGGCTGGCAGCGTGCCCGGCGCGACTTCACCGAACATAATCCGGCCGGACCGTATCCGAGCGGGATGAAGGCGGCCGCAACAGCAATCGCCGAGCAGGGTTTCCAGCCCGGCCTTTGGCTAACGCCCTTCGGTTGGGATCACAAGCAGCCGCGGTTCGCCGAACATCAAGACTGGTTCTCGCATCGTAAGGACGGAACAGTCTATCAAGTCCCCTGGGGGGGCGACGCCCTCGATCTATCGCACCTGGCGGTTCGCAATTTCCTCTATCGCACGATCCACCGGATGTCCAACACTTGGGGCTACCAGTTCTTCAAGCTCGACGCCCTCTGGACGGGACTGCCTGCCGGGCTTCTCTATCCGGATCCGCATTATCGGCCCGATGGCTTCGGCGATGCCGTGTTTCATGATCCAAACATGACCAACATGGAGGCCTATCGCTTAGCCCTCAAAACGATCCGCGAGGCAACAGGGCCGGATGCCTACCTCCTCGGTTGCACGGCGGCCCAGAATATGCGCATCCTGGGCGCTTCGATCGGCCTGGTTGACGGGATGCGTCTGGGAATCGACAGTGGACGCAAGTGGAGCGGCATCGTCGACAACGTCAAGGTGGCCACCTCAACCTATTTCCTCCACGGCCGCGTTTGGCACAATGACCCGGATGCCGTCTTTCTCGACGAATGTCTTTCTCTCGATCAGGTTCGTGCCTGGGCCTCTTGGGTCGCGGTCTCAGGGCAACTCTACGTCGTCAGCAATTGGCTTCCCGGCGTTCCGGCTGAACGTCTGGAGGTTGTCCGTCGCACGATCGGCAACCACCAGCGTCTTGCCCGGCCTCTGGACCTCTGGCACGTCTTTCCGGCGGAAGTCTGGCACCTCTGCGATCGCCAGTCGAACCGTCACGTCCTGGCCTTGTTCAACTGGGGCACGACCGAGAAGACCGTCACCGTCGACTTGGCTCGCCTGGCACTCAAGGGTTCGGCCCACGATCGCTATGTCGGCTTCGATTTCTGGGAAGGTGAGATTATCGAACCGATCGCCGGGACTCTGGGGGCCAAGCTTCGTCCGACCTCTTGCCACGTGATTGCCCTGCGGCCGGTCCTCGATCGGCCCCAGGTGGTCAGCACTTCGCGGCATGTAACCCAAGGAATCGTCGATGTGGCGGCCGAGAACTGGGATCCGACCAACGATTCGCTGGTCGGCATTTCGAGGGTCATTGGGGGAGAACCCTACGAAATGCGGATTGTCGTCCCCAACGCCAACATGAAGGCCGATCTCGTAGGCATCTCGCCCGCCGACGAAGAAGCCGGCGTCACGGCTACCGGCAAGCAGAACGGCGCCTGGGTCTATGTCACCTTCCAATCCCCGAAGAATCGGGAGGTCTCCTGGCAGATCACGTTTACCAAGTGAAACCGCTTCTGTCTGCGTGAATGGCGGGGGGCGAACACTCTTGCGTTCGGCCCGGCCGTTTCAGCGCCGGCTTTGCGGGGGACGATTAACCGAGGCAATGGACTATCGATAAAAAACCACCGGCCTCGTCGTGGAGGTGTTTTTCCGGTTGGCGATCCATGGGCCGTCTCCGTTTCGAAGTGGCCCCAAACGTTCTGCTCCTTCCTGAAGCTTAGAACGTGTTTTGAAATTGCCTGAGTAGCGAAAAGCTGCTACGGCTCCCTGCCTT
>CAZLDQ010000261.1:0-7144 GCA_964558295.1 uncultured Planctomycetaceae bacterium | reverse complement strand
GCCTGCTGCGGCGAGACGGTCATGCCGAACTCGACCAGTTCGACGCCGTTGACCGTCAGGTCTTCCAGCTTGCCGGCCTCGTAGCTGATGTGCAGGCAGTTTTCGTCAGAACTGTAAGGCTTGCTCACCGAGGCCTTGATCGGGATTTTCCGCCGGTCGCAGTAGGCAATCATCTCGGTGCGACCAGGGAACTCCTTGCGGAACTTTTCCATGCGCCAAGGGGCGATTACCTTGATGTCAGGATCCAACGCCTCGGCGGCCAATTGGAAGCGGCACTGATCGTTCCCCTTGCCGGTCGCCCCGTGGACGTAGTTCTTGGCGCCGACCTCCCGGGCGACTTCGAGGCACTTTTTAGAGATCAACGGCCGGGCGATCGAGGTGCCCAGCAGATAAATGCCCTCATATTTGGCCTGCCACTGGAGTACCGGGAAGGCGAAATCGCGGCAAAGCTCTTCCTGGCAGTCAATGATCCGGGCAGATTTGGCACCGATCTTCTTGGCCTTGTCCAGAATCGCTTGCCGGTCCTCACAGGGCTGGCCCAGATCGACATACACCGCATGTACGTCATAGCCTTGCTCCATCAGCCAGCCGAGGATTACCGAGGTGTCCAATCCGCCCGAGTACGCCAGAACGCAGGATTCCATGAGAGTTGGGTCCGTAAGAGTTGAACGCAGAGAATTTGTCAGCAAGGTCTTTCACAAACCTTTATTTTGCTCCACCTTGGGGAGATTGGCAAGAGACCACCGGCGGGAACTGGAGGAGTGCCCCTGTCTGGGAGGGGGCGGTCGGGACGCTTCGGGCACAAGCGGGGACGCTTATGCTATGGGGCACAAGCGGGACGCTTATGCTACGGGCCTAATTGCGATTGGCAAAGCGGCTGGAGCGGGTATGATAGGGGAGTCGGGAGGCTTTTCATCATGTAGGTCAATCGAGGGGAGGGAATCTGAAGAATACCATCGTGTTCCTGATCGCTCCATGCCAGTCACCAGTCTCCACGGTCCAGAAACGATCGCCGCTTTTTTTTGAGAATATACCTTGGAGGTTCGCTAATGGAGTGCCGTGTCGGATGTGGGGCCTGTTGTATTGCCCCGTCGCTTTCGTCGCCGATCCCAGGCATGCCAAACGGCAAGCCGGCCGGCGTTCGGTGTGTCCAACTGACCGACGACAACCGCTGCGCGATCTACGACCATCCGGAACGTCCGGCAGTCTGCGGAAGCCTGCGAGCCTGCGAAGAAATGTGTGGTTCTTCGCGGGAAGAGGCGTTGGTCTACCTGGCCGAGTTGGAGCGGCTCACCGCGCCGGAGGGCGAAAAACCTCGCGTATGCTATCCTTGAGATAGTCGGCCGCCGTGTAGGCGACTGGGGGACTCAAACAGGGGCTGTTCTGATGGTAGACAACACAAACACATTGGCCACGATCGCCGATTTTTTGCCAGTCCGGTGGAGGCGGACATCGCGCGGAACTGCCTTGAGTCTTCGGGCCTGAACGGCTGGCTCCTACTCAACGCAGAAGGACGCTAGTGGCCGCGGTGATTAACCTGCCCAGACTCTCCTTTCCCGGCCTGATCCTGCGGCTTGCTGTCATCGAATAATGCCCACGTTATTGACATACCCCGACATAATGTCTCCGAGCCCGAAAGGAGCTGCCGTATGGGCGATCCATCTTCGAAGGTCAGTCAGGCCTTCCAGACGTTCTTGAGCGAAGTCCCGCAGCACGCCCAGGCGTGGATGACTGCGGTTCAATCGCTCGACCAGGCCAGTGTGCTGGACGAGAAGACGGCGGAACTGGCCTACCTGGCCGTATTGGCCGTGCTCCGGCTGGAAGGCGGGATTCCCTTTCACGTCCAGGCGGCCAAGCGGGCCGGAGCCACTCGCGAAGAGGTGCTCAGTGCGATCCTCGTCGGATTGCCGGCGGCTGGAAACATGGTTATTCAAGTCCTGCCGGCGGCGCTTGCTGCTTATGACGCGGAATAATGCGCGAAAAGCAATGCGCCGCGAAGAGGCAAGCAGTAGGTGATGTCGTTCTTCCACTTAGGCGATTGGGTATGACTATGCCGCGCAGAGTCTGATGCCACCGTGCCGCCACCGTCAACTACCTACCGCGTACTGCCTACTCCACGACATGAACCATAATCGAATTATGCGCTGTGACGGCTAAACCGGTGCCGGTGATCAAGACGATCCGGTCGCCCGTGTTGAGCATTCCTGAGGTGCGGCCCCAGCGGATGACATGGTTCAGAAGCTGTGGACTGTCGGTCGTCGGTACACCGCCCAGCGGGATCACGCCCCAGTAGAGGCACATGCGCCGCAGGGCGGCCGCTGATTGGCTGATGCCGATCGTGGGCATGAAACTGTGGTTCTTCGAGAGGCTCAGGGCCGTCCGGCCGCTGTTGGTGACAACGACGATCATCCGGGCGTCGAGTTCCTCGGCCAGTTCGCCGGCCATGTGGGTCATCGCTTCGGTGATCGGATGGACTCCCTGCGTCCCCATGGCCAATCCATGCGGCGGACGCTGGCGTGCCAGCGGCTCGGTGGCCAGGGCGATCCGGTGCATCATTTCCACAGCTTCCCGGGGGTTCTGGCCAATCGCCGTCTCGCCGGAGAGCATGCAGGCATCGGCGCCATCGAGGATTGCATTGGCTACGTCGGTGACTTCCGCCCGGGTGGGCAGACGTGAGTGCTGCATGCTGTCGAGCATCTGGGTGGCGATGATCACCGGCTTGTGCAAGCCATTACACAGGGCGACGATCTCTTTCTGGACCACGCCGATCCGGGCGATGTCGATTTCCACGCCCAAGTCGCCACGTGCGACCATCACGCCGTCGGCCGCTTCGACGATCGCGGGGAGGTGTTCCAAGGCCTCGGGCTTCTCGATTTTGGCGATCACCTGGGTTTCGGCGTTTTGGGCACGAATGAGTGATTTGAGCTGCAGGACATCGTCGGCGGTGCGCACGAAACTTAGCCCGAGGAAGTCGATACCGTTTTGGGCGGCCCAGACGGCGTGGGCGCGATCGTCCTCGTCCATCGCCGGGGCACTGAGCTTGACTCCCGGCAGGTTGACTCCTTGCCGGCTGCGGATCAAGCCGGGCTGCACCACACGGCATTCGGCATAGTCGGCCCCCTTTTCCTCGACGAGCAAGCTGACTGTCCCATCGGCCAGCATGATCCGGTCGCCTGACGCGACCTCGTCGACCAGCGGCTCATAGGTGGTGAGCAATTCGTTCGGCATGACCGGCTGCCGACCACGGATGAATCGCAGCCGTTGTCCCTGGACACACTGGAGCTGGCCTTCGGGGAGCTCGCCCAAGCGGATTTTGGGGCCGGCCAAGTCGACCAGGACGGCTACCGGCTGGCCGAGCTTGTTGCTGGCCGTCCGGATACGGGCCAGACGGTCTTCGAGCGCCTGGCGCCCGCCGTGGGCCGTGTTGAGCCGGAAGACATCGACACCGGCCTGAAGCAACGCCGTTAGCCCGTCCTCTGAATCGCACGCGGGGCCAATCGTGGCGACGATTTTGGTTTGGCTGGGACGGTATCGAAGCGATGCAGGCGTTGTAGACATGCGAGGTCTCCCAGGGGCATGATAGGACGAGTGACGAATGATCAAATGACGCAGGATAAGGCAGGCACCGTGGAGTCGTGCTTTGCCCTTCCTTCGTCATTTGGGCATTCGACCTTCGCTATTCTTTCGGCTATTGGTCTATGAATACAATACCGGGCAAGGGGCTCTCTCCCCATTCCCCTTTCGGAGGGGTATCTGCATGGCATTGTTTTGTGGTGCCGCTCTGAGCTGTTCAACGAGGTGCAACGCGACTGGAACTCTTCGATGGGGCACCGCTACAATAGACCGCTTGGGTCGATTGTCTGGCTTGGCCAAGGTGCTTGGATGATTATCAGTGATCTGGAATTCTATCTGGTGGAGATTCCTTGCGAGGACGCCGTTCCTGTGCGAACGGTCTTGGTCCGTCTGGCAACGGACACGGGCGAGGAAGGCTGGGGCGAGGCGCCGTTGGAATGGCGCCCGGGAGAGCTGGCCGCCCGACGAAGTGCCCTGCTACCCGTCCTGATGGGTCGGAAGGTGTTTGATATTGAAGAGTTGCTGACCTTGGACGCGCTGCGGTCGAGCGCGCTGCGTTGTGCCTTGGAGATCGCCTCCTGGGACTTGGTGGGCCAGATTACTCGGCAGCCGTTGTGCCACCTGTTTGGCGGCGGCTACCGGCAGCGGATTCCGGTGGCGGTCCGCCTGGACGCTGCCTCGCCTCACCAGACTGCCCAATTTGCCCGGGAGATGGCCGATCAGGGGTTCCACTGGCAAATCGTCAACTCATCCGGTCACGTAGAACGCGACCTGGAAACGATCGCCGTGGTGCGCGAGTATGCCGGGGATCGCACGGAACTGAGTCTCGACGCCGCTGGCAACTATGACATGGAGACTGCGCGGGAACTGTGTACGGAGCTGGAGGAGCAGGACATCCAGTTCGTGCTCGACCCTTTGGCCAGTTGCGAACTGGACGAGGTGGCCTCTCTACGACGCCAAACGAGTGTTCCGCTGGCCGTACGGCGTTCGATTCGCCGGCCGGCCGACATCCTCACCCTTCTGCGTCATCATGCGGCGGAGGCTGCACTGGTCGATCTGGAGCTGGTGGGCGGATTGGTTCCTGCCCGAAAATGTGGAACGATCATTCAGGCCGGCGAGATCGTGGCCGCCGTTGGCAGCAGCCGGTCGCTGGGGATTAGTTTGGCCGCCATGCTCCAGCTGGCCTCCGCAACCCCGGCCTTCTCCATCTGCAGTGAGAGCGATTACCACCAGCTTCATGACGACATTCTCGTCGACTCCCTGGAGGTCGCCGACGGCATGATCGCCGTCCCCCAAGGGCCCGGGCTAGGAATTGAGGTCGATCGGGAGAAGCTGGAGAGGTACCAGGTGAGTTAATGCAGAATGATGAATGCAGAATGAGTGTTAGCGTTTCTGTGTGGCGGTTTTGATCGAAGAGGCGAAAACTGCCAGGAGTTCGTCAGCTTCATGAAGCAAATCCGCTAGACGTTTTGTGGGAACGAAATTGCTCTCAACAAGAAGCTCCAGCCAATAGGTTGTCTCATCGAGTTCCCGCAGTCCGCCTTCCATCTTGCTCACGAATTCAGCTACCGACCGGCTCGGCAAGCCTCATGGTAGTGGGCCCCCACCGAGGTTCCACTTCGAAGCAGTTGCTGCCCAGACCGTGCGCCGCACCCGAATTAGGGGGTGACGCATAAAGCCGAATAATCCGTAATGCAAACGCCTTGGTCCGTTCCCGCAAGTCCCGATTCTGCCCCCGCTCCATACTTGCTCTCCCCATTCATTACATCATTCATCATTCTGCATTCAGCATTTCCTTCCCCGTCTACCGTGCCGGGTTTTCGCGGATGCGGAGGTTGCGGAAGGAGAGGTCGGTGGTGGGGTCGTGGCCTTGGAGCATGATCGTGCCGGCTTCGCGACGCAGGCCTTTGCGGGGATTGGCGTGCGGGGCGCGGGGGTCGGTCCAATCGGTCACGGGGTAACCGTTGACCCACGTGGCCATGTGATCGCCGTCGGCGTGGATTGTCATCGTGAACCATTCGAAGTCATTGGACACGACCCGGCGGGCATTCTGGCGGCGGAAGATGCCGCCGGTGCCGCAGTCCTGGGGCTTGGTCCGGTCGCCGTCGAGATAGGCACTCTGGATCTGGCACTCGTAGCCGTTCATTGTCTCACCGGGGATGCAGCGGAAGAAGACGCCCGAGTTGAGGGCCTTGCCATTGGAAAAGACGTCCAATTGCATGGTGAAGTCGGCGTACTGGTCTTCGCTTTCCAGTTGGCCGCGGCCATCCTTGACGTTGATCCAGCCCTCCGGGGTGATCGTGAATCGGCTCTTCATCTCCGGATACGTTTTCCAGCCGACGAGATTCTTGCCGTTGAACATATCCTTGAGCCCGAGCGGTTTGAGCTTGATGTTGCGGAACTCGATCTTCCCCGAGGCGAACTGGAGCCCGATGAATCCCCGGCCCAACGGTTTGGGATCGGTGTAGTCGAGCACTTGGCTGCCGTCGAGCTTGACGAGGAAATGGCCTCCGTCGGCGATCACTTCAAAGGTCTGCCAATCGGTGCCGGTCGGGTCCCCTTCGACGCGCTGACGCTGGACCATGCTGCCGGTGGGCCACTTGCTGATCGCGCTGGAGCCGATATTCAGTTCGTAGCACTGGGTGGTTAGGTCTGCGCGCCCGGGAGTCGGAATGGTCCGCAGGAACAGGCCGCTGTTGGTTCCCTGGGCGGCACGGAAGTCGCACTTCAGCACGTAGTCGGCGAACTGACTGGTCGTCAGAAGCAAGCCCGGCTTGCCTTCGCTGGCCGTGATTATTCCGTCGGTCACGTTCCAGTTGGCTTCGCTGGCCGCCTTCCAGCCGAACAGCGTCTCGCCGTCGAATAGCAACAGCCAGCCTTCGGCGATCTCTGCCGGGGTGAGCGTGTTGTGGGGGCCTGCGGCCGGGGCCGCTGTTCCCTGAAAACCGTGTCCGGCAACTAGGCACACGGCAAGCAACAACCACCAAGCGAGTCGGGGGATATTCATCGGTTTTCCTCTGGCAGGAGATACGGCGGCAAGGCGAGTCGGCTACGCGGAAGTGCCGAGCACGGCGGAGAATGGAGAATTACGTCAAAAACCCACAGTCTCTAGCCTAACTACTCGGCCGGCCGATGCAACCCTCCGCCTTCAGAGCGAATGGATCTCCAACCGCACCTCGCCGGGAGGGGTGGAAGAATCGCCTTGATCGGCAGGTTGGGGCAAAGCGAGACGGAGGGCCAGTTCATTGTGTGGCCGGAGTTGGTCGGTTACTTCGAATTGTTGCGGCGCTGGTTCGCCGCTCAACCGGCCCAATGCCTTGCCGTTGAGCGTCACGGTGCCAATCCCGAGGAATCCTTCCATTACGACGAATACCCGCTCGCCCGACTCCAAGCCCGTCGGCCGGTTGAATTGCCGTCGCCAAACAACGGCCTCGGCTTGGGGGTCGCAGAGCCAGGGATGGCGGAGATGGATGCGGTGAACGGACATCAGGGATTGGGGATTGGGGATTGGGGATTGGGGATTGGGGATTGGGGATTGGGGAGGGGGGAGTGGGGATGGGGCGGGCGTGCT
>CAZLDQ010000260.1:0-7198 GCA_964558295.1 uncultured Planctomycetaceae bacterium | reverse complement strand
ACGAACATCAATCTCCAGATGAACTACTGGCCGGCCGAGGTGTGCAACCTGGCCGAGTGTCACTTGCCTCTGATCGACCTGATGGAATCGCTCGTTGGCCCAGGGGGCGAAACGGCCCGGCGGCACTACGGGGCCGGAGGCTGGGTCGTTCACCATCTGACCGACGTCTGGGGCTTTACGGTCCCGGCCGACGGTGTCTGGGGCGTCTGGCCGGTCGGGGCGGCTTGGCTTTGTCAACATCCGTATGAGCATTATCGGTTCAGCGGCGACAAGGAATTCCTGGCCAAACGGGCCTATCCGCTCATGAAGGGCGCGGCGCGATTCATGCTCGACTTCTTGGTTGAGGCTCCCCAAAGCTCACCCGTGCCGGGACGGCTCGTCACCTGCCCGTCGCACTCGCCGGAGAACTCGTTCCGTACGCCGGAGGGCAAGCAGTCGATGTTCACCTACGGAGCGACGATGGACCTGGAGATCATTCACGATCTGTTCACCAATTGTATCGAGGCGATTGACACGCTCGGGCCAGACGGCCAGTTCGATGCCGCGTTCCGGGCGGAGTTGGTCTCAGCCCTCAAGCGATTGACGCCGCTGCAAATCAGCAAGCGGACCGGGGCCTTGCAGGAATGGGTGATTGACTACGAGGAAGTGGAGCCGCAACACCGGCACATCTCCCACCTGTTCGGCCTGCACCCAGGCCGGCAGATCACGCCCCGTGGTACGCCCGAGCTGACCGAGGCGATCCGGAACACACTCAACCGTCGCGGCGACGCGAGCACCGGCTGGAGCCGGGCCTGGAAAGTGAATGCCTGGGCACGGCTCGAAGATGGCGAGCGTGCTTATTCGATCTTCAAAGGGCTCTTGGCTGGGAGTACTTTGCCGAATCTTTTCGATGACCATCCCCCGTTCCAGATCGACGGCAACTTCGGCGGCACGGCCGGCATCGCCGAGATGCTCCTGCAAAGCCACGCCGGCGAGATCGCCCTGCTGCCAGCCTTGCCCAAGGTTTGGGGCGAGGGGCATTTCGAGGGTTTGCGGGCACGCGGCGGTTTGGTGGTCGAGTTGACCTGGAAGGAGAGCCGGTTGGTGGAAGCCGTGTTCAAGGCCACGGTCGACGGCCGGCACAAGCTGCGGTTCCCCAAGGGCCAGCAGGTGGTCGGGATGCACATTGCCGGTCAGGCGGCGCCGGTCCAGATCAATTCGGATGGGACGGTGTCGCTCGACGTGAAAGCCGGCCAGATCTCGGAGCTAACGTTCCGCTGATTCATCGCGGAATTATTTGAACACAAGACAAGTCACCAAGGAGAATGAATATGTTGCGCCAACTGTCGATCGGGATCATGGCCGCATTGGTTTTTCCTCTTGCCGTTCGTGCCGACGACGTGCCGCAAGAGGTGCTCCGCAGAGCGGCGCATATTACGCCGACGCCGCAGCAGGCGGCGTGGCAGGAAATGGAGTTTACGTGCTTCGTTCACTTCTGCGTGAACACGTTCACTGATCGCGAATGGGGCTTGGGCAATGAAGATCCGAAGATCTTCAATCCCTCGGCGTTCGACGCCCGGCAGTGGGTCCGGACGTGCAAGGAGGCGGGAATGAAGCTGCTGATTCTCACTTGCAAGCACCATGACGGCTTTTGTCTCTGGCCGAGCCAGTACACGGAACACTCGGTCAAAAGCAGTCCGTGGCGCGACGGCAAGGGGGACGTGGTTCGCGAAGTGGCCGATGCCTGCCGCGAGGCAGGGCTGAAGTTCGGCGTTTACCTGTCGCCCTGGGATCGCCATGAAAAGACCTACGGTTCGGAGGCTTACAACGAGTACTACAAGAAGCAGTTGCGGGAGCTCTTGACCAACTACGGCGAGATCACCGAGGTATGGTGGGACGGGGCCTGCGGCGAAGGGCCCAATGGAAAACGCCAAGTTTACGATTGGGACGGTTACACGAAGGTGGTGCGCGAGTTACAGCCGAATGCCGTGATCTTCGGCATGGGGCCCGACATCCGTTGGGTCGGCAACGAAGACGGCCTAGCCCGGGAGAGCGAATGGAGCGTTCTGCCGAAGCGCAAGCCCGGCGACCAGACGGCCAAGGACCTGGGCCACCGCAAGTATCTTGCAGACGCCCAGGAACTCGTCTGGTATCCGGCCGAGTGCGATGTCTCGATTCGGCCGGGCTGGTTCTATCATGCCAACCAGGACGACAAGGTCAAGTCGCTGGAGCACATGCTGGACATCTACTACCGTTCGGTCGGCCGAAACGCCGTGCTCCTTCTGAACATTCCTCCGGATCGCCGCGGCTTGTTCCACGAAAACGACGTGGCCCGGCTGCGGGAACTTCGGGCTGTGCTGGACGATACGTTCAAGACGAATCTGGCCGCTGGCAAACCGGTGAAGGCCGATAGCGCCCAGGCGGGCCATGGGGCCGAAGCCGTCACCGATGAGAACCCGGCGACCTACTGGACGCCGGACGAGGGCCGCACGACGGGTAGCCTGGAAATCGATCTCGGCGCCCCGACCACGTTCAATCGGGCTATGCTCCAGGAGCAGTTCACACTTGGCCAACGCGTGGAGAAGTTCGCCCTCGAAGGCTGGGACGGCCAACAGTGGAAGCCAATCACCGAAGCGACCACGATCGGTTACAAACGATTGCTTCGCTTTCCCGAGGTGACGGCCAGCCGGGTGCGCGTGGTGATTCTCGATTCGCGAGATTGCCCGACCATTCGGCAGGTGTCGTTGTATCGGGCCACGAAGGAGTAACACGCACAACCGAAGGGGTGAAAACGCTTTGGGGCGTTTTCTCCTTTCGCCAACAACGCTGGAAAACCGTTGGGGGAAAGATTCTCCCAGGGGGAGCGATGGTCCTTCGCCAGTGTTCGCGGGTGGGTCGAGTTTTCAAGGAACAAACGGCAATCGTTGGGACTGCCATGGGTGAACGTAGCAGATCGGTTGGCCCAATTGCAAGCGAAATCCGGGCTGGGTTCTGACGCACAAGAGCGATACCCGACTGCGAGCCCCCACAAAAACGGCGGGGGAGAATGTCGAATGTCGAAAGTCAAATGACGAAGGAATGACGAAGTACGAATGACCGAAGGCCACATGGCATCATCTTCTTCGGGCTTTGCCCTTTCGTCATTCCTTCGTCAATTGGTCATTCGACATTCGGCCTTCGCGAATACCGGCTGGGTGGCATGATCTTGAGAGGGGAATCGCGGTCACTGTGTTTTTTGACAGTCCTGGAGCGCGTCTAACAACTCGCCGAGCATTTCCGGCGTGTGTCCCCAGCTCAGGCTGAGACGCAAGCAGGCTTCGCCTTCCGGGACGGTGGGAGGGCGGATGGCGGGGACGAGGAAACCGCGTTCGCGGAGCTTGGCCGATAGTCGCAATGCCCGGTCGGGCGTGCCGACAACCAGTGGAATAATCTGGCTGGTCGACAAACCCGTATTCCAGCCCTGGGCAATGAGCGCCTGGCGAAGCGTGTGCGCCCGCGCGAGAAGCTCCGTGCGACGTTGTGGCTCGTTGCAGACGATCTCCAGCGCAGCCAGCGACGCAGCGGCCAGGGCGGCCGGTTGCGCGGTGGAGAAGACATATGGCCGGGCACGGTTCACGAGCCACTCGATGAGCGGTTGGCTTCCGACGACAAATCCGCCGATCGAGCCCAAGGCCTTGCTGAGCGTGCCGACGCGCACGGGAATCCGATCTTCCAGCCCCAGGTGCTCTGCCACTCCGCGTCCCCGTGGGCCAAACACGCCGGTGGCATGGGCTTCGTCGATCATCAGCATTGCGTCATACTGTTCGGCCAATCCCACCAGTTCCGCCAGAGGTGCCACGTCGCCGTCCATGCTGAAGAGGCTGTCCGTGACAATCAACCGCCGGCGGTACTTGCCGCACGTCTGAGCCAGCAACGATTCCAGCCTCAGGACATCGCCATGGGGGTAGACTCGCACATCGGCGCGCGAGAGTCGGCAGCCGTCCAGCAGGCTGGCGTGGTTTTTTCGGTCGGTGAACACGACGTCGCCCGTTGCAACCAGAGCGGCGATCGTCCCACTATTGGCGGCAAAGCCAGACGGGAAGACCAGGGCCGCCTCGGTCCCTTCGAACTCGGCCAGTCGTTGTTCCAGTTGGCGGTGGAGCTGACTGTGGCCGGTGATAAGCGGGCTTGCCCCGCTTCCCCAGCCTTCCTGGTGTACAACATGGGTGACGGCCTGAGCGAGCCGCGGATCGGCCGCCAGGGCCAGATAGTCGTTGGAGCCGAAATTGACGAGCTGGCGTCCTTCGATCAGAATCTGACACGCCTGCCCACCCGTTCGAGTGAAAAGCCGTCGCCGTAAGTTGTGCTGCTCCAAGGCGGCCAGTTCGTCGGCGATCCAGGCCAAGGGCTTTGACGTATTAGGATTGTTCATCTTCGGGTTATCTTTCGCGGGTTTGGCCGTTTCTATTGGCCGGTGGGACGGTTCGATTGTAGAAGCTATCCGGCAAGTAAACAATTGCAGGATAACGGATTACGTCCGAGAAACGGCGTTCCGGACCAGTTGTGTGTTTGTGGTCTGAAGAATTCCAGGCAACATTTTCCCATCAGCGGAAACCATCTCGTAGAAGTCATGACGCAACCGAACGCCCCCGTGGAGACCGACGGCTTGGCTAGCACGGTCCCGATCGACTGGCAAGCCGCGCTCACGGCGCACGATCGTTGGCTGCGAACGGTGATTTTCGCCCGAGTGGGCGAGGCACAAGCGGTCGAAGAGGTGCTCCAGGAGGTGTCGCTGGCAGCGGTTCGTCAAAAGGCTCCGTTGCAGGATGCGAGCAAGGTTGCGCCATGGCTTTACCGGCTGGCGGTCACGCAATCGCTGTTGTATCGGCGTACGCAGGGCCGCCGGCGGAAGTTGACCGACCGGTATGCCCAGGATCGGCAGCCGACCGAAGAGGCCCCCCATGAGTTGGATCCGCTCGGCTGGCTAATCGCCGAAGAGCGGCGGCAACTGGTACGCACTGCGCTGGGGCGTCTGCCGAAACGTGATGCGGAGATCCTGTTGTTGAAATACACCGAAGACTGGAGCTACCGGGAGTTGGCTGAACACTTGGGAACCAGTGAGAGTGCCATCCAGACGCGGCTTCATCGAGCCCGGCAACGGATGCGCACGGAATTGGCCGCCTTGGAAGTCATCGCCTGACCATGACGCAAAACAACGATTACTTGCCGACCCCGGACACTCCCCAGGATCTGGATGACGCGACGCTGGACCTGCTGGTCGACGGCGAGCTGAGCCCAGCCGCGAGGCGAGAGTTGTTGGCCCGCCTTGACGGTATCCCCGGCGGCTGGCGGCGTTGTGCGTTGGCCTTTCTGGAGGCTCAGAGCTGGCGGGAAGATTTTCGTGCGATACCGCGTCAGCCTGAGGTGTCACCACGACCAACCGTGTCGGCAGCCCGTCCTGCCAAGCGGTCGTGGTGGACGGTGAGGAACATCGGAACCCTGGCCGCGATGGGGGCTAGTTTCCTGGTGGCGTTGGGGTTGAGTCTTCTGGTGCGTCAGGGGTGGCAGCCCGCGGCTCCGTCGGTCGTTCCTGAGCAGGTGGCGGAAGTTGCTTTGCAGGGCAAGACACCGGCCATGCCGGAACCGTCCGGCAAGTCTCCGACACGTCAGGACGCAAGACAATGGAATATGGCCGGTGGGCCGTGGACCACCGTGTCGCTCCCGGTGAGCAACGGTGCCGAGCCGATCGAGTTACCCGCCCGGGAACGGGACACGGTAGACGAGGCTTGGCTCGATCATCTTCCTTCGGCGATTCCTCAAGAGATACTTCATGCACTTCAGGAAAGCGGCCATCATGTGGATCTGCAACGACGATTGATGCCCTTTCCCATGAAAGACGGCCGTCAATTGGTGGTGCCGGTTGATCAGATCGACGTGCATCCTGTCGGCTATCCGAGCTATCAGTAGGCAGCAGTCTTTGTGACAGCTTTCCCAATGTTTGGTGTTAGCCATAAAGGAGTCTTTCTATGCAGAGACACACATGGATGAAGTGGAGTGGTTGCTTGACGGGGCTGGCCGTGGGCCTGCTCTCCGTCGGTACGGTTTGGGCCTTCGAGCCTCCGGAAGGGCCGGCATGGCCGATGCAGGTTGAGATGCCTGGCGGCGAGCCGGTCAAGTTGAGCGAATACTGGATTGGCCTGGAATGCTATCCGGCCCCAGAAGCGATACGGGCCCAGTTGACGCTGCCCGAGGGTCAGGGGTTGGCCGTGGCCTCCGTGGTGCCGGACGGCCCGGCGGCGCGGGCGGGCATCAAGCCGCATGATATCTTGTTGAAGGCCGACGACAAGCCGCTCGGCAAGATCCAAGAACTGATCGATGCGGTGGACGCGGCCAAGGACAAGAGTCTGAAGCTCGAATTGCTGCGCAACGGCAAGGCCAAGACGATTCAGGTTACCCCGACCAAACGGCCCGGACCGCCGCGGGCCGAGCCGGGCATGCCGGGTGCGGATTGGGACCAGATGCGCAAGTGGATCGAGCGCATGCGTCCCGGCGAAGAGGGACGCCTGCCGATGCGGTTCCGTTTCTTCCATCCCGGTATGATCCTTCCCCCCGGCGCAGTCACTCAGCCGCCGCTGCCGGAGAATATGTCGATTATGCTCAGCAAGGAAGGGAAGGAACCGGTGAAGATCGTCGTCACCAAGGGGGACCAGAAGTGGGAGCTTAACGAGAACGAACTGGACAAGCTCCCGGCCGACGTGCGACCGCATGTCGAACGGATGCTGGGACGCGGCCTGCAAGACTGGGGCGGGCGGTTCCAATTCTTCGATTTTGTTCCGGATCGCGGTCCGGAGATGCCGACGCCTGAAGCGGACGACAGCCCGGCGTCTCCCGAACAGGCCCTTCCCGCAGCCCCTTTGGAAAGCCGCGTGGAAAAGCGGATTCAAAGCCTCGAACGTCGCCTGGACCAGATGCGAAAGTCGATTGACGAAATGCGAGAAAACCGTCCCCGACTGCGCGAGCGTCCGGAGAAAGACAAGCCGGCCGCGGAGAAGGTGCCGCAAGAGAAGGTCTAGAGACGATCAAGGACGCATGACAACAGCCGGAACCCCGAAGAGGCGGGAGGGGCTTCGGTATTCGGACTTAACGGTGGGCCTGGAGACCCGCGAGCAAAGTGCTTGCGGGTCTCTTTTGTGTATGCCGAGCATGTTTGACGGTTTGGAGGTGCAAGTCCTCTCCCAAC
>CAZLDQ010000259.1:0-7236 GCA_964558295.1 uncultured Planctomycetaceae bacterium | reverse complement strand
GTGGGTTGGCTGCTGGCGCACCGCGAAAGCGACGACCTGGCCGAGCGGCTGATCCATTTTTCGTAAGTCCTCGCACGCGATGGTGCGCGATTTGACAAGAGGCTCCCAACGGACAGGCTTTGGTGGTGAAAAGAACGCCGGTTCATGGCGGGTTCGCCGCGCTCTTCTGGTGGCCAGGAACGATCGGAATCTCGTACAGGAGCCCGGCGATGCGCAAGTGAAAAGCGTCCCGAACCCTACGTCCCCGCAAGCCGAAACGCGCCGCCCGGCAGGCGCGTGCCGGACGGCAGACCCTTCGCTCCGAGAAGATCGGAGCGCTGCCCCTCCTCAACCACTTCCTCCAGAGGCTTCGCCTCAAGGAGTTGCTCGCGCAACACCTTCCCCCGGAGGACACACGGGTGAAAGTCCCGGCGTCGAACGCCCTGCTGGTGCTCTTGCGGAACCTCCTCATCTCGCGCGAGCCCTTGTACGGCATCGGCCAATGGGCCGTCGGCTACGCGTCGGATCTGCTGGGCCTGACTCCCGCGGAGTGGGAGGCCCTCAGTGACGACGGCGTCGGCCGCGCGCTGGGCGAACTGTTCCGGGGCGAGCAAGGGGCGTTGGTGCTGGCAGTGGTCCGCCAGACGGTCCGCGCGTTCCAGGTGGCGCTCCAGCAGTTGTACAACGACTCGACCACGATTACCTTCCACGGAAGCTACGAGGACGCCGCCGAAGAAGGCCACCGTCGCGGGCGACCCACCCTGGCGATCACCTGGGGGCACAACAAGGACCACCGCCCGGACTTGAAGCAATTGGTCTACATCCTCACGCTCAGCGACGACGGCGGCGCGCCGGTCCACTTCCGCGCGGCCAGTGGCAACACCACGGACGACCGCACGCACATCGAGACCTGGGAACTGCTCTGCGAGTTGGCCGACCATCGCGACTTTCTCTACGTGGCTGACTCAAAGCTGGCCACGGCCGGCAACATGGCCTACCTGCACCAGCACGGCGGACGGTTCATCACCGTGCTGCCGCGGACCCGCTATCGGCAACGCCGCAAGGTGGCCGAGGCGGTCGCGGAGATCCTCGCGTCCCGAGAGGTGAAGGATTGGGGCCGCGTCACGATCGAAGAGCGGGTCGACGAGTATTATCGCCAAGTGGGACGGGGCCGGCCCACCAAGGACACCCGCTACGCCAAGGAGGTCTCCCTACGCTTCGACTTGAGCTACCAGATCGACTACGTGCGGATCGCCGAGGACCAACGGTGCGACGGTGTCTTTCCGCTGGTCACCAACGTCCTGGACCTTGGCGAACGCGAGGTGCTGCTGGTCTACAAACGCCAGCTGACGATCGAGAAGCGTTTCTCCCAGTTGAGGACCGACTTCCGCGTCGCCTCGGTGTACCTGAAGGAGGTGAGCCGGATTCAGACCCTGCTGTGCGTGTACTTCCTCGTGCTCGTCCTCGAAGCCCTCTTGGAGCGTCAGTTGCGCCAGGCCATGGACCGGGAGGGGATCGACAGCCTGCCGTTGTACCCCGAGGACCACCCCTGTCGCCACCCCACGGCTCGCCGCGTGATCGACCTGTTCGACGGCATTTCTCGTTATACGCTCCGCCGCGACGGCCCCAAGCCTCGACCACGTTCGTCACCGAGTTATCCGACCTCCAACGCCGCATCCTCAAGCTTCTCGGCATCCCGGCCACTGCCTACCACGCCTGACTTGCGGCCAGAGGACAAATTCGGAGAAAATGAAAGGCGGATGTTCGGAAAGGCGGATGAAAGGCAATCATGATCGTCATTCGTTCGCTGAGCGAAAACGGCGATTTACGCCGGCGTCGCCGACATCCAGCAATAAGTTGTGGATACCAAAGGGGTTCAAACTCGCGACAAAAGTCATCCATGTCGCAGGACAATTCGGTAAAATCCATTCCATGAGTATCCTCTCCATTTTGGCTTCCTTGCCTAAAACAGTGGAGAAGATACTTTTTTGCGCCCATCAAAGCCAAGAGATGTTTGCTTAAGCGAGACTCAGGTTACAACGGGTGTACAGTCAAGAATACGACGGCGGCGCGTCGCCGTAAGTCCAAAAAGAAAGCCGCCTTACGGCGGCTTATTCAGTGGAGACGAAGGGGCTCGAACCCTCAACCCCAGGCTTGCAAAGCCTGTGCTCTCCCAATTGAGCTACGTCCCCAAAGTAGACCCCCTCGCAACGAAACCATTCGCCCACCGGCGCAGCGCCCACACTGATAACCTAGAGAAGGAAGCAATCCCAAACCGGCTGACAGGCAATTGCCTGCACGAACTGCGGGAATTGACCGCACACTACCGGCGGGCCAAGCGGTCACGCGCTCGAGCATTAAGCTGAGAATTCGTAAGGGGATACGACAGTGGGCGCACCAAGATTCGAACTTGGGACCTCGTCCTTATCAGGGACGCGCTCTAACCAACTGAGCTATGCGCCCGACTCGACAACAGACCATTTAGCATAGCCTTTTTGTCGGCCAATGACCACTGGCTGGTCAAGAATAGTCGCATTTTATAAACCGCTGCCATTCTGTCAAATCAAAACTAGAATGACCTCCGGCGGTAAGGTGAAGTATCTCCTTTTTCAACCACCCGATCGATAACCCAATAATGGGGTTTGGCTTTCCCCGGCATATCCGCTACAGTCGGAAAAATCGACGTAATCCAATCATGTCCAGCCCGACCAGGGGCCGAAACAGAAAAGGTCATCTGCACTCACAAGGCAGAGACCCCTGCGCAATTGCCGTTTAGGAGAACGTCCATGAGACTTACCCAGCCCCTTTCTCTCTTGATCGAGTGCTCGCTAATCCTATTTGCAACGACAACCACCCCGTCCAGCGGGGCGACCCCCACCGCGGACCAAGCCCTCAGGCTGATCCCCATTCAGCACGACGTTGACTTCGCTCGCCCCACAGCCGAAGAAGCCGCCAAGTGCACGATTGGAGCCAAGAAGATCGACGGGCAAGTTGGCTGGGTCGTCGAAGATCCCAACGGTGTCGTACTTCGCAAGTTCGTCGACACCAACAACGATAACGTCGTTGACCAGTGGTGCTATTTCAAAGACGGCCTGGAGGTCTACCGCGACATCGACAGCAACTACAACGGCAAAGCCGACCAGTACCGTTGGTTCCACACGGCTGGCAGCCGCTGGGGACTCGACAAAGACGAGGACGGCCAGATCGACGTATGGAAGGCAATCTCCCCCGAGGAACTCAGCGCGGAAGTCATCGCGGCCATGGGCAACAAAGACACTGCGAGATTCCTCCGCCTCGCCTTGACGCCCGCCGAGATCCAAACGCTGGGAATCGGCCCCACCAAAGCCAAGCAACTGACGGAGAAGCTCGGAAAACTGGAAGCCGGGTTTAAGCAACTCGCGTCACAACAGCAGGATATCGACCCCCAGACCAAGTGGCTCCTGTTCAACGGTAACCGCCCGGGCATCGTCCCTGCAGGCACAAACGAATCGACGAAAGACCTCTATGTCTACGAGAATGTCATCGCCATCGTCGAGAGGGATGGCAAGACCGGCCAAGTCCAAATTGGCACCCTCGTTCAAGTGGGCGACGCATGGCGACTCATCGACACCCCTCAGCTAGTCTATGCCGACACACCGGTAGCGACCACCGGTTTCTTCTTCCGCACCAACGCTTCCGAGCGTCCCCAAGCCGCAACGAGCGGCGTTACCGGCGAATTTCAGAAACTCCTCGCCCAACTGGAGAGCATTGATGCGTCGGCCAGCAAGGCAACCTCTCGTGATGAGCTTCACAAACTGACCTCCCAGCGATTCGACGTGCTGGAGCAGATTATCGCCCAAGCTCCAAAAGGCGATCAGGCCATGTGGATCCGCGACTTGGCCGACCGCATCGCCTCGGCCGCCCAAAGCGAAGGATACGCCGATGGCACGAAGCGACTGGAAACCCTACACAACCGGTTGGCCAAAAGCCCTCAAGACAAGGACTTGGCCGCCTACGTGAAATTCCGCCAACTGGCGGCCGACTACTGGCTGGCAGTCAGCGCCCCAGGCGCCGACTCGATGAAAGTCCAGACCGAGTGGATCAAAAAGCTTGAGGACTATGTCACCGAATATCCAACTAGCCCCGATACGGCCGAGGCAATGCTCCAACTGGCGATTACCGAGGAGTTTGCAGGCCAAGAAGACGAGTGCAAAAAGTGGTACGGCCGGATTGTGAGCGAATTCCCCAAGTCGCAGGCCGCCGCTAAGGCCGCCGGCGCCAAGACACGCCTGGAATCCGTGGGCAAGGTCCTGAACTTCCAAGGCAAGACAGCCAAAGGTGGGACTGTCAACCTGGCGAAATACCGCGGCCAAGTCGTGCTGCTGCAATACTGGGCCACCTGGTGCGAGCCGTGCAAAGCCCACATGGCCACACTCAAGGACCTGCATAGCCGCTACGGCCGCTCCGGATTCACGGTGATTGGAATAAACCTCGACAGCACCCAGCAGGAGATGGATAGCTACTTGGCGGAAAATCCACTGCCATGGACGCAAGTCTTCGAAGACGGCGGCCTGGACAGCCGCCCCGCCAACGACCTTGGAATCCTCACACTGCCTACGATGCTATTGATCGACCAACAGGGCAAGGTCGTCAACCGAAACGTCGAAGTCTCTGAACTCGAAAAGGAGCTGAAGCGACTTTTGCGCTAAACGCCCCTTTTGGCAAACAATACCGAGTCTGCTCGACACGCGTCGACCCGGAACCGAACGCGTGTCGAGCTTTTTTGTTGCCCGTTCCTTCCACCCCTTTTCGCGGGGTGGTTGCTTTTGGGTCAATAGCCTCAACTCGTCCTGCCGCCCTCTCGCCCCGCCCAGCCGCAAAGTTTACCAACTTTCCCTCGCCCAAACGACACGTTAAAGTCACCCAAAAAAAAGCGGCGCTTTTTTTCAAATGCTAAACGCCGCTTCGCCTCTCTTCTGATCTGCGCACCAGCCCCACCCCTTGACTTCGCACTTCGCCACAACCGTTTGCCATTACGCCACTTATGGCACGCCCCCAACAACCGATGCCCCGAGCACTTTTGCAAGTACCAGCAAAATCGAAAAAAAAGCTTCCCGTCCGCATAATCAGCAACCGAAACAGATACACAGGCAGCAATCATTGACACGGAAGTTGCGCAGGGGGGCCTGGACGCGACTGCCTGACCATCAAGGTTCACTCAGTTAATCCACCCTCCTCACACCTACCGCCCGAGCGATTTGCTGGGGTCAACCGAAGAAGGAAACACGAGACCGCCCGCGGTCCAAAAAACCACCACGGGTTTGATCCGAACAGGAGGGAAGGCATGCGACGTTTGTTAGTAGGCATGGTGGTTCTCGCCGCCACCACACTGGCCCCTCTCTGGGCCATGGCCGGAAATCAGGAGGTCGCCGAAAAGATCGCCGGCAATCTTCGCCAAAGCGGTCAATTGCACGGCTACAAGATCGGCGTAAAGTTCCAGGACGGAACGGCTTGGCTTCGTGGGCAAGTCTCAACCCACGAGCAGATGAACACCGCTCTAAAACTGGTCTTCCAAACGCCTGGCGTCACGCGGGTCGTCAACAACCTGACCGTCGCTGGCGAGAGCCCGAACACCACGCCCACCACTGTAACCAACACCACGGTGGCCTTCAACCCCACGACAGCACCCAAGGCCGACCTCAAAGCTGAGCCAAAAGAAGAAGCGAAGGTCGAACCCCAAACCTCCCCGCGACTCCCCCTCAGCTTAGCGCTGAAACAGGCCGCCGGTGCCATGGCTCCAGAGAAGCTCTCGCGGGCGCCACAGGCTCACGATCAGAAAGCGGCGCTGGCGGCCGCCTATCGACCCGCCCCCGCTCCAGCCCCTGCGGTCAACCAAGTGTCGCTCGAAACGCCTAACGTCGAGCCGGTTCCCGCACTCGCCCAGCCATCGATCGCCCAAGCCACCCCGGCTCCGATCATCCAGTCGCAACCGATTCCGATTGCATACACCCAACCGGTTCCGACGGCGGAAGCCCCCATGCCGCAGCCAGCTCCGGCTCCCGTCCCGCAAGCCGCGCCCCAAGTCATGCCGCAACCAGCGCCCGCCGCTACACCGTATGCCAACGGCGCACCCGTGCCAATCGGTCAGCAACCGGGCGCTCCGATTCCACAGTACGCGGCACCAATGGGCGCAGGTATGATGCCGCCGGCCTACGACCAGCCACACCTGCCCAACTATGCTTGGCCATCGTACGCAGCCTACCCAAACTACGCAGCCTTGACATATCCCAAGCAGTACTCCCCGACCGCCTGGCCGTACATCGGACCGTTCTACCCCTACCCGCAGGTCCCGCTCGGCTGGCGGAAGGTGACTCTGGAATGGCATGATGGCTGGTGGAACCTGGACTTCGACGATGGCTCCTCAAAGGGATGGTTCTCGGGACTGTTCCGACCCTGCGGCCGCTAACCCACCTGTTTCGATAAGCCCTCACACGAACCCCTTCGTGTGGGGGCTTTTTTTGTTGCCTGTGCGATTGTCTATCTCGACACAGCCAAAAAACCTGTTGCGACCTTAAAAACCCGCAAGTTTGGCACAGTTTGACACGATAACACTAAACATCTTCTTCACCAAGCAATTGGCGAGGAAGCAGGCAGAAAGCCTCTGCGACAGCGGATATATGACCGGTTGTCGTTCCGTATAGATTGATCAGTCGAGGTACCTGATTCATGTTGCACAAGCGAGCTACCGCCATCCTGTTGGGCCTGGTATTGATTTCCCTGGGGTCGTCAACCGGCTGCATCCGCGTTGCCTACGGCCCAAATCTCGGCCTTCTCGGGTGGCCAATTCCGGTCAGCCCGTACTTCCAAGATGAACTGGAGGATAAGGCCTGGGTGAAGGAGCGGTACAAGAAGGTGCCAATCCTGGGGCCGATCACCGAGGGCGGGCCGGCGGTGGCGTTGGACCCTCCGTCGCCTGATGAAGTGATGCGGGCCTTGGAAGAAGCGCGGCCAATTGAAGGGGGCGTTCCATTGCTCCACGAAATTCAGCGGAATAACGTTCGAATGATTATCGAACCGATCGCCGACTACATCGATCCGCCGCGAGTCTATCCGTTGATCGGTCCCGCTCAACAGCATCATGCCCACTACAAATGCACAATCTTCTTCAGTGAGACTACCCGGGTCGGTTGGCCAATTCCGTACACGGCTGTCAATCAAGAAGCACAAGAAGTGGTTTATATCGACCACAACCACTTGCATATCGTGGGGAATGTCGAG
>CAZLDQ010000258.1:0-7259 GCA_964558295.1 uncultured Planctomycetaceae bacterium | reverse complement strand
ATTGCCATCATCGGCATCCTGATCGCCCTGTTGTTGCCGGCGGTCCAGGCAGCGCGGGAAGCCGCGCGGCGCATGGACTGCACCAACCGGATCAAGCAGATCAACTTAGCCCTGCACAATTACCACGACACGCACAAGTGCCTGCCTCCCGGTACCCTTTCGGCCGGAAGTGTGAGCTATACGACCACGGACTGGTGCAACGGGGGCAGCAACACGGGCCGTGCATCGTGGACCGTGTTGATCCTCCCCTATCTGGAGCAGATGAACCGGTTCAAGGAGTTCGATTTGCGACTCGCGTTTACCACCTCGTCGAACGTGCCTGGGGCTTCCGTCAACGACACCCAGTTCAAGAAGGGCAACAGCGCCTATCAGTGTCCCTCGGACCCCAATTCCCGGCCTGACAATAACAACGGTTGCTACTTCGGCGTCCAGGGAGGAGGGGCAACGCCCAATTGCAGCAGTCAGTCTGGGCAACGTGTGTTCTTCATCAACGGCATTCTTTACCACAACTCCGCAACCAAATTCCGCGACATTACCGATGGCACATCGAATGTGTTCCTCATCGGTGAAACGAAGTACTGCCTGACGACCGGCGGGCGCAGCGACGGCATCGTGACCGGTTGGGCTTCGGCGGCCAAACTCGATTCTTCCTACGGCACGCCGTTGATTCTGGCCGCCACCATGCAACAGATTAACGCCTATGCCAAGCACGGCGGCAATGCCGACACGCTCAATTACCAGACGCGAATGTTCGGCAGCTTCCATCCCGGCGGCTGCCAGTTCAGTCTGGCCGACGGGTCGGTCCACTTTGTCAGCGAGACGATCGATATCAACATTTACCGGCAGATGGGCATCCGCGACGACGGCCAGCCCACAGGAGGATTACCGTAATGAACCGGATGCTCAGGGCAGCCACCGCCGCGCGATTCGTGATGCTTGCCGTCGTGTTGGCCTTGTCCGGTTGCTCGGGGGCCAGCGGGCCGACACGCTACGATCTTTCGGGGACCGTAAGCTACGCCGGTAAACCGGTCCCGGCTGGAGAAGTCTCGCTAGAGCCCGACGGTTCCCGGGGAAATACGGGCCCCGGCTCGATGGCTGAGATCAAGGACGGCAAGTATCAGACCGAACCTGGCAAGGGAATCCTCGGCGGCCCCTACGTAGTGCGGATCATGGGATTTGACGGCATTCCGGCCGGCGATTCCTCGGTCGGCACCGCTCTCTTTCCACCCTATGAAACCCGGGTCGATTTCCCCCGCGAAGCAACCACGCGCGACTTCGCCATCGAGCCCTCCAAAGGCCGACGCTGAGCGAAGCGTCTTGACAACCCAACCTGTGCGTGTATAGTGGGACGATATTGTGCGTTGGTGGTCGGCCGCTTTGATGCAAAGCGCCGACGAACAGGGAACCCGGTGCAAGTCCGGGACGGTCCCCGCCGCTGTGACTGAGCACATCGCTTCACCCGACTCTAGATGCCATTGTCGCACCTGTGCGATGAGAAGGCCGGGGAAAGCGGCTCAGGAGTCAGAAGACCTACCAATGCGGGATGTCAGTGCCTTGCGTGGGACGAGGCCTGCCAAGAGGATGGCTACTTAGAAGCCCCGTCGTCACGGTTGCGTTGTCTGCTGCGCTGCCGATCGGCATGTCCGCGGTCGGACTGCGTTCGCGCTGCGCCTGCGACCGGCCGCAAACCGAGTCCCATGGCTGATACGACTCCTTTCCGCGTGCTGAGAGTCCGAGCCTTATGCTTTGCGAGGCCAGACGGACTGCGACAGCGCACGGCGTTCACTCTCGTGGAACTGCTGGTGGTTCTCGCGGTGATCGGCGTGTTGCTTGCCCTGTTGTTGCCTGCGGTGCAAGCAGCGCGCGAGAGCGCGCGGCGGGCAACGTGCGCCAACAATCTGCGTCAGATTGGCATCGCCTTGCACGACTATCATGCGGCCTGCGCCACCTTTCCGCCAGGCTGTACCGACCGCATGAAAAAGGCCAACAAGCCTGACAAGTGGCTGGCTTGGTCCACCTGGATCTTGCCGTTTCTCGAACAGGAGAACGTCTACCGACTCTACGACATCAATCTGCGCTACGACGATTCGCAGAACCACGAGGCGGTCAGCCAGGTGCTGCCGGTCTACCTCTGCCCGAGCACCAGCCGGTTGGCAAGCGACCGACAAGGGAACACCAGCCGCAACGGTCGGGCTTGTACGGACTATGGTGGGATGTTCGGCCACAAATTGCCCAACGTTATTGCCACGAACAACGGCGTGATGATCTGGGAACAGGCGATTTCGCTAGCCAAAATCCACGACGGAGCCTCCAACACGATCGTCGTTACCGAAGACTCGGGACGCGGATCGACCTGGGACGGCGAATGGGCCAACGGGGAGAACATCTTCGACCAGCATACCCGTCCTAACACGAACCAGGACAACGAAATGTGGAGCGACCATCCCGGCGGTGTGCAGATCCTGCTGTGCGACGGTGCCGTTCGCTTCCTGCGCGAAACCGTCGATCAGGCAGTCCTCCGTGCACTTTGCACCCGGGCTGGCCGTGACGTGGTCGACGGAGCGGCCTTGGACTGAGAATGCCCAACACAACGCTCCTCGCCCGCTTGCGGGAGAGGGGCTCCCTGAAAACAACCTGAAAACAACCTGAAAGGAGCCTCAACGATGAACATGCCTCGACTTACGATCCTGATCGGCAGCCTGTGGGCGGCCATGACGGTCAACGCCTTCGCCGGTCCGGTTGTGCCCAGCCCGGCGGCAACCATTACGGGAATCCCCACGTCCAGCGACTACTCGTTTTTCGTAGGCGTCCGCTACAACCAGGACGGATTGCTCTACGTCAACGACGGCATCGGAATCTGGCGGCAAACCGAGGTCAACGGCAGCCAGTTCACACAGATCGGCCAGATCAGCGGCGTGCCCGACGACTCGGGCAGCGGTTCCTATGCGAACAGTTCCGACGCCGGGCCGATCAACTTCTCCCAGGACGGGTCGCGGATCTTGATCGGCAACGGTGCCGGCGGGTGGAAGATCTACATGGGCGAAGAATGGCATAACGGCCGGTTGTTCAGCATGCCGGTCAACGGCGGTACGGTCAGCCAGCCGGTTGGCGACATCGATTGGCATTACGACCTGATCGCCGTCTCGGCCCGTTCGACGATGCCTGACTCGGCGTCGAAGTACTTCATCAACCACGGGGTCGACACCTACATGACCGATGCCAAGAGTCATGTGAGCGTCTTCGACGAGACCACGGGCATGTCCCAGAAGGTGATCGCCAACATTCCGGGGGCCAGCGCTTCGATTGCCGTTGATGCCAACGGAAACCTCTATGCCTGCAGCGGCTACGGCGATACCCGGGGGCTGATCAAATACTTTGAGGCGGCCGCCGTGGACGAAGCCTACGCCCTCGGCCAGACGCTGGACTGGGAAGACGGAACGCCGCTGAACCCAGACAATTACAACAACAACAGCGGGGCCGGGATGTTCTTCGACGCCCGCGGCTATCTCTTCGTTGGTGGCAACGAAGGGGTGACCGTGTTTCGTCCGAACGGAACTTCGGAGACCTACGACATCGGCAAGGCCCTGCTGGGATACACCATATACAGTTCGTTGGCCTACAACCCACTCCTTGATCAAATCCTCGTCATGACGTATGGCGCCAGCCAGTTCTACGTCTTCAATGCCGCGGATTTCCTGGCTGGCGAATTCCCCGCCTCGGTGCCGGAGCCGTCGTCGCTCCTGCTCGTGGGGCTCGGGGCTGTGGGGCTAATGTGGTATCGCCGTCGCACGCGGGTGTGACAGCCGCAGGCAATGTAGTGTGCAGCGAGGAGGGAAGGGGTGATCCGACAAGGCAAGTTCGCCGCGGCCCTCCTGGTGGGGCTGGTGTTCGCCGGCAGCTATCTGGCCCGTAGCCTACTGCCGCGAACCCTCCACGGGAATGCCTCGCAGACCACGGCCCGAGCTGCCGACTACCGGCGGATCGTCTCCTTGGCCCCGAGCATTACGGAGACGCTTTTTGCCCTCGGCCTGGGCGAGCGGGTCGTCGGCGTAACCCGCTACTGTACTTATCCTCCCGAGGTTCGCGAAAAGGCCAAGGTGGGCGGCTTTCTGGATCCAAACCTCGAGGGGATCGTTGCCCTGCACCCCGACCTGGTCGTCATGCTCCAGGAACATGACCAAGCGATTCCAGGACTGCGGGAATTGGGGTTGAACCGGCTGGTTGTTTCGCACAAGAGTCTCGAGGGAATTCTGGAGTCGATCGGCACGATCGGCGACCGCTGCCATCGGGCAACCGAGGCCAAGGCGCTCGTGGCTCGCCTCCGTTTGCGCATGGACGCCGTGCAACGCGCAGCCGCTTCGCTTCCGCCCACGCGCGTGATGCTCTGCATTGATCGCACCCGCGGCACCGGAGGAATCACCGACTGCTATGTCGCCGGACCGGACGGTTATCTCAATCGGCTCATCACGATGGCTGGTGGGCAGAATGTGTTTGCCGACGAACAGGTCCCCTTCCCCGTGGTCAGCAGTGAAGGCATCCTCCACGCTAATCCCGAGGTGATCGTCGAACTGGCTTCCTGGCAGGCCGACGACGTCGAGACTCTCCGAAACGATTGGAACTCCCTATCCGGCGTTGAGGCGGTGCGCACCGGACAGGTCCACGTCTTCACCGACGATTTTGCCCCGATCCCCGGCCCCCGATTTGTCCTTCTCTTGGAACGGCTCCATGAGACTTTCAAAGCGTGGGCGAAGGCCCATAGCACGAAGCAGAGGGAGAAACCAATGCAAACACCCGTACGCCTGTAGGGAACGCCATCTGCGGCGTTCCGCTTGTATGTTGTAAGCCAAGCATCCTGCCTGGCCGTGGGGGCTGCACAGTACACCTCAGGCAAGATGTCTAACAGCCCGTTGAAGAAATCACTTTCGGTCGGCCGACTTGCAACGTGGCGTTGACGACGATACCCCATGACTCGATTGGCCGCGGCCTTTGTGCCGGGCGATATTGTGGCAGGCAACGATGACGGCTGCCCGTCGCTACGGTCTCTGGGCCAACACGACGGAGTTCATGTCGGACGATTTGATCCGCAGTTCGACGTTGGTGAAGCCGACCGCCTGGAGGTCTTCGGCGAACTCTTCGAGCGTGAAGGTGCCGCCGGTCTCCGTGCCCACGAGCATGTTGATGGCAAACAAGGCGCCGTCGAGGGGGGCGGTGCGATTGGGTTCCATGACGATATCGCGAATTCCGATCCGGCCCCCGGGGACCAAGGCGGCGAACACTTTGGCGTAAAGCGCACGGTTGTGCTCGCGGTCGTGCTGATGGGCGATTGCGCTGACCCAGGCGAAATCGGCGCCGTGGGGTAACTCGTCGACATAGAAGTTGCCGGGGACGAGTTGAATCCGATCAGCATATTCGGTCCCCTCGAAGCGGTGCCGGGCCTGCTCGATGGCGTCGGGGAGATCAAACAGCGTGGCAGTGGCCTGGGGTAGGGCGCGGAGGAAGGCCAAGGTCCAGGTGCCCGAGGCCCCTCCCACGTCCAACAGATGAGTGCACTCCACCGGCATCAGCTGCCCGACGACTGTGTCGGCCACGGGACCGGAGATGCTGTGCATGGCGGCCACGAAGGCTGCTCGATCGGCTTCAGCCCCCCGAATGCTCGCCCGGCGCTCGGCCGGTTGGCCCGACTTGACCACCCAGGCCAACTGCTCCCAGTTGCGCTGGATGTTCAACTGATGCCGGAGCATCGGCAGCAACGTGCGCGAGCCGCTACTGGACAAAAGCGGCACCAGCGGCTCGGGGACTCCATAGCGTTGGTTCTGTTTGTCGAGCAGTCCCAGTGCGGTTACGGCGTCCAAGAGCATGCGCGTTGCCCGAAGATCGGCCGAGAGTCGTTCGGCGACCTCTTCGGCTGCCAGAGGGACGTCGGCCAGCAAGGAGAACAGGTCCAACTCGGCCGCTGCGCCAAGGACGCACGCTGCCCGAAAGCCACCGGCCATCTCCAGGATCTTTTGGGGGGTGGGCCACGGTTCGCTCATGGTCGTTCCTTTTGACGATTGCAGGGATTACAGGGAATCTACGGACATTTCATCCGATCGGTTGGCGGTCGGCAATGGCTTCTCTTTCCGTGGAGACACGGGAAGGGCGTTTTTGCGCTCGCGACGGGCTCGTTTCGATTTACAATAGAGAAATATGGCTGTTTGGGGAACTCTTGTTGGCGGAGGGTAACCACTGTGCACGTTCGCTGGCTCCTCAGTTGTCTGGTCTTGTGGCTCTGTGTGTCGAACGCTGCTTGGGCCCAGTTCAAGAAGGCGGGGGATGAGCAAGGGGTGAAGCTGGGCAAAACGACGACACAGCGGTGGCGGGCGGGGATGATTGTCATTGCCGAAGGGGGGCCGTGCAGCGATCTGGTGGGGACGATCCCGGTGCCGGTTGACTGGCCGGAGCAACAGGTAGTCGTGGTCAATGAAGACATTTCACCGCTGGCACGGATCAGCTACGAGTCGATTGAAGGGGTCAAGCAGATGATTGTCACGATCCCCAATCTACCGGCCAGTCGCGAGGTGAAGGCGTTGGTGACGTTTGAGGTGCGGCGGAGCGAACAGCTTCCGCCGGACAATACCGACATTTACGAGCTTCCGGAGAAGCGGAAGTTAGACAAGACGGTCCGCCCCTACCTGGCCCCCAGCCCCTTGATCGAGAGCAACAACCCGAAGATCAAGGCCTTGGCCAAGCAGATCGGCACGGACAAGGACAAGGCATGGCAACGGGTCGAGGCGATCTACGATTGGGTCCGGGAGAAGGTCAAGTATGAGAACGGGCCGATCAAGGGGGCGTTGGCCGCGTTGCGCGACGAGACGGGCGACTGCGAAGAGTTGACCTCGTTGTTTATAGCCATCTGCCGGGCGAGCGACATTCCGGCTCGGACGGTCTGGGTGCCAGGGCATTGCTATCCCGAGTTCTACCTAGTGGACAAAGAAGGCAAGGGACACTGGTTCCCCTGTCAGGCCGCAGGCTCGCGGGCGTTTGGTGGGATTCCCGAGACACGCCCCATTCTGCAAAAGGGGGACAACTTCCGCGACGGCCGGGAACGGAAACGCTATATGGCGGAAAAAGTCACCGGCGGTGCGGCGCAGGGCAAGCCGAAGGTGCGATTCGTGCGCGAGATCGTGGCGGAGTAGAGCTTCTTGTTGAGTGTCGGTAGTTGGTGTCGATTGCCGATAGTCTCTTGCATCGACCGCAAAGGCCAACCCCAATCCCAACCC
>CAZLDQ010000257.1:0-7350 GCA_964558295.1 uncultured Planctomycetaceae bacterium | reverse complement strand
ATGTTCTACCTGCCGTTGGTTGGCGGATAGCCCGGGGACGTTTGCACGGGAACCCGGCTTCCGTCTATCACGATAGGCGGCTATTGGAGGTTGAAGTCGAACTTGTTTTCGCCGCTTTCAGTTACGGTTGCCGTCAGGCCTGACGTCTTCCCGTCGGCATATTTCGCTGGCAACAGATTCTTGGGGGGGATTGGCTTGGGCTGCATCTCCGGCGGTACGTATTCCGCTGGGCTGGTTGCCGGCGGCGGGGGCGGCGTTTCGTATTTGAGGATTGACACCCGGTAGCTGCCGGCCAAGGCACCATCGTTCGGGTCGAATGTGGTTAGCGTATACACGCCATTGGCGTCGGTCTTGCCGACTGCACTGCGCGAGCCATTGGTTAGCTCAAACTTGACCATTGCCCCCTCGATCGGTTTGCCATTCTGCGTAACCGTGCCGGTGACCGCATAGGTCGCCGGTCGGTCGGCGTCCTGTTTTCCGCTACAGCCCCCGACGGCCAGCAGCAGTGTGCCTAACGCGAGCGAGACAGGAACCCGCAAGGTGTGTGGCATGATCTCCCTCTTTCAGGTAAAGAACTGTTCCAACGGTGCGATGAACTTGGTTCGACGCCAGTTCCAGGCCGTCAGGATACCGCAAACGATTCGGTTTTGGAACAGGCTCTACGGTACCGTTACCGGCTCGCCACCATTTTTGGATCCCAACTTTCCCCAAACGCCATAAAGGCTTGCGCCGCTGGACGGTGCTTTCACGCCTAGGTTCCCCGTATCGATCGTTTCGCTGAAGAAATGCACCGAGCCATCGCACATCAAGCCATTTACACCACCAGGGTGACGGCTGGAAGGGGGGATGATGAGACTGTTTGCGTCGGCGTAGGTGTTGTTGTCACAGGTACAGCTGGGACCGTTGGGGGGTAACACGGTGTTGAAGGCGACACGTTCGCCCTGGCCGTCAGTCCATCGCGTCCCGAAATAACCTCGTACTTGGCCACTACTGGTGAAGAAACGTCCGTCTGTTTCGGCAAGGCACAACTGTGGCGCGTCGATGCCTCCGGTGATGCCGATCTTCGTTCCCAGGGTGTGGGCGATTCCCGTGCCCGTTTGTGGGGCGAAGTTGGCCTTCAAACGCTCGCTCATCATGATCGTGTTACTTAATCCGTCGGTAATGTCAGCGAAGCGGGTGCAGCGTGCTTGCCCGAAAACGCCGCGGGGATTGGTCGAATCCGTGATTCCCTCGACCTGATCGCCAACGGAAAAGGCATAGTTATTGAACGGAAGGCTGGTCGTGCTGCTCCAGCCTCGCGGCGTCGTGTCGGACGGGCAGACCAAGGTCGGGGGCGAAATATCCCAGACGCTCCACCCATTCCAACCAGCCGGTCCCCCAGGGGCAATGCCCGCCGCCGAGTCCCCCGCCTGGATTCTTGCGTACAATGGGGCCTGTTCCAAGAACGGGAGCAGGGGAATAAAACCACTCAAGCGGCCGCAGTTCCCGGCATAGTAGGGCGAGGAACCGCATGTCGAAGATCCCCCCTTTCGGAACACTAAGACTCGATGCGTGTCGTGGTAGTTGTGGTGTGCCAGCCCAAGCTGCTTAAGATGGTTCGTACATTGCGACCGTCGCGCTGCCTCCCGTGCGGCTTGCACGGCTGGCAGCAGCAAGGCGATCAAAATTCCAATGATTGCGATGACGACCAGCAATTCGACGAGCGTGAATGCCGCAGCGCAGCGGCGAGGACCGGACGAGGCAAATTCGAGCTTCATGTGTGCTCCTCCGCGAGTAGAAAGACAAGTCGCCCTCCCTATACTCCCCCAGAGCGAGGATAATGCACACGTCAAAACGTAATGTCAGTCTAGCGAGCGTGAAAACACACGTCAACGATTTGGTTGCCGTACGGCCCTTTGGTGGGGATGGTAGGCGAGTCGTCTGATAGGTGCATTGCCAGCTTTACTCCCTCCTTTAAGATTCGGCTTTGGCGTCGGCAAAACGATTGCGAATCCGGATGAGCTGTTCTTCGGACACCAGAATGGCTTGAGCGTCTGCCAGTGATGTTTGTGCCGAAGATAACGGCCAATCTCGGCCGAAGACAGCCGTGGGAGTAACCGGACGGGGCCGGTAAATCAGCAGCTTATCCCGACATATCAACCTAGAGTTGAACAATAGCCCCCGGCGGTTCTGGAGATAACTCGCATGCAACAAACCTATTATTTTGGCATTCATGGCGAATCGGTTGGCCCTTTGGACGAGTTAGCGATTCGAGCTCACGTTCAGGAAGGAAAAATTACCAGACAGACGCTGGCTTGGTGCAAGGCCATGGACCGCTGGCGTCCGCTCAGTGAGATCCCGGAGTTGATTGCTGCCTTGGAGGGAGTGTTGATTGAAGTCGACGGTCCCCCTCCGTTGCCGACCACTGCGCCCTCACAAAATGTTCCCCCGCCGCTTCCGACCGAGGCAAACGCAACCATCTCCGCTGAGAAGCCATCGGTAGATCCCATGAACCCAGACTACCAGATTCCCCAAGGGCTCGGGGCGCTCGAAGCGATGGCGTACCAACTCGTGTTCTGGCTCTACCGGCCCTGGCGGAATCGGCCATCGCACGTTCGCGAGTTTGTCCGCCAAGATCCGAAACGGGCCGTGCCGGTCGCCGCCGTCACTCTGGTCGTGCTATTCTTCTTGTTCTGTTTGGCTGTCTATCCGATCGCGCAGACCATGGACAATCCACCCGCGGTCACCGGCGGCCAGCAGCAATCAATGCCGGTTTCGGCCTTTGGCGGTGATGCCAACATCTATCAGCCGATGATCGAAGCGCAGCGATACAAACAAAACATCATTGATGACGTCTACCGCTACAACCGAGATTCGTTCGACCGACAGGTGGAGACCTACAAACAAGGCACCTACGATTGGTACAAGAAGGACTGAGTGGACAAGTGTCCGTCAGGCAGCGATAGGGCGGACTTGCCCATCCGGCTACGGGCGGGTAGATTGGGGGATCGTCGGGTTGCCAATGCTATCATCGGTAACCCCTCTCCGAAGGACTGCCGATGCCTGAACTCCTGGTTTCCGTCGTTTCGATCGTCGCTGGTTTCGTGCTCTTGGCCTTTGGTGGCGAAATGCTGGTCCGCGGAGCGTCTCGCCTTGCCGCTGCCGCCCGAGTGTCACCCCTGGTCATCGGGCTGACCGTCGTTGCCTTTGGCACCAGCGCGCCGGAGTTGGCGGTCACGCTCCAGTCGAGCTATGCTGGACAAGCTGATCTGGCTGTTGGCAATGTCGTGGGCAGCAATATCTTCAATATCCTCTTCATCCTCGGGCTTTCCTCGCTGATTGCCCCCCTGGTGGTCTCCGTACAGTTGATCCGCTGGGACGTTCCCTTGATGATCCTTGCCTCCGTGCTCCTGCTGCTGCTGGCGATGGATGGCTCAATCGGACGCTATGACGGTCTTTTTCTGTTCGGTTTGCTGCTGCTCTACACCGTTTGGTCCGTCGTCGCCAGCCGTCGAGACAGCTTGAAGGCTAAGCTCGAACCGAATTTGGAGGATGTCAATGAGCGAGAAGCCAGGGGGCACGTTATCGGACATGTGATCCTCATCTTCATCGGCCTGGGCCTTCTGGGCCTTGGCTCGCGATGGCTGATTGACGGCTCGGTGGTTATTGCCCGGCTGCTTGGCGTCGGTGAACTGGTGATCGGCTTGACGATTCTCGCCACGGGCACTTCCCTGCCGGAGGTTGCCGCGTCGGTGGTTGCCAGCCTTCGAGGCGAACGCGACATTGCCGTGGGCAACGTGGTGGGAAGCAATCTATTCAACATCCTCTGCGTGCTCGGACTTGCCGCCTTGGTGACCCCTGAGGGGATCGCCGTTGCGCCGGCCGCCCTGTGGTTCGACATCCCGATCATGATCGCCGTGGCCGTCGCCACATTGCCGATCGTGTTCACCGGACACCTGATTTCGCGATGGGAAGGGGCCCTGTTCGTCGCCTACTATCTTGCTTATCTCGGGTTTCTCGTCTTGGATGCCGTTGGCGCCCAGGTAATGACCTTCCAGTGGGTCATGCTTGGTTTCGTGCTGCCGCTGACGGTCCTGACCCTGGCCATCGGCGTCTTCCGAACTCTACGCGGCTCGTCGGGATAAGGCGTCCCGGGAGTTGAAAGAGCAAAGGGTATGAACGAAGGCAAAAGGAAAAAGAGGGAAGGGGAAATACGGCAGAGGAGAAGAGCCTGTAGTACGGGTTGCCCGAATTTCATCCCACCTCCCTAATTTCCTCTTTCCTTCCGTCCCTTTCTTTCTCCACTGACACCCCTTTCACTCACCTTGACCACGAAATCCCCCCCGGTCCTTTCTTGACCAGTCGCCGCATCCCGGGCGCGATGTTTCTCAGCTCGTCGTCCTTCGGCTTGGGCGTCAGCCGGTTGGAGATCAACGTCTCAAAGACCAAGCCGATCAAGACGACCGTCAATACGGTGCTCCACAAGCTCCGCCCTTCCCGGAGCAGCTTGAACACGCTGCTCATGTCCTCCGGATCCTCGGCAAACACCAAGGGAATCTGGCCGAACTGCTTCTGGAGTTCTTCCCGGGGGATCTTCTCGGGCTCAGACTCCTCCGGATCGACGTTGACCGCAAAGACGACCTGCATCGGACGGACCGCCTCGAGCATGCGCAGCAGATAGATGCCGATATCGTAGGTGTCCGCATAGCGGAACGCTTCCTGTCGGCGTCCGTCCTTGTCCACCGTGGCCACGCGGATCGTGGCTCCCGAAGGCGGCTGTACTTCTACGGCCATCGGCCGGATGTCTCGGTCAAAGGGAACGACCAGCGGCGACCCTGCCAGGGCCGTGTGCCGGGTTTGTTCGGCTCCGGCCATTTCAAAGGTCAGCCGGGCCAACAGCGGTAGGAAGATCGGCCGCAACGGGAAGTTGGTCCAGCCCACATGCCCACTGGTGCCCAGCAGCGTCACCCTCCCCAGCCCTACCCTGCGTTCCACCAGCAGCGGCTCGCCGTCGTCCAGCCGGGCCATGACCCACGCATCGGCCGCTGCCTTTGTGTCCATACGCACATGCTTGTAGACGAGCACCGACTTGTAGAGCGAGTCGGGTTCGACCAGATGCGTAAGGGCCCGATGCCTTTTGTCCAGGAAACTGATATTCCAACTGTCGCGGCCGGTCGCCGTGTCCGGCGTGCGGATATCCACAAGCGGCGTGGGGAGCAATTGCTTCTGGTTCTGCTCGTTGATCTGGTTGTAGGCAGCCGTTTCGACGTTGTCGCCGCAGATCCACACCAGATTGCCCCCTCCGGCCACGTAAGCCCGCAATCGTTCAGCCACAGCCGGCTCTGGGGCTTTGAGATTCACACAGAAAATCACCGTATAATGGCTCAACGGTTCGCTGGCCAGGTCGCTGGCTACCAGCGGGGTGGTTGTGATGGCCCAACCGGCACTCTTCGCCGGCGAAAGGGCCCGTTCCACATAATAGGTGTCTTCCAGGTACGGAATCTCGTGGCTCTCTTGCTTGACGACAGCCACGGGGATCCCCTGGTTTACTTCCATCGAGAAGAACCGCCGGTCGTCATATTTGCAGCCGTCGTCGCCGACCAGCCGTACCTCGCCTTGGTGCAGCCCGCCCCGTTTGAAGCTGAAGTTGAACGCATACTTCATCCGCCCTTCTGGTGGAATGCTTAGCACAGGACTGCTCGCTTCCTTGTTGCTGTCAATATACAGCTCCAAGTGTCGCTGCTGGGCCACCGAGGACGTGTTGAATACCTCGGCAACGGCCTTGATCGGCAGTCCGGCCACCGGTACAGCCGCCTCCAAGTCCACCCCAGTGACAGCGACATTCGGTCTGGGCGCCCGATGGCAGTCGACCAGGATGATCGGGATGTCTCGCAGCTTGTTGTCCTCGTCACTATGCTTGCCGGCGTTGTCTGCGGCCGACGGGTCCGCCTTCCGCTTGAGCCCTTCCCAGGAAAGCTTCTGCATGTCGCTGATCACGAAAAGCTGCTTGTTTGCGGCCTCGGCCTTGGCCAGAAGCTTCTGGGCTTCGGCTACTTTTCCGGCCAGGTCGGCCTTCTGGTAGAAGACGCTGGCCTGATTGAGCATCTGGATCACTTTGTCGTGGGTCCGATCGAGCTTGCCCATGTCGGGGAGTCGTGGACCGCCGGTGAGCCACAAGGCCACCTGGTCGCCGTCGCCCAGGTGGTCCATGATCTGCATGGCAGCCCCCCGAGCCGTCTCGAAACGGACCCGGTCGTGGTCGATCATGCCCATGCTCGCCGAATTGTCGAGAACGATCGCCACTGCCGAATTGTGCCCGCCGAGGAGTGAATGGAGATTAGTCAGTGCCGGCCGCGACAGGCCGACGGCGATGAGCACCAGCAGAGTCGCACGCAGGAGCATCAACAGCACGTCATGGATCCGCCGGCGGCGGCGCGTCTTTTCGGCGCTGATCTTCAGGAATCGCAACGTGCTGAACGGCAGATCCTTCGCTTGCTGGCGATGGATCATGTGCAAGACGACCGGAATGGCCGCTGCCAATGCTGCGATCAGAAATAGGGGGACGCCGAAGGTCATAGCCGGTTACGCTTGGCAATGTACCGTGAGAGCATAAAGTCGTAGGGAATCGAGGTATCGGTCAGCACGTAGTCAATGTTGCTTTCACGGCAGTTACGCCGGTACGTCTCGATGAACGCGTCGATCTGCTCCCGGTAGACGTCGCGCACGTAGGCCGGGTCGATCTGGATTCGCTCGCTGGTCTCCAGGTCGTGGAACGAGATCACGTCGTGGAATGGGAATTCGATCTCCGCCTTGTCGAACACCTGGAACACGATCACCTCGTGTTTCCGGTGGCGGAAGTGGTGCAACGCTCGCATCACTTCGTCCGGGTCGTCGTAGAGGTCGCTGATCAACACGATCAGACAACGCTTCTTAAAGCGGTTGGCCAGCTTGTGGAGCACTTCGGCGATACCCGTTTCCGAACCGGGCTTAATCGCCTCCAACTGCCGCATCATCTCGTTGAAATGCCGCGGCGAGCTCCGCGCCGGCATGTCGAGTTGGATCTGCGTGTCGAAGGTCGTCAGGCCCACTGAGTCTTGCTGGCGGGTCATCAGGTAAGCCAGGATCGCCGACAGGCAGGCCCCGTAGTCGTACTTGGTGACCTTCGTCTCGTAACTGTAGCCCATCGATCCGCTGACGTCCAGCAGGATCTGGACCCGCATGTTCGTCTCTTCTTCGTACTGCTTGATATACAACCGCTCGGTGCGGGCAAGCATCTTGTAGTCCAGGTGGCGAGGATCGTCGCCCATCGTGTATTCGCGATGCTCGGCAAACTCGACGCTAAAGCCCTTGTAGGGGCTGGCGTGCATGCCG